>CAUGVQ010000043.1 GCA_959602875.1 uncultured Collinsella sp. | reverse complement strand
CTCAAAGAACTTGAGGAACGCAGAGCGAATCTCTGCCGTGGTCATCGTGGGAAAATCGGCTGCAGCCATGGGAAGCCTCTTCCTGGTAACGAAAATGCTGTCAAACGAATGAATTATAACGAAAACCAAGGTCCGCTAGGACGTCTTTGTCCCATCTCCCGCGGAGTCGTCATTCTCGGAGGCGAAGGGGTTACGAAACATGCCGGTACCTCGCGCCTGGAGGTTGTTGAGCGCCATAAGGTTTGCCCATGGATTCTCGAGCTCAGGCGGCTTGGGCTCGGCCTCAGCGGAAGGTGCCGCCTCATCAGAGATAAGTTGCGAATCGCTCACGAAGGAGTCATTGCCGAGCGCATCATAGGCGGGAACCGGGTCCCCCGCCTCATCGTGGAACGGCTGGCCCTGGAACACGGCACCGTCCCAAGAGACGATCTGACGCTTGGTCTGCTTCTCGAAATAGAAGATGAACAGGCCCTTGAGGGCAGCGCAAAGCGGAATGGCGACGACCATGCCGAGCGGACCCATGAGGGCAGAGCCCACAACGATGGCAACGAGACTCATAGCGGGATGGACCGAAACAGCGGACTGCATGATACGCGGAGACAGAATGTTGTCGGTGATATTCTGCGCGACCATGCAGATGACGAGCGTCCAGATAGCAAGCGCCGGGCTGTAGAACAGGGCGACGAGCGTGGCGAAGGCCGAGGAAATCACAGGGCCGACCACCGGGATGAGGTGGAAGAGTGCCGTGAGCACGCCCATAAGCAGGGCATATGGATGCCCAATCACAAGAAAACCGACGAAGGAGAGGGCGCCATCGATCGCCGAGGTGATGATGGTGCCGCGCATGTACCCGCCGACTGAACGCGAGAGGATGGCGACCATGAAGCGATAGCTCATCTCGTGACCCTCACCCACGATGGTGCCGATCTCGCGATGGATACGCGGGTAATCGCAGACGAGCCAGTAAGCAAGAACGACACCAAGGAAAACAATGAAGAGCTGCGACCCGACAGATGAAATGAACGGGATCACACCGCGACCCAGATCTCCGGCCACCGTTGCGGCATAACGAGCAGCGTTGTCGGCAACCGTATCGAAGACGGTGCTCAGCTGTGACGCCCAGGAATACTCGGCGAGAAACTTGAAATCACCGGCGAGCGTGCCCAGCCAATCTCCGAGGTCGCGAAGCTGCTGCGGCACACGGGAGAAGAGCTCGAGCAGCTGCGAGAAGATGAGCGGGGCAACGATCATCAAGATGAGTACAATGACCGCGATCACTACGGCGAGGCCCACGAGTCCGCCGGCACTGCGCGAGACGCCACGCGCCTCCAGCCCGTTTACGATAGGAGCGGCCACGAAGGCGACGAGCGATCCGACGGCAAAGAACTCGATGACCGGCGCAAGCACGTCCAGAACGTTCAAAGCGGCGGTACCGATGATGATGGCACCAACCACAATCCAAACGCGGAGCCCGATTCCAAAGGCAAAGTCATGACGGCCGAGGTTGATGCTGCGCTCACGGCGCATAGGACCCTGCTCCATCATGAACGCACCAAGCTTCCGGACGGATCGATCTTGTCCTGAATCTTCTTAAGGGTGCGACGCAGAAGGCGCGACACCTGGACCTGCGAGATACCGAGTCGCTCGGCCATCTCAATCTGCGTGAGCCCTTCTTTAAACCTGAGCTCGATGACCTCGCGCTCACGGGGCGACAGGTCGTCCAGCGCGTCCTCAATCATGATCCTATCGTCGGTGAGCTCAAGATCGGCATCGTCGGAGGCATAGCGATCGATAATCGACGGAGCGTCGTCGCTCTCCGAGGACCCGGTTCCCTCAAGGGGAACCGAGCTGTACGCTGAGGAAGACTCCATAGCCTCGAGCACCTCGTCCACCGAAGCGTCGAGGTAATCGGCGACCTCTTCGATCTTAGGCGAGCGCTGAAGTTGAACGGTCAGGACATCGGTAGCCTGGTTGACCTTGGCAGAAAGCTCCTGCAGGCGCCTCGGCACGCGTACGGACCAACCCTTGTCGCGGAAATGTCGTTTGATCTCACCGAGAATCGTCGGCGTGGCGTAGGTGGTGAACTCAAGACCGCGCGAGGGGTCGAAACCATCGATGGCCTTGAGAAGACCCAAATACCCGACCTGCATAAGGTCGTCGATGGGTTCGCCTCGGTTCTTAAATTTATTGGCAAGGAATCTGACCAGATTGAGATGGGACATGACGAGTTTCTCGCGAGCGTCGCGATCGCCCTCCTCCTTATAGCGGCGGAAGAGCTCGTGCGTTTTCTCCTTATCCCAAGCGGTCTTTCCTGAAGAAGATCTCTGGGGCATATCAGGCATCCGTCCTGACTTCGAGTGAAAGCCTCACAGGCGAGGCGAGCTTTTCATAGGAATCGCAAACCACACCCAAGATGAGGTCAGCGTAAGCAGCGGGATCCCCCTCTTCCAAGGCGGGGATCGAGTCGACTCCGGTGGTGAACACCATGGAGACACCGTCAGAATCCACGTCAAAGGCGATGGAGAGCACGCCGTCCGGGTCAATGGATGAGGCAAAGATGAAAGCCTCCTCGGCGACCATGCGCATATCCTCGATGCGATCGACCGACATACCGGAGAGCGCGGCGACGTTCGCGGCAGTCATACGGACGAGGCGGGCAAGCTCCGGTGAAGATGCGACCTCGAGCTTAACGGTGTTCGCGTTACTCATGATCTGCCTCCCCAGCGGGCGCAGAGGACTCGTCGACACCGTAGGTGAAGTATTGGCGCTCGACGGGCTTTTCCTTCTCAGGCTGAACAACTGGCTCAGCAGCACCCTCGGTAAGGGCGCGATCCGTATCGCCCTCCTCACCCTTGCGCTTGTTCAAGAAGCGCTGCACAGCGCCGGTCGCAGAATTCGCCACGCCGCGGGCGGCATGTTTGGCGTTAACGGCGGTACCAGTAAACGAGGAGACGTCGCGCACGACGGCCTCAACCTCAACGAGGTTAGCGGAAAGGGCGTCGACCGCCACGTTAGCGCTTGCAAGAAGCGGCTCAACGCGCTGAACGGCGGGCTGAAGCTCCTCGAGCGTGTCATCAAGCTTTGCGATGACGGGCTTTGCCTCTGCCAGCGTCTCGTTGATCTCGCTCACAGCAGAATCGAGCGTCTGGACGGACGCGCGTCCCTTGCGGGCAAGGAGCGCAATCTCAATAAGCGCCCAAACAGCCGCAGCGCAGACGACGATGAGAACGATTTGGAGGGGGTCCATGCTGCCTCCCAGCATCTCAGGGTGACCTTAAGGTCGTACGTTATATACAGTGATTTATAGTACCCGTTTTGGCCCAAGCTCAAAGCAACTCTTGAATTGAAAGAACGAGGATAATCTTTGCTCAGTGATGAGAAACCTGGCAAGGCTTTTAAGAGCTTCGCTTCTTTGCGCCTCCTTTTGTCCGATTATAAGATTTTGTAGCGTCAAAGATGGAGATTAGCTCTTTCTCTTTATTGTTCATTTCTGATTTATCGCACGGAAGAATTAGAATTTGAACATTCTTGCCCGACCTCACATCAGCATATACATCGCCATTACCATGTCCGGTTAAATGCTGGCGCACGCGAGAACACACATTAACGCTTTGTCCAATATAAACAGCTTCATAAGACTCCGTTCCGGTCTTACCCTCAATCGGATTTATAAGAATGACATAACAACCAGCTCTATCAAGGGACCTATATCCAAGATTCGACCCTCGCCCGCCCACAATCCATTGGTCAAGGAAATCCTTAGCAGAAATAGGCATGCTATTCATAACATTTCGCAGCTTCTCATCTTGTCTGTCTCTTGCTGCAGATGCAGAACAAAAACTCATGACTGGAATGACAATAATTGCCAATATCACTATGAAAATTAGAGTGATTTCCATTTACTCCTCAAATCTTCCCTTAGCCAGTTAACAAGAACCGCATTACTCAGGAGCTTACCGGCGCATTTCCCGAGCGGTCGCGGGCGCTCTGCTCGAAGCGCCATTCCTCCCAGCCGCGACCAGCGGGCTTCCAGAAGGCGCCACGCTCAAGACCGTCGGGCAGATAGCGCTGCTCGACCCAGCCCTCCGGATAGTCATGGGGGTAGAGATAGGACCCGTACTCATCCGAGCCGGGTCGGTGGCGGTCGCGCAGGTGGTTCGGCACCTCGCGCTGACCGCTCGTGCGCACATCGGCAAGGGCGGCGTCGATCGCTGCTTCACAGGCGTTAGACTTAGGCGCAAGAGCGTTATAGATGGCAGCTTGGGCGAGGTTAATGCGACATTCCGGGTAGCCGATAACTTCAGCCGCTTTAAACGCCGCTTCAGCGACCAAGATGGCCTGGGGGTCGGCATTGCCGATATCCTCCGACGCGGCGATGAGAATGCGTCGGGCGATAAACTTGGGGTCCTCCCCCGCATCGATCATGCGCGCAAGCCAATACACTGCAGCATCGGGATCACTGCCACGCATGGACTTGATGAAGGCGGAGATGATGTCGTAGTGCATGTCGCCCGCCTTGTCGTAGGAAAGGCCGCGACGCGGGTTTGCCATACGGACATCATCAAGCGTTATCTCTATCGGTGCTGAGCCCCCGGTCTCTCGACCAGCGTTATCTTCGGAATCCGAACGGACGAGTGCCATCTCACTCGCAAGCTCAAGCGTAGTGAGCGCGGAGCGGGCATCACCGGCGGCAAGCATGCAGATCGCATCGACAACCTCATCTGAAGCGCTGTAAGCACCAGCGAGCCCTTGCGGCGCCGTAAGCGCGCGCCGAATCAAGGAAGCGATATCATCATTGCTCAAATGCTCGAGCTCAACGACACGTGCTCGCGACAACAGAGCCGAGTTGACCTCGAAATACGGGTTTTCCGTCGTAGCGCCAATCATGATGACGGTACGGTTCTCGACCGCATGCAGAAGAGCGTCTTGCTGCGAGCGGTTGAAGCGGTGAATCTCATCGATAAAGAGGATGGTCCGTCGGTCGTATGCCATGAGGCGACGCTTTGCCTCGTCAATCTCATGCCGCAGGTCCTTCACCGTACCGGTGACAGCCGATACCTCGACAAACTCGCTACGCGTATGCGCCGCGATGATATGTGCGAGCGTAGTCTTTCCCGTACCCGCCGGCCCGTAGAGAATCACGCTTGAGAGTACGTCGTGCTCGATGGCGGAACGCAGCCACGACCCCGGTCCCACCGCCTTTGCCTGGCCGACATAGTCGTCAAGCGTCTTTGGCCTCATGCGCACCGCAAGCGGAGCGTTCTTGAGGGTCCGCTCCGTCTCGCCTTGGCTAAACAGCGTTTCCATACATCGTCCTATTCGTTGATATAGGTCCGCTGAGGAAAGCGGATCTCGGGGAAGTAGCGCGTGGCAAGCTCGGTGAAGTACCCGTCGGTCATGCTTGCGATATAGTCCACGACCGTTTGATCTGGGTCATCTTTCCAGTTGTAACGCCTACCGTAATAGGAAAGCGCCTGCTCAATACGCGCGATGTGGTGTCGGAATATATAGCTCGAATCGTCCTCTTTCGCTAGGTCGGAGAGGCAGCGATCGTACACGAGCTCGAAGGCGCGGGCGAGTTCCTCGGCGCGCTCTCCTTCTATCCCGCTTGAACGGTAGATTTTTGCGTAGTTTTCCGCCTTAGCGCGTCGGATCTCCGCGAATAGGTCCTCGCTCATCTCGATGCGGTTCTTGCCGTAACTGTGCTCGATGATGTCGGCAGAGGCGTGCGTCAAGATCCACGAGTTGTAACCGCCTCCAAGACCGTCCTCAAAAGCATCCTCGTGAAGAAGGCCCGCCGCGATGGCGTCCTGACGGTCGCGCCCCACGTAGGCAATGATGTCGGAGATACGCACCACACAGCCCTCAAGCGTCATGGGCCTAAGATGGCCGATAGCAAGATCACCCTCGGTATAGCAACGCTCACGTACCATGTCGAACTCGTCGAACCCAGAAAGCCCAGAGAGCTCAAAAATCTGCTGCTCGTACTCGCCGTTATGGGTGAGCGCACCGTCGAGTGTCTGAAGCGACAAGTTGCGTCCGTACAGGGTGTCGAGCACGCGAACCGAGTGCACGTTGTGGAAGAACCAGCGTCCGGTGCGCGCATGGTAGACATCGTTCAGGCAGCGCTCACCCGCATGACCAAACGGCGTGTGGCCGAGGTCATGCCCAAGACCGATCGCCTCGATGAGGTCGCAGTTGAGGCCGAGGGCGAATCCGATGTCACGCGCGATACGCGCGACGAGCTGGACGTGGAGGCCGCGACGCGAGAGGTCGTCGTTGCTGCGGAAGCTGAACACCTGGGTCTTACCGGCATACCGGTTATAGGCGGGCGTGTGAATGATCTTCTCCACATCCCGCACGTACGCGGGGCGCCAGATGCTCGCTTCGTCACCTAGACGCTGCTCACGACGAATCACATCGCGGTCATCGGCACGGTAGGGGTTCACCCATCCACGCGCCCGATCTTCGGTCATGCGATCGATAAGCTCATCGGAAAGCGAACCTTGGATGCGGTCCATGCGAGCCAGCACCAAATCCGTAGTACTTTCACAGGAAGCCATAGAAACCTCCCTTTCAATCCTCTTTGCATCATCTTCGCATATCACGCGGACAGATTCACATACCGAATAGGATAGCCATCGAAACAAGCGCATAAGCCACTGCGAAAAACGGAAGCAGCGGGAGTGCCTTTTGCTTTAATGCGACCCCGGCGCCAGCAAGAGCGATCATGGCGCAGGCATAGCTTATTCCCGCAACCACTGGGTTGAAGAGCGCCAAAGCAAACAGCGCTTTGATATCCCCCATGCCCTGCCCGGACCTACGGGTAAAGCGCCGCCATAGTAGTTCGAAAACCAGAACTGCCGAGGCCAGGAGCAGAGAGACGCAGGCGTTGCGCACCAATGTCTCAATCCCACCGAACAAGACGGCGGATATTGATGATATAAGCAGAAGCGTACAGAACAGCGCATGGGGGAAACGACGCGTACGCAGGTCAATCACACCCGAAATAGCAAGTACCGCAAGCGTTGCAACATAGCCAGCATAGAGATTCATGCTCCTCCTAGATACCAAAAACATCGCCCGCAACGATTGCTGCGGGCGATGTCTCAAACGCCAAAAGTATGTGAAAGTCGCGCTTAGTTCTCGACGTAATCGCGCAGGCGCGTAGAACGAGAGGGATGACGGAGCTTCGCCAGAGTCTTGGACTCGATCTGACGGATGCGCTCGCGTGTCACGCCAAACTCGCGACCGACCTCCTCGAGCGTGCGCGGATGCCCATCAACAAGGCCAAAACGAAGCTCGATGACCTTGCGCTCGCGGTCGGCAAGCGTGTCGAGTACCTGACCGAGCTGCTCCTGAAGCATGGAGAACGTCGCAGCGTCGGGCGGAACGACAGCATGGGAGTCCTCGATAAAGTCGCCGAGCTGCGAATCCTCTTCCTCGCCGATGGGCGTCTCGAGGGAGACGGGCTCTTGGCTGATCTTCTGGATCTCGCGAACTCGATCGGCGGACATATCCATCTCGGCACCGATCTCCTCGGGAGTCGGGTCGCGGCCAAGATCTTGCAGGAGCTGGCGCTGCACGCGAATGAGCTTGTTGATGGTCTCCACCATGTGCACGGGGATGCGGATGGTGCGGGCCTGGTCGGCGATAGCGCGCGTGATGGCCTGACGGATCCACCACGTGGCGTACGTGGAGAACTTGAAGCCCTTCTCGTAATCAAACTTCTCGACGGCACGGATGAGGCCGAGGTTGCCCTCCTGGATGAGGTCGAGGAAGAGCATGCCACGGCCGACGTAGCGCTTTGCGATGGAAACGACGAGGCGAAGGTTAGCGGAGATGAGCGCCTGTTTGGCGTCAAGACCTACCTGCTCGATGCGCATGAGACGGCGCTTCTCGGCGCGAGTGAGCTCAAGCTCGCCGCGCTCGGCAGCTTCGAGCTTGTCCGTCGCCTCAAGACCTGCCTCGATCTTCATGGCGAGGTCGACCTCATCGGACGCGGTCAGAAGATCGACCTTGCCGATCTCCTTCAGATACATGCGCACGGGGTCGCCCGTGAGCATGACCGTCGATGCATCAATACCGCGCACGCGAGAGCGGGAGCGCGACGTGCGGACGCGGGACTTGCGCTTAGGCTTGGTGGAAGCCATCTCAGCATCCGCATTTTTGGCAGCGCGGATATCCTCGTCCTCGAACTCATCATCAAGGTCGTCACCCAGAACGGAGTCATCGCTATCGAGAGGTGCCTCGGCATCGTCATCGCCCTGAGAGACGATATCGACGCCTCGGTCGCGCAGCGTGCTGTAGATGCCCGTGAGTTCTGTATCGGAGACGTCGACGTCCTTGAGGACGATCTGGATCTCATCCTCGGTGACTGAGCCGGTCGTCGAAGCGCGTTCGAGCAGCTTGTCGACGTACGAATCGAGATCGTTTACCGTGTTCTCATTCGCTTTTGCCACAGAGTCTCCCTTCATGGTTCATAGGGTTCAATACTTTATCACAGCTTTCTATACCCAAGCGGTTCCAATTCGAAAACCCTTACGCTGGGTCTTCACGCGCCGGCATCTCTGGGGACTCCCCCGATGCGAGCTGTGAAACCGTCTGTGCAAAGGGGTCGGCCACGCCCTCAAGCTCGGCCTCGAGCGCTCGCATGCGGGCAGCTCCTTGCGAGGCACTGATCGTGAGCTCACGCCGCTCCTCACTTGTGAGACCGGACCCTTGCCTGAGCTTTCCTTGAGCCGCCTTAAGGCGACGACGGACGGTGAATAGCTCAAGCGTGTCGAGCAGGAATTTAATGTTGACATCCGTGGGGTGCGCGCTTGTGGCACCAATCCTGCCGGCGGAAACAAGTGAGGATGCCTCCTCGCAGACAGCTCTTGCCGCGTCCATGGCAGCGGCGGGCGTGGTGCCCTCAGGAGTTGCAAGGACTGCCCAGGCGATGGCCTCATGGCGCGGATCCACCCAGTCGATATCGACGATGCGGTCTGCATAGGCGCGGAAGGCATCGGGATGCGCGGTGAGAAGCGTAAGCAGCTCACGCTCGCTGGTAAGCGCGCGGCGCTCAAGCTCAGTCAAGACCACAGGTGAAGCGGACACCTCAGCAGGGGGCGCAGGTTGAGCAGGGGTGTCATAGGCGTCAAGGGGCACCTCATCGTAGGTTGCAGCAGGTGTTGCCAGCGGAGTCACTTGAGAAGCAGCGGATACCGCATCGCCCCTCCCCTGCTGCGACTGATAGCGCTCCCTTTCGACGCTTCGACGAGCCCGCTCTGCCTCCTCGCGCTCGACCTCTCGGAAGATCCGCGGGGCGTTTGAGCGCACGCTCTCGACATCAAGACCCACACGGTCCGCAACCTGCTGGTAGTAGGCATCGATCATGTAGCTCTTACGCAGAGGAAAGATGAGGCGCAGCGCGTCCTCGAGCGCACGCGTGCGGCCACCCGGTGTTGTGACGTCGCTTCGTTCGCCGAGCTTGCGAAACACAAAGTCCATCAGAGGCTCAGAGGAATCCAGCCGCTCGCGGAGGGCGTCGCCCCCGTGCGCGGTAATGAACTCCATGGGGTCGTTGCCCTCGGGCAACACAACGCAACGCAGGTCCACGGCGTCGTTTTCGATGAACTGAATGGCGCGCTCTGCAGCCTTCTGACCAGCGGCGTCACCGTCGAAGAGGTAGATGATCTTCTTGGCAAAACGCGTGAGCGTCTTTACATGGTGCTCCGTCAAGGCGGTGCCGAGGGTAGCGACGACGTTTTTGATTCCCGCCTCGTAGCAGGAGATGGCGTCGGTATAGCCCTCGACCACAATCGCCTCGGCGCGCGCGACGATCTCGTCCTTTGCCCAGTTGAAGCCATAGAGGTTCTTCTTCTTATGGAAGAGGCTTGTCTCGGCAGTGTTGAGATATTTGGGCTGGCCATCTCCCATAATGCGCCCACCGAAGGCAATGCAGCGACCGAGCTCATCGAAGATGGGAAACATTACGCGGTCGTAGAACCGGTCGGAGAGGTTGCCGCGGTCGCGCCGCACGGCGACGTTCGCATCGACCATCTCTTGCGGCGTGAAGCCAAGACTCGTTAGATGCTGGACAAGAGACCCCCTGCCCGGCGCGAATCCGAGGCGATACCTCTTGCACACCGCACCGCCCATACCGCGCGAGGCAAAATAGGCACGAGGACGATTATCGCGTCCGCGCATGAGCATGGTGTGGAAGAACTCGGAGGAGGCCTCGCAGACCTCGATGATCCGCGAGCGTTTGGAGCCGCGCTTCTTGCCCTCGAAGTCATCATGGATTTCGATACCCGCACGGTCGGCGAGGTAGCGGATTGACTCGGGAAACGACAGGTTCTCCCGCTTCATGATGTAGGTGAAGCAGTCGCCGCCCTCTCCACAACCAAAGCAGTGCCAGACCTGGGTGGCGGGGATGATGTGAAACGAGGGGGTCTTCTCGCCATGGAAGGGGCAGCATCCCCAGAACTCCTTGTTGCGGGGCTGCAGAGGGACGGTCTCCTGAACCAGGGCGACCAGATCGGTCGCCGCGCGGACGCGCTCGCGATCTTCATCCGAAATCATCGGTCAAACCTCACCCCGCCCTCTCCAAACGTCGCACGGATGTTTTCGATATTACCCAAAACGGTCGAGATGAGTTCCTCGGTTGAATCGAAGCGCATAGACGGTCGGATGCGCCTATCGAAGGCAAGGGTGCAATCGCGACCGTAGAGCTCGCCGGTAAAACCGATGAGATTTGCCTCGAGTCGGGCAGATTCGGGATGGTCGGAAAACGTCGGCGGCAGACCGACGTTGATGGCAGCCGGCCACGCCGTGCCGTCGACCGCGGCTAGACCCGCATACACGCCGTCAAGCGGCAGCTGGATACCGCGGGGCACTACGATGTTGGCGGTGGGGAACCCAAAACCCGTTCCCTCGTGCCTGCCCGCGCAGACGGTGCCGGACACCGCATAGCGGCGACCGAGCTCCTGAGCTGCCGAACGCACATCGCCCCGAGCAAGATAGCGCCTAATGCGGGTGGCGGAAATGGGCGCTCCGGCATCGGTCACAAGATCATGACCGTACACGGTGACACCGCGCTCTAACCCCCAAGCGCGGATGACGGAGACATCAGATGCTCCGCCTGCGCCGAGTCGAAAATCGCTCCCCACATGGATCGCCTCAACCGTGCAAGCGGGAAAGAGCACGTTTTCAAAGAAGGAGACATGGTCGAGCACCGCAAGCTCATGCGTGAAGGGCACGACGATGACGCCGTCCACGCCCGATGCCGAGAGCAGGCGCAGGCGGTCTTCCATGGGAAGGAGGTGCTTCACCGGATGAGGAGATACCACCTGATCGGGATCGGGATCGAAGGTCACCGCATAGGCGGCGCGTCCGCAGGAACGAGCCTCTGAGACGGTACGGTCCATGAGCTCACGATGCCCCGCATGGACGCCATCAAACGCGCCGATGGCGATTGACGCAGGGCCGAGTGGGCCCTGTGACCGGGCCACCTCGAGCGTATAGATAGGTCGTTCGTTTGCCGTGCACAAAAAGTCGCGACGAAGCTCGTCTTTCGAGGGCATCATAGGCGGACGCCCCCGATCGGCTGCGGAAACACCATCTCGGGAATGACGAGGTCGCCCGAGTGCCGCGCAAGTGCAACAAGAGCATCATGGTGCGTAAGACCGAGCAAACGACCAGAGGATTTGTCACCACAGGTAGGCAAGGAGGCCGCCGGAAGGCGTCTGCCGTTGGCGATATCGCCCAGAACGTCCTCCCCCACCGGGCAGGAGAGCGCGCCGAGTACCGCCACGGGATCGAGCGCCGACGCTTGCGCAGAAACCTCGTTCACTTCGCCGAGCGCAAGGCATGAGGAGATACCTATGTTGCCTGAAGCGGTGCGACGCAACGCACTCAGATGAGCGGCGTTGTCGAGCGTACGGCCCAGATCACGTGCGAGGGCGCGTATGTAGGTCCCCTTGCTTACCGTGAAGGCAACGGTCCAAACAGGGTTACCATCTCGCTCCTCAACACCGAGCAACAGCGCATCGATGACCTCAATCGTACGGGCGGGAAGCTCGACATCTTCACCGGAACGCGCACGCTTGTAGGAGCGGACTCCGTTAACAGAGATGGCGGAATACGCGGGGGGAATCTGCTCTTGTATACCGATAACGCCAGAAACAGCCTTGGCCGCAAACTCTGGATCAAGAAGTTCGGGTCGGGCGGGGGCCTTCCTTACAACCCTGCCCTCGACATCATCGGTATCCGTCTCGGCACCAAAGGAAATCTCTGCAATATAGGATTTTGTGTCGAGCGTAATGAGGCCAAGGAGCCTCGTCGCTTGACCAATGCCAACCACCATGACACCGGTGGCCATGGGGTCGAGCGTACCGGCGTGGCCTACACGACGCTCGCCGAGAGCGCGACGAACGCGCGCGACGACATCGTGAGAGGTCATGCCCGAGGGCTTGTCGATACCCAGCAGGAGATTAATCCTGCTTTGAGAACGTTTTGCCATGATCACCTTAGAGCTTGATCTGGATAGACGAAGGGTCCACGCCTACGAGTGCGGCAAGTTGGGGCAGAGCCACGCTGAGTGCGTCCTCCACGCTGCCTTCGAAGGTGAATCCAGCAGCAGCGGCATGCCCTCCTCCGCCAAAGCTTGCAGCGACACCGGAGACGTCTATGTCCCCCTTAGAGCGAAGGTTGCCACGGATGCGACCGGGTTCGAACTCCTTCAGAAATAGGCACACCTCGACACCTTGGACGGAGCGCACAACGTCAACGAGGCCATCGCACTCATCTTGGCTCACGCGGCGCCGCGCAATATCCTCCACGCGTGCATAGCTGTAGGCAACGCGCCCGTCGGCCACCGTCTTGATGCGTCCCATCACGAGCGATTCAAGGCGAAGGTACTCGATGCGCTGGCTCTGATAGACCTCGAGCGAGATCTTAGCGGGGTCCGCCCCGCACGAGACAAGGTGCGCCGCAACGGCAAATGCCACGGGGTCGGCGTTTTGGTACTGGAAGCGTCCCGTGTCGGTGACGATACCGCACAGAAGCGCGGTCGCCACACTGGGGTCAACCTCGATCCCACAGAAGGCGAGATACTTATCGATGAGCACCGCGGTCGCCGCGCACTGAACGTGTCTAGCCACCACCTCGGCAAACTCACGACGACACGGATGATGGTCAAACGCGACAACGTGATGCGCGCGCTGGGCGACCGCTGCGGCATCAGCCAAGCGATCGAGCACCGGGCAGTCGACCGCAATAAAGAGGTCGGAGTCGACCGTATAGGACACGGCGCTCTTGAGCTCGTCTGCGCCCGCGAGGAACCGGTAGATACGAGGGACGGGCGCGTCATCCGCTAGAAGGAAAGCAATCTCCTTCTCGGGATAGCGCGAGCGCAACGCAAGGCCTAATCCCAGCACCGATCCCAGGGCATCACCGTCAGGCGAGGTGTGCCCCGAGATCGCAATGGTGTGAGAGCCGTCAATAAGCTCGGCGATACGAGAAAACGGCTCACTAAGGTCGCACGCGTCCTCACGCGGAGGTTCAGCGAGCATCATCGTCCTCCTCAACGTCGGATGTATCGGGCTCAATGGGATAGCCCTCCTCATCCTTCTCGACGGCGAGCGTCTCGGGCACGTTCTCGAGCGCGCGCGCAATACGCTCCGCCTCGTCAGTGGAGCGGTCGATACGAAACTCAAGCTCGGGCGTCACACGCCAATCAAGCGAGCGCGCAAGCAGGCTCCTGATGCGCCCCCGGGCGGCGTCGAGTGCTTCCATAACCTCCTCGTAGCGCTCGCCTTCGCAAGATACGAAGATGCGCGCAAACGAGCGGTCCTGGGCAACCTCGACGCCGGTTAGAGTAATGAGGTCGAGCCGCGGGTCGGAAATCTCGAAGAGCAGGATATAGCCGAGCTTCTCGCGCAGCTGGGCCGATAGACGCCGCGTCAGGCTGTTCTGCTTCACGATGCGTCGCCTCCCCTACTCGGTTCGGGCAACCTCGACGACCTTGTAAGCCTCGAGAACGTCGCCCACCTTGATGTCCTGGAACTTCTCGATACCCAAACCGCACTCGTAGCCGGACTTGACGGACTTGACGTCGTCCTTGAAGCGGCGCATAGAACCAAAGACACCGTCGAAGACCACGACGCCGTCGCGCACGACGCGCACCTTGTCGTCGCGGCTGATCTCGCCTTCGGTGACCATGCAGCCGGCGATAAGCCCGGCCTTGGGGACGCGGAAGGTCTCGCGGACCTCGGCCTCGCCCGTACGGACCTCTTCCTCGGTAGGCTTGAGCATACCGATACGTGCGGCATCGATGTCCTCGATCGCCTTGTAGATGATCGAGTAGGTCTTGATCTGCACGTTCTCGCGCTCAGCGAGGTCGCGGGCCTTAGCCTGCGGACGTACGCCAAAACCGACGATGATTGCGTTCGAAGCCGCGGCGAGGATGACGTCGGTCTCAGAGATGGCACCGACGGCGGAGTGGATGATGTTGATACGCACCTCGGACTGATCCATCTTGGCGAGCGCGTCGGCGAGCGCCTCGATGGAGCCCTGCACGTCTGCCTTGACGACGAGGTTGAGCTCCTTGAGCTCGCCCTGGTTCATCTCGTCGAAGAGCGTCTCGAGCGTAACGTGCTTGACCTTGTTCTGTTCCTCGATGCGAGCCTTGAGAGCGCGCTCATCGGCGAGCTTCTTGGCGTCGCGCTCGTCCTCGAAGACGCGGAACTCGTCACCAGCGACAGGCACGGAGTCGAGGCCGAGGATCTCAACGGCGTCGGACGGACGCGCCTCGCCCTTGTTCTGACCGTGCTGATCGAGCATGGCGCGGACGCGGCCAAAGCACATGCCCGCGACGATGGCATCGCCCACACGCAGGGTACCGCGGTTGACGATGACCGTCGCAACCGGACCGCGGCCGCGGTCGAGCTTGCCCTCGAGGATATAGCCGGAGGCAAACGTATCCGGGTTGGCCTTGAGCTCGAGAACGTCCGCCTGCAGCAGAATCGTCTCAAGCAAGTCATCGATACCCTCGCGCGTCTTGGCGGAGACGTTCACGAACATGTTCTGGCCACCCCACTCCTCGGGGATGACACCATGCTCGACGAGCTCCTGACGCACGCGGTCGGGGTTGGCGTCGGGCTTATCGCACTTGTTGACGGCAACGACGATGGGAACACCGGCCGCCTTGGAGTGGTTGATGGCCTCGACCGTCTGCGGCATGACGCCGTCGTCGGCAGCGACCACGAGCACGACGACGTCGGTCACCTTGGCGCCGCGGGCGCGCATGGCGGTGAACGCCTCGTGACCCGGGGTATCGACGAAGGTGATCTGACGGCCGCCGATCATGATCTCAGAAGCGCCGATGTGCTGGGTGATGCCGCCGGCCTCGTGCGCGGCGACACCGGTGTGGCGGATGGCGTCGAGAAGGCTCGTCTTACCGTGGTCGACGTGGCCCATAACGGTGACCACGGGCGGACGCGGCTTAAGGTCCGCCGGATCATCGTAGAACGTGAAGGAGTTCTCCTCCTCCGGGCTGATGATCTTGATCTGGCGGCCAAGGTCGTCGGCAACGAGCTCGACGAGGTCGTTGGACATGGACTGGGTCATCGTGAGCGGCGTGCCGAGCAGGAACAGGCGCTTGATGATGTCGTTGGCCGGAACATCGAGGGCCTCGGCAAGCTCCGCGACCGTCACGCCCTCAGAGACGCGCACGGCGTCGAGCTCCTCAACAGAGATACCCTGAGCCTTTGCCTGCTCGATCTTCTGCTCCTCAGCAGCGCGGGCGGCCTCGCGCTCACGCTTCTCCTTTCGCTTCTTACGGCGACCGGTGGACTCGCGGGAAGCCTCCTCGACAGCGGCGCGGGCCTCCTCGAGCACACGCTCGCGGCTGTACTCCTCCGCCTCGCGGGCCATACGACTGTAGCGGTCCTCCTCGGCAACATGGCCACCGCGGCGACGCTTGCCCTTACCGGCCTTATCCGGCGAGGGAACATCCATACCAGCGGGAACAGAGGGAGCGGACGCATTGCGACGGTGCGCAGTCGGAGCGGCGTCACGCGGCGCGCTATCGCGCTTGGCGCCGCGACGCTCGCCACGGCGACCACCGCGCTCGGCATCGTCGGCCTTCTTGGCGCTCTCCGTCTCCCTGCGCTCCTTCAGGACCTCCTCTTGAGCGGCGATCTGGTCAAGAAGCGAACGGAAGCGCTGACCGGAGTCACTCGCAGGGACCGCACGGCGCTTGGCCTCAAGCTCAGCCTCGCGAGCCTCGCGCTCGGCACGCTCACGAGCCTCCTTCTCAGCGGCAGCGGCTGCGGCACGTGCAGCCTCCTCCGCAGCGGCGGCGGCAAGAGAGAGACGAC
>CAUGVQ010000042.1 GCA_959602875.1 uncultured Collinsella sp. | reverse complement strand
GACGGCGTTACTTACAACCTGAACAACAGACCCAATTACGAAGATGATGAGGTCGTTTGCGTCATGGTTAATCTGCTGGTTATAGTACGACGCGTCAAAGTGGACAAAGAACTCCTGTGGGAGGCGCTTGATGTGCTCAATCGTGTCGAGATTGAGCCGGTAGCCCGCGTGTGACTGCAAATTGACATAGAGCATCTCTGATAGGTAGGTCAACGCCGCCTGCCCAGCCTGCAGGGACGCGAGCAGGAAACAGAGCAGCGTGACCCGCCCCAACTGAACGCCACCATCGATGGTCAGCTGATTGATGATGACACCAGTGAAGAGGGGGGTCGCCAGCGAAATGATCCCGACGCAAACGCTCACGGCGAGATATGCCCAGAATAAGGCACAGATCATGTATTTACCGCAGAATCTAAGCATGCGCTCCGTCCGTCTCAGCCGTCTGGTTCACATCCTTCATCATTTTCGACAGCAGCATCTTCTGCTCCGCGTCGTAGCGGAAAGACACGCACTGCTTCTCACCACCATTTAGGGCATGGTTCGGGCATCCGCCCATGCACATGGGGAAGGCAAAGCAATCGCGACATTCCGGGTCACTGGGCTCGTAGGACATCCATCGAATCATGTTGGCGTTCAGCATGGGCTGCTCGAAAATGGAGCCGACCTTGCGCTCGCCCCTTCCGATGTCATCCCAGCACTTGTAGAGATTCCCCAAGGGGTCGACGACATAGGAGTTGATTCCGACCGCACAGCAGATGCCAAGGTTCGTTCCGCCAAACGGGCGCACCTTGAATCCCCTGCCGATTGCCCGTCTGTAAAACTCGGTCTCCTCACGTGAAAACTCCTTGATTGTGAAGCAATGGCTATCGTTTGTGCAGACGTCGTTAATGTTGTCGACCGGGGCAAGATAGAAATGGACCTTATTCTTGAGACCGCTATCTTCCAGGTACTCGAGCAGCTCAAACGCCGCACAGATGTTCGTCTTGTCAACGTTACTGCGAATCGATATCTCCAGAATGTCCGCGCAGTCTCTGATGTTTCGCAGTATCCGCTCGTAGGTCGGTGTGCCATCGTGAAGTATCCGGCGCGAATCATGGTCCGCCTTCGAGCCGTCAATGGTAACCTGGGCCGTCTTGACGTCACATGCCGCAAGCCTCCTTGCGACGTCTGGGGTCAACAAGTATCCGTTCGTAACGATCGAGGCACCGTATGAGCACGCGGGACCTACGGCGTCCTTGAGAAGCGTTGTGACACGCTCAATCATACCGAGGCCAAGCAAAGGTTCGCCGCCATACCAGCCGACGGTCAGGCTCGTGATGTTCGGGTAGTTCTCGCGAACAAACACAGGAAGCTGGTTCACCACGTCCTCGCTCATCGTCGTATACTCCTGGCCCTTTTCATAGCAATAGGGACAGCAGAAGTTGCACGCCATGGTGGGGGCTACCGTCAAGTCGAGACTCGCATTTGAAAAGCGCGCGGCCCGGCTCTGCAACCTCAACTCCGCATACTCATCTCGGTCATCATCTACGAGCATCCCACCACGCTTGAGCTCGCGAATCAAATCGTCTGCGCCCTCGTAATCGCCCTGAAGCACACGATGGTATTTCTCGCTATATTCCCGATTAAGGCAGAGTATCCCGCCTCCTCGGGCATTCATGACAAGCGTCGTGCCATCGTCACCGTGCGTGACATTAAATCTAGACATCTTCATATAAGGTGTCCTCCGTATCTTGGTATTCATTGTCGTGCTCAGTATTTGTGATCATTAGGCTGGACCCTGTCCCCTCGTCGCGCTAGTCAAATCTGCGGCGAACTTCCTGCGAAGCATAGAGGATTGGCGCGCAAACGATTGCGCTTGTCAACGAAAAGGAGACAGCCTCTGGGCACAATCCGGGAACGCCCACGCCGCACACCCGCATCCAGTAGAACATATGCACGGAGATGCTATCACCGGGAAACGACATAGCGGCGATGAGCCCGGCAAAAGTCGCCGTAATCAACCCTCCCGAAACTAGCGCCTTTTGGCGAAAGACGGCAAATGCAGTGACACAGACCATGACGTAGCTGATGTTTATCAGGACGTTGAGGGACATCCTTTGAATCAAGAGAGCGACGTCGGTTGCCCGCCCGAACGCTGAAAATGCCATGTAAGCAATCAGGGTGAAGAGCACGTAGCAGGACGTAAGGTACGTGGAAGAGACGACTACCCTGGCAAAGTAGAGCGAGCCCTCTCCCATGCCCCTCGCACGTGAAACAGCGATGTTCGCGTTTCCCCTTTGGCTGTTGAATAGTAACCCGACCACGGCAACCGAGGCGACGGGGAAGAGTACCGTGTGCGCGAGGGAGGCGGCAACCGTGCGCTCCGCAACGCTGCCCCCCACATTAATCAGCTCGAAATAGGAGGGATCCGCAGAAAAGCCAGCAAAGGTACCCTCAATCCCCGCCGACACCCACGCCCCTGTTCCAGCCAGAATGTACAGAAGCGCGACTCCTAGGTATAACAGCGCCAGCGCCATGCCGACGTGCATACGATGCCCACGGAAAAACTCGGAGCGGAGAGCGTTTGAAAAGCCCATCAGAGCACCTCCCTCATTTTAAGCGCCCCGACCGAGACGATTGTTGCGGTGGAAGCGGCGACAGCAACGTAGACCAGCACCGAGCTCACCCCGACAGTTCCGAAGTGCAGCGCGCAGATATTCATTAGATAAAAAACGGGGGATAGGTAGAGAAGCGGGTTCCAAAGGCCCGACCCGTCTCCATAAGTGCTGGGGAACAGCGCCATGACGAGAAGGGACAACGCCACGGTGATTATGCTGGTCGCCGCGACACTTCGCGTTAGCTGGTATAGGGAAAATGTTTCCATAAACAGCGCCACGAGGACGACCGCGCCTAGGGAGGCGGGCACTACATAGCGCAGGGCACCATCCCAGGTAATCGAACCACCGTATTGGACTAATTTGTAGACGAAAGCAATTCCGTTGAGAACGGTATAGGCGAGAAAGAGGCATGTGCCGTGCACCGCACATTTGCCCAATACTAGGACGGAGTCGGGAACGCCCCTCGCCTTTGTCACATCATAACTTGCTGACGAGTAGTCTCGTGCTGTCACGATGACGGCATAGATGATGACCAGCGGAATCCAAAGCATGGTGAAGACCAGTGAGGTTCGCGCCGCCGAACCCGCAATATCGCTGTTGTCGACAAGATTTCCGATAAAGCCTATGGCGCCGCCGACGTTATTCGGGTTATCCCCCGCGACCATGAACAGCAAGGCGTTTTGTTCGTCCGGGGAGGAGAAGACCGTCGCCAGCATTAGCGAAAAGACCGCTGCGGCAAAAGCATACGTCACCCGATTTTTCAATAAACGTCGGGTCTCGCTGCGGGCCAACGCAAAAAGGCTTGTGCCCATCATCGATCACCCTCGCGCGCGACTAAGTCGACATAGTACTCCTCAAGGCTTTGTTGCTCGGTAAAGGCCTCGTGGATGCTAATTCCAACATCTGCAAGCAGTCTTACGATCGCCCCCGAATCCTCTTGACCATCTTCTACGAAGAGATCACGCCCATCGATATAGACTTTGGAGGCAACGTGCCGCCTCAGCTCCAGAAGAGCGCGCTCGGGCTCCTGAACGCGCAGGACTAGGCGCTTTCTACAACCCTCCTCGAGCTCGGCGGCAGTAACACTGCGCAGGATACTGCCGTGGCTGATGAACTCATAGCGAGTCGCAAGCTTATGAAGCTCTTCGAGGTTGTGGCTTGAAATGAGAATGGTTTTGCCAAGTCTCCTGTTGATGTCGAATAGCATGTTCCTCACCTCTACGATGCCCATGGGGTCTAGACCGTTCGTAGGTTCATCAAGAATAAGGAATTCGGGGTCGCCCAGAAGAGCTATAGCCAGGTCGAGGCGCCTCTTCATGCCCATCGAAAAGCTTCCCGCGCGCTTTTTTCCCGTGCCCTCGAGTCCAACAAGCCTTAAGATTCCCTCGGCGCTCGCCTGGGGCACGCCCCATTCCACACATCGAACGAGGAGGTTGTCCGACGCGCTTAGATTGGGATAGGACGCGTTGGTGTCAGGCATATAGCCAATGCGCGAACGTGAGCGGCGAATGTCCTCCGACTTTGTGTGTCCAAATATGACCAATTCTCCGGAAGTGGGGAGCGTAAGACCGTTGATGATGCGAATCAAGGTGCTTTTGCCAGCGCCGTTCTCTCCTATAAGTCCGCATATCTCACCGCGCCCCACGCTCAGGCTAACCGAGCTCAGGGCTTCAAACTTGCCGTACTTTTTTGTGACGTTGCGCAAGCTCGCGAGAGCATCATCCATGCACGCGCACCTTCCTTCTTCAAAGCCAGAAGAAGGACGATGCTCGGAGCCCCCAGGGGTATAGGTAACGGTCTTTATTGTTCGCCCCCGGGCGCTCTGCGCGCGTAACAAGCGCAAGCATCGTCCTTCGCTACTCGCCAATCCCTTGCAAGGACCGGCCGTTGCGCGCTGCGCAGCGCGCCCATCCGCTAGAAGCGGATGGAGCATGCTTGCGACGGGCACTTGCTGGGGCAGCTTCCGTGAGCGTAGATGAAGCAGTTGACGCACCTAGGTTCAACGCCCGCGAAAGGCTCGTTAATCCAAGTCATTATTCCTCCTCTCTCATATTGAACTTATCGGACGCTATTATTCTAAGTCGATAACTATAGCTTTTCAAGAATTATTTTCGATAATCGAACACTGTTCTTCAGTTTGTGGTACTCGCAAGGATGAACTGCGCTCAGCCACTTCTGCCGTCCAGCCTTCCCGTTCATCTCTAATGGAAAAGCACCTCCCCCACTGTCTCGTCGCGGAGCAACATCTACCGCACCTATGAACGAACAGGAAGCGGTCGATGTTGCCCAATCAGCTCTAGACACGCCCCATAAGCAAGCACCTCATAAAACGGACTTCGTGGGGCGCGCTCATCACAGGGCCCTCAACGGCGACGCCTTACGACATGGCCGGCAGATTGCAGCCCATGCGCTGCCTCCTCCCGATTACTCAGCTTGATGGCTCAGAAGGAAAATCGTGTGAGGCATTCAGGCATGATTCCTTGAAAACCAAAATGTCTTCGTTAGCTTAGCAACCGTCTTAGGCTTGTACTTGATAGCTGCGAGACCGAAAAACGTCAACGAATGGCAGCAAAAGGGCTGGCGGCAACCGACCCTCTATTCGCTCAAGCACCGCACCATTCATAGCCTGACTGCATAGACAGATCTAATTAACCGCATTTTCAGCATGTTCAACCGCACTTCATCATATTGTTACGGTGACGTTCCTAGAACGGTGGCATAGGTCAGTGGAAACGCCTATAGCTATACGACAATAGATCCATGCAGCAACAAAGCGACCAGACAGTGATGCCAATATCCTTAACCTAATGAAAGCTCAATCTGGCGGTAGCGAATACCGCAACGGTCAAAGATGTTCTTAGAGATTAGGTTGTCCTCGGTGCCGCAATACTTGTCATCGAGATAGACGACCTCGCCGATGCCCGCTTGGACAAGGGTCTTAGCGCACTCGTGGCACGGGAAGAGCGTCACGTAGACGGTGGCACCCGCCATGTCCTTGAGCGACCCGCGGTAGTTGAGAATGGCGTTGGCCTCTGCGTGGATGACGTAGTTATGCTTATCGTGCAGCGGATCGTCCGCCGTGCCCCATGGGAAGTCGTCGTCATTGAGCGCCGAGGGCGTGCCGTTGTAGCCGACGGACAAGATGCGATGGTTGGTATCAGCGATGCAGGCGCCCACCTGCGTGTTGGGGTCCTTCGAGCGTAGGCTCGCCGCCACGGCGGCGCGCATGAAAAACTCGTCCCAGCTGATGACATCCTGACGCTTGCCCGGCATGGCAACCTCCTCGTCGTTTAGGTAGGGCCATTCTACCCGCTTCAAGTAGCCTATGCCAGATGCCCATGCAAACGACCCCGTGGTCAAAGACCCCCGCAGAATAATAAACAACCCCCTACTTCAAGGGTTTTTGACCGGCCACCCAAGTAAGTCCTATCGCACCGGAATTTCGAATCCTGCGCAAACGTTGCAATCCATTCGGATCCAAGTCTCAAAGTGACCCTGATTTCCTCGCTACAAGGGGGTTCTTTATTATTCTGCGGGGATCTTTGCCCATTACGGAGCAAATCTCAGAAACAAGAAGACCCACTCACAAGATTGACAACCGAAATAAACGCAAAGAGCCCTCCCGGGTTCCTCCGAGGCGTTTCCCGCAGCCGCGAAGCGGCGAGGACCACGCCTCGGAAGAACTCGGGAGGGCCTCCTTAGCAGTTTTACGTATCGCTATCCGATCTGGCCGCCCTGGCCCTGGCCACCACCGTAGCGACCACCCATGAGCTCCTCGAGGTACTGCAGGAACTCTTCCTCGGTCATGGACGAGCCGTTGCCCGAAGAGGTGTCCTGCTGCTCAGTCTGCAGGTCGGCGTCAGAGCCAAGCGTCACGTCTACGTCCATGGTGTCGTTACCGCGAACCACCGTGAGGGTAACCGTGTCGCCCACAGCGTGCTCGCGCAGCGCGATGATAAGGCCATCCGCCGAGGTCACCGCGTCGCCGTCGACCGCCGTGACGATGTCGTTCACCTGAAGACCCGCCTCAGCCGCCGGCGTGCCCTCGTTCACCTCGGCCACAAGCGCGCCTTCAGAAACCGAGAGGTTCTCGCGACGTGCGGTGAAGGGGTTCACCGAGGTCACGCTCACACCCAGATACGGGTGCGCAGGCGTCTCGCCAGCGATAATCTGCTCGGCGATCTGCATCGCGTAATTGACAGGAATCGCAAAGCCCACGCCCGAGCTCGAGCCGGAGTAGCTCTCGATAATCGAGTTGATGCCGATGAGCTGACCCTCGGCGTTGACGAGCGCGCCGCCGGAGTTGCCCGGGTTGATGGCGGCGTCGGTCTGGATCATGTTGGCGTAGATTGAGGTGCCCGTGGAGGACTGCATGGCGGTGGAGCGGTACAGCGCGCTCACGATGCCCGTGGAGACGGACTGCTCGTTGCCAAACGGGCTGCCGATGGCCATAACCCACTCGCCCACGGAAAGGTCGTCGGAGTCACCGATCTCGATGGGCGTGAGCGTCGAGGTATCGGCGTCCACCAAGCGGATGACTGCCAGGTCGCTCGACTCGTCGGTGCCCACGACCTCGGCCTCGTAGCTCGTCTCGTCGTTGACGGTGACCGAAATGGCCGTGGCGCCCTCGATGACATGATAGTTGGTGAGAATGTTGCCGTCCGTATCGATGATGGCGCCGGAGCCTACGCCGCCGCCCTCCTGGGTCTCGGTGGAGATGGACACAACAGACGGCAGGCACTTGGCGGCAACCGCCTCAGCAAGCGTGGTGTCCTCGGGGTCGATGTCGATCGTCTGGGTCGTTGGAACCTCGGCCTTGACGTCGGTGTCCGAGATGCGGAACGCGCCCACCATAACAAGTGCGATCACCAGCACCGCACCAACCACCAAACCGCCGAGCGAGGCCAAAAAGACCGGGAGCTTTTTGGTCTTGACCTTAACCACGGTGCGGGTATCGGTCGAGGGGACAAAGGGGATGTGCTCGGTCGCGCCCGTGCCATCCTGTGTGTCGGAACCCGGCATCTGCGTCGTCTCGGACGACTCGTCGTCGCGGTTCTGCGGAGTCGGTTCAACTGCCATGCGCGGTGGCGTGGGACCGCCGGCGTTGCTCCCCCACTCGGGGCGCTCAGGCGTGTGCTCGTTATCCATAGCAGTGCTTCCTTTCCTAGAATTGAAGTTCTGCTACGTTGTACCCCATCTCACCGGCGCGGTGAATGAAAACCCCCCGGTTTCACTGCTTCTTAAGAATGGTTTCCGCCCTGTTTCGGGATGCAGCGTCAGTCCTTAAAGAGGTACCCCACGCCGCGGACCGTCGTGATGTGCGCCGCGATCTGCGGGCCCACCTTGGAGCGGATACGACGGATGTGTACGTCGACCGTGCGGGTGCCGCCGCAGTACTCGAAGCCCCACACGCGGTGCAGCAGCACCTCGCGGCTGTAGGCGCGGTTGGGGTGCGTCGCCAAAAACGAAAGCAGCGAGTACTCCATAAGCGTGAGGTCCACGGGCTCGTCATCAATGGTGACCTGATAGGTCGCGAGGTTGATGACCATGTCGTCCACGCGCAGCACGTCGTCGGCCGCAAACGACTCCTCCTGGCCCACCAGACGCCGCACGCGCACGGCGAGCTCGGTCGGCGTGGCTGTGGGACACACAAAGTCGGAGTGCGAGTGAGCCGGCAGGTGCAGCGAGCCGAGCGCCTCATCATCGGCGATGACGAGCATGGGGATGCCGCCGCGGTCCTCGAGCCACTTGGAGATCTGCTCGATACGGTCGTTGCGCACACCGTCGGCATCGAGCAGCAGCAAACAGAAATCGTGCACGGCGTTGGGCGAATCGGGTGTGGCGAGCACAACCTCGTAGCCGGCAGTTTCGGCGAGCGTGCGGGCAAAATCGTTGTAGCGCGTCGTACGTGCCATGAAAAGGATGCTGTTCTCCGCCATGCTCCACCTCCTAGAAAAACGTTCATACTACCGCGGGTGCCTGCGCGCCCGCGGCCGGGCTTTGTCTAACGCCGAGGGCTCGCGAGCGCGTCCCTCGGCAACGCGACCTTACGAGTTTGCCAGGTAGTGCCTGACCTCCCACTCGGTCACCGTCGAGGCGAACTTGTTCCACTCGTCGCGCTTCTTCGCGAGGAAGAACGTGTGGATGTGCTCGCCGAGCGCGTCTTTCATAAAGTCGGACGCCTCAAAGATGTCGAGCGCCTCGTCGAGGTTGCGCGGCAGCGATGCGATGCCTGCGGCCTCGAGCTCATCGGCCGACATGTTGAGCACATCGGCGGTGCTCTCCGCCGGCAGCGTGAGGCCGCGCTCGATACCGTCGAGGCCCGCCGCAAGCGTCACGGCGTTCACGAGGTACGGGTTCGCCATGGGATCGGGCGAGCGCAGCTCGATGCGCGTGGAGAGTTCCTTGTCCGGCTTGTAGATGGGGACGCGGATCATCGCGGCGCGGTTGCGCAGACCCCAGGTAGCAGCCTTGGGCGTGGGACCCTCGTCGCCGAGGATGCGCTTGTAGGAGTTGACCGTGGGGTTGGTGATGGCGGCCATCTCGCGCGCATGGGCAAGCACGCCTGCCATGTAGCTCTTTGCGATGGGCGACAGGTGGTAGACCGGATCGTCCGGGCCCCAGAAGACGTTGTTGCCGTTATGGTCGAACAGCGACTGGTGGAGCATCATGGCGCTCGCCGCCTCGCCCTTGATGGGCTTGGGCATAAACGACGCGTGGATGCCTGCCTGGTAGGCCTCGAGGCGGATGACGTGCTTTGCCGTGGTGATGGCGTCGGACGCCGTGAGCGCCTCGGCGTGGCGCAGCGAGATCCCGTGCTGCGAGCGGCCCGACGAATGGAAGGTGTACTCGACCGGAATGCTCATCTTCTCGAGCATAAGTACCGTCTCGCGACGCAGGTCACGCGCCGAGTCGTCCGGGGTGAGGTCAAAGTATCCCACGTCGTCGAGCGGCTCGGGCGTATGGTCGTTGGGGAAGTAGTAGTACTCGAGCTCGGCGCCCACGTTCAGTAGGTAGCCGCGCGCCTCGGCACGATAGAACATACGGCGCAGGGCTTCGCGCGGGTCGCCCGCAAAGGGCTTGCGGTCGGGGGTGCAGACGTCGCAGAACATGCGCGCCGCGCCGTCGTGCTTGGGGCGCCACGGAAGCACCTGGAAGGTCGACGGATCGGGGAAGGCCAGCATATCGGCCTCCTCCTTGGGCGTGAAGCCCTCGATGGCAGAGCCGTCGAAGCCAATGCCCTCCTCAAAGGCCGCCTCAAGATCCTCCGGCGCAATCGCAAAGCTCTTGAGACGCCCGAGCACGTCGCAGAACCATAGGCGGATGAAGCGGATGTCGCGCTCCTCGACGGTGCGCAGAACGAAGTCTATGTACTGCTGCTGGTCCATGGATATCCTTTCGCCCGCAGCCGGATCCCCGGCATAACGCAGATTGACTTACTCTCTCACACGTTTGTTACCGTGAAGTTTCTCACGAAAAAGGACCACGGTCCTCGCAAAAGAACCATGGCCCATCTGATACGCGCAAGTCACGCGATCAAACATGCTGCGCGACTCAATATTCTTGGTCGAGAGTGTGTCGAACAGGGCTACCTAACGCCGCGGCCGAGCTCCTCGGCAACAGCGTCCACGCCCTTGCAGGCAGGGCAGCTCTTCTTCTGCGAGGCAGAGCAATGCCCCGAGCACGCGCCGCCCTCCGCGCAGTCCGCGCACGTGCCGCGCCGTTTGATGCGCACGCAGACAGCCGCGAACGCCACGGCGATAAGCGCGAGAATGACGATATCGGCTTGGGACATGGCTCCTCCTAAGTTTGCTGGTGCTTACTCTACCCGCTTTGTGTGCAATCTGCACGCCCTGTGTGCGTTCGTCACGCTTTATGTGCAATCTGCACACCTCGTGTGCATCTCGCACGCTTCACGCGGCTTTTTCCGTGCAAGTTGCACACAGGGCGTTACAGATGCACACAGGGCGTGCGAATTGCACACGGAGCGTGCTGGATGCACACGCTCCGTGCAGGACGAATGCTACGCGGCGGCAGCCACCACAGTGTCGTGCTCGTCGGTCCATGCGTAACGGGGCATGGGACGGAAGAGCTGGAAGAGCATCGCGGCTGCGCACACCACCGCCACGATGGTCCAGAAGCTGAACACACCGGTTGCCGCGAGGTAGAACTGGTTGATCATCAGCCCCACGACCCACGCAAAGCCGCACTCGTAGCCGATGGCAATCGCGGTCCATTTGGCAGAGTTCATCTGGGCGCGGATGGTGCCCATCGCGGCAAAGCACGGCGCGCAGAGCAGGTTGAACGCGCCGAACGCGGCAATGGCGCCTACCGTGGGGAACATGCCGGCAAAGGCAGCCCAGAGGTTCGGGTCGGTCTCAGTGCCGTCGGCGATGTGCAGAAGCGAGCTTGCCGTAGCAACAACGTTCTCCTTGGCAACAAGTCCGGTGATGGACATGGCCGTCGCCTGCCAAGAGTCAAAGCCGAGCGGGGCAAAGATGGGGGCGATCACGCTACCAAACATAGCGAGCGCAGAGTAATCGGTGAACTCCTCGGGAATGCCCTCCATGGCCGGAAGGAACCCAAAGCCGCCCTCGAACACGCCAAAGTTAGTGAGGAACCACACGACGACCGTGGAGGCGAAGATGATCGTAAAGGCCTTCTTGATGTAGGCGGAGACGCGCTCCCACACATGCAGCGCCCACGAGCGAACGGACGGGAAGTGGTAGCTCGGCAGCTCCATCACAAACGGCGTGGGGCGCCCGGCAAAGAGCCTCGTCTTCTTGAGCATGATGCCCGAGACAATAACGGCGATGACGCCGAGGAAGTAGAAGAGCGGGCTGATCCAGCTGGCCTCAGCGTCGCCCACAAGCGCGCCCATGAGCAGCGCGATGATGGGAAGTTTGGCGCCGCAGGGGATGAACGTGGTGGTCATGACCGTCATGCGGCGGTCTTTCTCGTTCTCGATGGTCTTGGTAGCGAGCACGCCCGGCACGCCGCAGCCCGTGGCGACGAGCATGGGGATGAACGATTTGCCCGAGAGGCCGAAGCGGCGGAACACGCGGTCCATTACAAAGGCCACGCGCGCCATGTAACCGCAGTCCTCGAGGAACGACAGCAGAACGAACAGCACGAACATCTGCGGGATGAAGCCGAGGACCGCACCCACGCCCGCTACGATGCCGTCGAGCACGAGGCTCTGGACAAGATCGCTCGCCCCGATTGACACGAGCCAACCCTCGATGGCACCGGGAATCGACGGGAACGCCATGCCAAAGAGCTCGAAGCCCTCGCCAAAGAGGTTGTCGTTTACCCAGTCGGTGCCCGCGGTGCCGAACGCGTCGGCGCTCGTGGCGATGCTATAGACCGCCCACATGATGAGGATGAAGATGGGAAGGCCTAGGATGCGGTTCGTGACGATGCGGTCGATCTTCTCGGAAGTCGACATGCGCGCCGGTGCCTTCTTCACGCAGGCGTCCATGATGTGCGCGATCACGGCGTAACGCTCGCCGGTGATGATAGACTCTGCGTCGTCGTCGCAGTCGTTCTCGCACTGGGAGATGAGCGCCTCGACGCTCGTCGCGGCGTCCTTTGTGAGGTTGATGGTCTTCTGCGCGTCGGCATCGCGCTCAAAGAGCTTGACCGCAAAGTAGCGGCGCTTCTCCGCCGGCACCGATGCGGGCAGAAGCGCCTCGATCTTCTCGAGAACGCCCTCGATGGCGGAGTCGAATGCGTGCTCGGCCACCTTACCCTTCTGGGAGGCTGCCTTTTTCACCTCGGCAAAGAGCTTGTCGATGCCCTGGTTCTTGAGGGCAGAAACCATAACGACCGGGCAACCGAGACGGCGCGAGAGCGCGGCTGTGTCGATCTTGTCGCCGTTTTTCTCCACCAGGTCGGCCATGTTAAGTGCCACCACAACCGGCAGCCCGCACTCGATGACCTGCAGCGCGAGGTAAAGGTTGCGCTCGAGGTTGGTGGCGTCCAGCAGTTGGATCACCACGTCGGGCTCGCCACTCATGAGGTAATCGCGGCTGACGCGCTCCTCGGGGCTGTAGGGCGAGAGCGAGTAAATGCCGGGGAGGTCCGTCACAATGACGTTCTTGTCACTCGTAAGACGCGCCTGCTTCTTCTCCACCGTCACACCCGGCCAGTTGCCCACATAGCCGTTCTGACCGGTGATGAGGTTGAATAAGGTCGTCTTGCCGCAGTTGGGGTTTCCCACCAATGCGACGCGAAGCTCTGTGTCTGCCATGTATCCTTCTTTCTTGGCTTTGAAACGCAAGTTGTTCTGAGTCAGGCGACGCCGAATATGGGTGAAAGATATTTACCTTGGCTAACAAATGCTTCTCGTGCGGTATCATTTGTTAGCCTCGCCTAACTCTACCGGTAAAAAAAGAGGTTACTGCACCTCCACGATCGCAGCCTCCTCCTTGCGGATGGAGAGCTCGTAGCCGCGAACGCTGATCTGGATCGGGTCGCCGAGCGGCGCGACCTTGACCACGCGGAACTGCGTGCCCTTAATGAGGCCCAGGTCCATGAGGTGACGGCGCAGCGCACCGTCCCCGTGGAGCTTCACGATTGTGGCGCTGTCTCCAATCGCCACCTCGCCCATCGTCTTCATTGGATTCCCCCTTTCTTGATAGCCTGTCGCAACGCGCGGTCCTGTCGCCCGCACTGCGCTCTATACGGTCATGACATGCTGCGCCACTCGCGCATCGAGCCCAAACCGGGCGCCCTTGACGGTCACGATGATGTTTCCCCCGCTTGACGAGATCACATGCACGCGAGAGCCGTCGACAAAGCCGAGGTTGCCCAGATGACGCTTCATATCCTCGTTGCCGCGCACGCGTCGGACCGTGACCGTGTCGCCAGCATGGACCATCGACAGCGGCATCGCCGGCATCGTGGGACCTTCCGCCACAAAGACCACCTCCTCGTATCACCGCAGCGAACACGCCAGAACCGCAAGGGCCGCCTGCGCGGCCCCTGCATTTGTTCACCTACGTAAACTATCACGAGAAAGCTGTGTTGTGAAGAGCAAATTAGCCTCAGGTAACAAAAGTTTGCGAAAAGCGATTCAAGCGGCTTAAACCAACTAGAGCGCCACCGCTTGGGCCAGTCGGTGTCTAGCAGTACGCCAAAACGACTTCCATGTCGCCCTTGAACTCGAGCTCCTCGCAAGCGGCCAACGCGAGCAAGCTGGAGCCGCGATGCACCGGCAGGCCGCAAACCGTGCCCTCGCCATGGGTCACCGTCACGCAGGTGAAGGGGTGCAGGGTCGGCACAGCGAGCTCGCCCGCAACCTCAACGCGTTCCACGGTGTAGCGGTCGTTTTTCTCGAGCACCTGCACGGGGTCCTCCGCCGGCGGAATCTCGCCAGATGCGGGGGTGGGGGCGTCGTAGTCGATGACGTCGAGCGCGCGGTCGAGATGCAGCTCGCGAAGCGTCCCGTCGGCCTGTTTGCGGTCGAAGTCGTACACACGGTAGGTGATGTCCGAGGACTGCTGCACCTCGAGAATCACCGTGCCGCCCAGGATCGCGTGCACGGTGCCCGCATCAATCTGGAAGAAATCCCCCGTGTGCACGGGGATCCTGTTTACCAGCTCGTCCCAACGCTGCTCGGCCACCATCTGCGCAAACTCCTCGCGAGAGCGCGCGTTCTGCCCAATCACAATCTTGGTGTTGGGCTCGGCGGAGAGCACGTACCAGCACTCCTTCTTGCCGAGCGAGCCGCCCTCGTTCACCGCGGCATAAGAATCGTCGGGGTGTACCTGAATGGAGAGGTCGTCGTCGGCGTCGATAATCTTGATGAGCAGCGGGAAGCGGTCGCCCTCAGCATTGCCAAAGAGCTCGCGATGATGCTCCCACAGCCAAGACAGGGCGTGCCCTGCGTAGGCGCCGCTCGAAACGGTGCAGTCGCCGTTGGGATGTGCGGAGATGGACCAGCACTCCCCTATGCGACCGTCGGGAATCTCAAACCCAAATTCGGTCTCGAGCTTGCGACCGCCCCAAAGCATGGGCTTGAACACGGGGTCGAGCGTGATGATGGAATCCATAAAAGACACCTTTCTAGCAAGACGCAGAAAAGAGCTAAGTCAGCCGAATACGCCTGTGGGCTTCATGCATAGTATCGGTCTTGGCGTGGCCAAAATCGAGCAGTAGACGCGACAAGCAAAAGCTCTGCGCATTATGCGAATGCGCCCGCCCACCCCTAGGGCAGACGGGCGCTGAATCCACGCACGCTCGGCTACAAAAAGCCTTTCGTTACGCCTCCTCAGCGAGCTCAAGCTGCTTTGCCTGAGCGCGCTCGGAAATCTTCATGAAGGGCAGGTAGATTGCCATGCCGAGAGCAATCTCGATAATCTGCCACACAGCAGCGCGCCAGTCAAAGCCAGTGGCAAGCAGCGCGGAAATCACCGGGGGCGTGGTCCACGGCACCTGGGCGATGCACGGGTCGATAATGCCAGCGCAGGTAAGACCATACGTCGCCGCGATGAAAAGGTCGGGGACGATCACGAACGGCACGATAAGCGGCAGATTGTACACAACGGGATAGCCGTAGATAACCGGCTCGTTGATATTGAAGAGACCCGGGACGATTGCCATCTTTGCGATGCCGCGGCTCGCCTCGTTTTTGGAGAAGAAGAAGGTGTCGAGCAGAAGCATGAGCGTGCAGCCCGAGCCGCCGATGAGGGCAAACGAGTTGATGATCTGCATGTTCATGTAGTGGTCGGCAGGAATGGGCTGACCGGCAGCGAACGTTGCCATGTTGTCCACGATAAGGATGGTGAGGATGGGCTCGGCAAGAACGCCAGAGATGGTCGACTGGTGAATGCCAAGGCAGAAGAGCAGGTTTGCCAGCGTGTAGATGATCACGACAGCCCAGGGGCCGGCGTTCATAATGCCCTTCAGCGGGTTGGAGATGCACGTCGAGATAATCGTCATGAGGTCGGTCGAGAAGCCGACGGAAAGCACAGCAGACACAATGCCAAAGAGCGACAGGGTGAGCAGCATAGGAATCATAACGTTGAACGACTTGGAGACCGCCGGGGGAACCTCGCCGCCGAGGTTAATCTTGAGCTTCTCGTTCTGCGCGAGCTTGATATAGATTGTCACAGCCAAAAGACCGATGAGGATCGCGCCGAACAGGCCATTGGTGCCCGTGTTGGCCGTAGAAAGAACACCGGTGACATCGGCGGTGGTCACGCTGTCCGTAAGAAGCGGCGACGTTGCAGCAAGGCTCGCGGCAATCGTCTGGGGCATCATGATCACGAACGACGCAATGCCCACGACAACGCAAGACAGCTCGTTCTCAAATCCCTCGTTGCTCGCCAGGCGCGCACCGATGATGCCCGCCAGGATAAGGGCAGAGATGTTGAGGGTACCGAACGTAAGAGCCGTGCCCCACGTCTGGGCGTTCGCCAAAAGCTCTGCGTTGGGCATGAAGCCCGTCTCACCCCACAGATAGGCAAATACAACGTTGTTAATCAGCACCGCGATGCCGGCGAGGATGTACAACGGCATAACCGTCGCAAACGAATCGCGCAGGGTCATCAGGTGAACCTGATTACCAATCCTTGCGGAGATGTCGGCAAATTTGTCGAGCGCCCCCTGTATCTTCTCGTTAGCCATGTTTCTCCAATCTTGCTCTATGGCTGCCTATACAACTGGGGAATCCGTCCCCAAATTGCCCGATGGTGCACCCGGGTAAGGTGCTACGCCACGACGTGCGTCGTTGCGACCTGCTTGAGCCACGCCGCCGACTTCTTGGGCCTGCGGTCGTAGTTCTCCATCAAATCGACCTCAATGAAGCCGTAGCGATTCTTGAAAGCGTTTCCCTGTCGTCGGTCGGCGTCGCGCCGGGGCGGGCGACCGTGCTGCTGTGGGACGATTCCTTTTCGATGCAGCTGCCGCCGGGCTATGCCCGGCTCAAAGCACGGTTCGAGGCGGCGCTGCGCGAAACCT
>CAUGVQ010000041.1 GCA_959602875.1 uncultured Collinsella sp. | reverse complement strand
AGCGTCGCCGTAAGGAATCTGAGTACGGCATGCAGCTGCGCGAGAAGCAGAAGGCTAAGTTCATCTACGGTGTGCTCGAGAAGCAGTTCCATCACTACTACGAGCGCGCTCTTCGCATGGAAGGCGTCACGGGTGAGAACCTCATGACCCTTCTCGAGCGTCGTCTTGACAACGTCGTGTTCCGTCTTGGCTTCGCCCGTACCCGCAAGGAGGCCCGCCAGACGGTCCGCCACGGTCACTTCACCGTGAACGGCCGCCGTGTCGACATCCCCTCCTTCCTCGTCAAGCCCGGTGACGTTGTCGCCGTCGGCGAGAAGTACCGCGACCTCCTCCCCATCAAGGAGGCCCTCATCCAGTCCGAGCGCTTCGAGGTCCCCGGTTGGCTTGAGGTCGATATCGAGAAGCTGAGCGGCAACGTGCTGTCGCTGCCCACCCGTGAGCAGATCAGCACCGATATCCAAGAGCAGCTCATCGTCGAGCTCTACTCTAAGTAGTCTAGTCCCTTATCCGATTAGGCTGCTGAGGCTGGAGGTTAGTACATGTCAGAATTCATTAGGCCTCAGGTTCAGGTCGAGGAGATCAACGAGACCTCCGCGCGCGTTTCCGTCGAGCCGCTCGAGCGCGGCTACGGTGACACGCTCGGCAACTCGCTGCGTCGTGTCCTGCTCTCGTCTCTCGAGGGCGCTGCGGTGGAGGCCATCCAGATCGATGGCGCTCAGCACGAGTTCACGACCATCCCCAACATGGTTGAGGATGTCACCGACATTGTTCTGAACGTGAAGGGCCTGGTGTTCGAGGCTCTCGGTACCACCGAGGAGGGCACCGCGACCATCTCGGTCGACGGTCCCTGCGAGGTCGTCGGTGGCGATTTCGCGCTGCCTTCCGACTTTGAGCTCGTGAACCCCGATCACCACATCGCCACCCTCACCGAGGGCGGTCACCTCACCATGAGCATGCGCATCGGCTACGGCCGCGGCTACGTCTCCTACGAGAACAACAAGCGCGACAACGACCCCATCGGTGTCATTCATGTCGACTCGCTCTTCTCGCCGGTTCGTCGCTGCGCCAAGCTCGTCGAGGCCTGCCGCGTGGGCCAGCACACCGACTACGACCGTCTTGTTCTCGAGATCGAGACCAACGGCGCGGTGAGCCCGCGTGACGCGGTGGTGCAGGCGGCCAACATCATCAACCAGCACATGACCGCCTTCATGAACCTTGCCGAGACCCCCGAGGTCGAGGAGGAGGTTTCGATTTTCGCCCCCGAGGTGACCAGCGATAACGCCGAGCTTGACAAGCAGATCGAGGACCTGGACCTCTCCGTCCGCTCCTACAACTGCCTCAAGCGCGCGAGCATCCATTCGGTGCGCCAGCTCGTCGAGTTCTCCGAGAACGACCTGCTGAACATCCGCAACTTCGGTGTGAAGTCGATCGAGGAAGTCAAGGACAAGCTTCAGTCCATGGGGCTCAGCCTCAAGGACTAACGCTATCGCGTATCAGAGGAGAAACCGACCATGCGTCACAACAAGAAGAAGGGTCTGAAGCTCGGCACCGACGCCGCGCACACCCGTGCGATGAAGAAGAGCCTCGCCAAGGCGCTCTTCGAGAACGATCGCATCAAGACCACCGAGACGCGCGCCAAGGCGCTGCGCGGCTACGTTGAGCCCATCATCACCTGGGCCAAGAAGGGCGACCTGCACTCCCGTCGTCTGGCCATCGCCAAGCTCGGCGATAAGAACCTCGTTGCCGAGCTTTTCGACAAGGCCGCTCAGGGCATGTGGGCTGACCGCAACGGTGGTTACACCCGCATCATGAAGCTCGGCCCCCGCAAGGGCGACAACGCTCCGATGGTCATCATCGAGATCGTGTCCGAGCCCGTGGTGAAGAAGGCCCCCAAGGCTGCTCCTGCCAAGAAGGCTGAGGCCCCCAAGAAGGTCGAGAAGGCCGAGGAGGAGGCTCCTGTCGAGGTCGAGGAGACCGTTGAGGCTGAGGCCACCGAGGAGAAGGCCGCCGAGTAACCGGCGTCCGCTCAAGGTTCGCATTGTAAGAGGGGCGCCCCGGGTGCCCCTCTTTTTATATGTAGTGCAGGCTCTGAGTGCAGGTTTGCTGAGATCATGAGGGGAGGTGGATGACATGCTAAAGATCGGCAACATCTCGTTTTCCTATGGTGCCGACGAGTCCGTTCTTACAGACGTTACGCTCTCGGTTGCACCGGGTGAAGTTGTTGCGCTGCTTGGCGGCAATGGGTCGGGAAAATCGACCCTCGGCCGTATCGCTTCGGGCGCGCTGCTGCCTGGTGACGGCGAGGTCTTGGTGGACGGGATTGTTTTAGCCGAGGGCTCGCGTCGCGACGAGGTCCGCCGGCTCGTGGGCATGGTCGTCCAGAACCCTCAAGATCAGATTGTGTCTACTGTCGTCGCCGATGAGGTGGCGTTTGGCCCCCGCAACCTCGGGTGCGCGGGACGCGAGCTTGATGCGCGCGTTAGGGGTGCGCTTGAGGCGGTGGGGCTTTCTGACGCAGTCGATCGGGACGTGAACGAGCTTTCGGGCGGCGAGCAACAGCGTATAGCGTTGGCTGGCGTGCTTGTGATGGAGCCCTCCTACCTCGTGCTCGACGAGGCCCTCTCGATGGTCGACAGCGCGGAGCGCCCGCAGCTGCGAAGTCTTGTTCGCGCGCTTGCACGGGAGCGGCACATCGGCGTTCTTACCATCACCCATGACCCGGTGGAGGCGCTTGGCGCGGACCGCGTCGTCGTGCTCGAGGCGGGCCGCGTCGCGTGGGAAGGTGCACCGGATTCCTTTGTGCGCGACGCCCGGCATCTGTTTGCCCAGACCCTCATCCAGGGGCCCTATACCGCTGCGCTTATGGCGGCGGTGGATGCGGAATATCGCCTCTCGTGCGGGGTGGAGCCCACTGACATTGCCCGTTGGGCTCAATCCAGGGGACAGAGCGCGGGCGAGGCAATCGCTGCAGCTCTTAAGGGCAATGCGTGCGCACCAGAGCAGCAGGAGATCGGAGCGGTCCTGCTTGAGGCGGAGGGTGTCTGCGCCGGTTATGAAAAGCGTAACGTGCTGCATAACGTGTCGCTTGCTGTGCGTGCAGGCGAGGTGCTTCTTGTCGCAGGCCCGTCGGGCTCGGGAAAGTCCACGCTAGCCACGGTGCTCGCCGGCCTCAAGGAGCCGAGCGCAGGTGAGGTTCTGTTGCATCCGCGTGCCGAGGATACTGCCGCGGTACCGCGCCCGCCCGAGCCGGGTGACGTGGCGCTTGCGTTTCAGCATCCAGAGAGTCAGCTCTTTTTGGAGAGCGTGGCCGAGGAGCTCGCCTTCGGCCCTCGCCAGCTGGGGTGCGACGAGGCCGAGGTTGCCGCACGTGTGGCAAACGCGCAGGAGGCGCTCGCGATTGATGACGAGATGCTCGGCCGCGATCCCTTTATGCTCTCCGGCGGTCAGGCGCGTCGCGTGGCGCTCGCCTGCATGGTGTCGCTGGACTCCTCTGTGCTCGTACTGGATGAGCCCACCTCAGGGCTCGACGCCCCGGCGCGCCGGCGCCTTCACGCGCTCGTGCGCAAGCTTGCAGGCGAGGGACGCGGCGTTGTGGTGATAAGCCACGATCTGGAAGAGTGGGTCGGGATCGCCAACCGTGTGGTGCTCGTTGCAGACGGCGGCATCGCATGGGAGGGAACGACGTCTGAGCTTAGCGACGATCCGGGCGCCTTCGCGCGTGCGGGGCTCATGCCGTCCGAGGCATGGCGCCTGGCACGCCTTCTTACGGCCGTGGAGGGCTGGAGCGAGGGTGTGCGCGGCGCTGACTCACATATAGCTCTGTCTGAGCTCTCAGAGACCCTCTCAGGGCGTCATACGGGCTTGGTCGAGGGTATTGACGCGCGCGTTAAGCTCGTGCTGCTAATTGCCGGTATAGCGGGCGTGTTCTGCTCGGGCGGTCCTTTGGCGCTCGCGTTGTGGTGCGCTGTTGCTTGTGCCCTTGCGCTTGCGGCGGGCATGGGCGCCCGCCGTATGCTCGAGGCCCTTCGCCCGGCGGCGGTCCTTATGGCGTTCATCATCGTGGCGAACCTCGTCTCCTGCGACGGCACGGCAGACGTTGCGCTCGCCGGGTCGTGGGGCCTCAACCTGGCAGGGGCGGAGCGCGCGGTGACGGCGGTCGTCCGCATCGCGGTCATGCTCGTCCTCTCGCTCGTGGTGTGCGCCACGACGACGCCCACAGCGGTGGCGGATGCCTGCGTGCGTCTGGCATCTCCGCTTGCGCGCCTGGGCGTCCCCGTGGACGAGGCCGGTATGGTGCTCTCGCTCGCCCTGCGCTTTATTCCGCTTGTCACCGACGAGGTGCACCGGGTGGAGCTCGCCCAGCGCTCCCGCGGCGTGCGCTTCGATACGGGCGGCATCGTGGCACGCATACGCGTATGGGGATCGGTTCTCGTGCCGGTCATGGTGGGACTGTTCCGCCGGGCTGACCGCATCGGCGCCGCCATGGACGCGCGCTGCTACCATGAGGGGGCGCGCTCGGCGCGCGATCCGCTGCCGCTTGCGCCCCGCGACAAGGCAGTGCTTGCCGCCGGCCTTGTCCTTATCGTCCTTATGGCGGCTTTTCCGCACCTGTTTCACCTTTGATCCGAGAGGAGCGACCCCCGATGTCTACCGTCGCCGGTCTTGATTACGCGTCTGCACCCGAACTGCCGACCTTGGTGTTTCGCGTCGCCTACGACGGTGCAGCGTACGCGGGCTTTGCCGAGCAGCGCGACCAGACGACGGTCGCCGGCGAGCTCAGGCGCGCCCTCGAGACGTTTTTGCGTCGCGAGGTCGACCTCACCTGCGCCGGCAGAACCGACGCGGGGGTGCACGCACTCAGCCAGTACGTGAGCATGCCCGTGGCGGACGAGTCCGAGCTCGCCATCACCCGACGGAGATGGCTGCGCGCCATGGATGCGCTGCTGCCGCGCGACATCTCGATCAACGCCGTCTTCGAGGCGCCAACGGGCTTCTCCGCCCGGTTTGACGCGCGCTCCCGCACCTACATCTATCGCATCGCCGACCGTCCCGACCGCCCGGTCCTCACCCGCCCGCACGTGTGGTGGCACCGCATGCCGCTTGACGAGGGCGCGATGGCCGAGGGCGCGGCATACCTCATCGGCGAGCATGACTTCAAGAGTTTCTGCAAGGTTGCCTCGGCTATTGGAAAGCCGACCTGCAGAAACGTCATGTCTTGCGGCCTTGCCCGCTCCAACGAGCTCGGCGAGGACGTTTTGGCGTTCACCATCACTGGCAACGCCTTTTTGCACTCCATGGTGCGCACCATTGTGGGTACGCTCGTGGAGGTGGGCATGCACCGGCGAGAGCCCGCGTGGGTGGGTGAGGTCCTTGCCAGCTGTGACCGCGCAGCGGCGGGCCCCACGGCTCCCGCGTGCGGTCTGGTATTTGCCGATGTTGCGTATGACGAGGGGCTTCTCAAAAGTGTGGTGTAGCCGTGGTGAACATCTGTGGTTGACGTGCAGTCCCCGCGGCTAAAATCATGCGTCCGCACCCGGTGATACCATGAGCCAGAGCTCATCTGTCATGAATATCCGGGAGGCTCGCAGGTGAACATCCGAGCATCACAGTGCGCCCGCGCATCGATCGTGCTCGCCGTCCGCGACGGCGAGGCGACGCTTACGCGCGCACTCGACAGTGTGCTCGGCCAGGCCTTCGACCGCGTCCAACTGGTCGCCGTCGTTATGCCCTCCCGCGACCGTTCGCTCGCCATATGCGAGCGCGAGGCGGAGCGCAACATCCGCCTTGATGTGATCGAGACCGATACCTGTGACGTTTTCGCTGCCTTTGATGAGGGCATTGCCGCCGCACGCGGCGATTACGTCCTGCTCATGCGCCAAGACGACTGGCTTGCCCCGCGCGCCCTCGAGCTCATGCTCTCTGCAATCGATGAGGACGGGTGCGATCTTGTGCTGCCCACGCGCGCGTTTGAGGGCTTTGGACCCCGCGGTGAGCGTTTGAGCCGGACCCGGCGCATGCCTGAGGTGTCCGCGCAGTCTGCCGAGGCGTTCCATGCCGCAGCCGCCCCGCTGATCGAGTGCGGCGCTCTTGACGACGTGACCGGTAGGCTCCTCAGCCGCTCCCGTATTGCCGAGCTTGGTCTTCGCCTGGCGTTCAAGAAAGACGAGACGGATTTCATGGTGTCCTATCTGGAGGGTGCGGAGCGCATCACGGCTCTTCCCGGGGCGCTCTACCACGCCGGGTGGGCACACATTGCCGGTGCCCTCGCCGACCAGGACATCTTTGCCCGCTGCGAGCTCGATCGCAGCGTGTTGCAGGATATGGTCGCGCGCTGGGGCATGGCGGACGACGACGAGCTCGCCTCTGCGATCGAGCGGGCCCATCTGCATAGGGTCATCGCCTGCATACACGAGGTCTGCGAACGCAAGAGCATCTCGTCCATCGAGCGCACTGCCCGCGTGCGCGATATGGTTGAGGCGGCAAGCACCCGCGAGGCGGTGCGCTCGGTTGTCGCACACCCCGAGACTAAGCGTGACTTTGGCATCATGCTTGCGCCCATCGAGCACCGCAACGTGCTCGCGTGCTGCCTGTCTGCGCGCTTCTCGCACCTTGTGGGCTTGGCGCCCGCTCTTCCGCCACGAAGCGATACGGCCGTGGCGTAAACCTCTGCCCACCTGCATGCCATCCTGTCCCCCTGCCGTATGTGGGGGAGCGCGTTCTGCCAAGTGGCGGTACGGACGGCCGCAAATCATTCCAAAACGGTGAATTATTCACTCCTGTGTGATAAAGTGCTCAAACTATGCATAATAGTAGGGGTAATTTGCATACACACCGGAGGTTGCGCTATGGCAAGAAAACGCAACGGCCGACAGGAGGCCATTCGCGAGATCGTGCGAGCCGGAGGCGTGCGCACGCAGCGCACGCTCGTAGAAGAGCTGAGGGGCCGCGGCTTTGATTGCACGCAGGCCACCGTATCGCGCGATATAGCCGATATGGGGTTGAAGAAGGTTCCCGAGGGCATCTACGCGCTTCCCGAGGACCTCTACCTCAAGCGGATGGTCACCGACATGGTGATTGAGATTGTGCGCACCGAGAAGCTTGTGCTCATCAAGGCGCAACCGGGTATGGCTTCGGGGATTGCCGCCGCGGTCGACGGGGCGGATCTTCCCGATGTGCTTGGGTCGATTGCGGGCGATGATACGATTCTTGTCATCGCCGCATCTGACGAGGGTGGCGCGCGCCTGGAGGCGCTGCTCAAGCTCATCTGCGGTATCGAGGAATAGGGAAGAAGAGGGGGCCGACCATGATCGCTGCGATGCACATCGCGCTCTTTGCGCTCGTGCTGCTGTTGCCGATTGCGCTTATCGCGCTGCTGGCGTACTACTACCTGCATACGCGCAAGCGCTAACAGCCTTTGTCCGTGCAGTTGCTGCAAGAACAAGTGTTGCTAGAATTCGCTACATGAATTGATATAAAAAGGACCCAGGATGACCGGGTCCTTTTTGCGTTTTGGATACCGAAATCGGTAGTGTAGCAACGCGGGCTACGATTGCGGATTAACCTCCGGCGTTGGCGTTGGCGTTGGCGTTGGCGTTGGTGTTGGCGTTGGTGTTGGCTCGGGATCGGGTTCGGGCTTGGGCTCGGGCTCCGGCGTAGGCGTGGTCGGGCTGGTGGGCGAGCTCGGCGTGGTCGCAGGCTGCTCGGGCGAAGCCGGCGACTCAGCGGATTCGGGGGACTCTGCAGACTCAGCCGGAGACTCGCTCTGCTGCGTCGTGGCGCTCGAGCGCATGCCCACGAGCGACTTGCCCTCGCACTTCCACACAGAGTCATCCTTGTAGTTGATCTGCTGGTCGGTCGTGGGGAACTCGGCACGCGGCACGCCCTCAAGAATGGCGTTCAGGGTGTTGCGCGCCATCGGCAGCGTGAAGTCGTTGCCCAGCGCCTCGCGTCCGCCAACGTAGATGGGGATGGAGCCCGAGGAGTAACCGGTCCAAACGGCGATGGCGTACTGCGGGGTGTAGCCGCAGAACCACAGGTCGGCCGTGTCGGAGGTGGTGCCCGTCTTGCCGGCGAGCGGCTGGTTGACCGAGAGACGCGCCGCGGTGCCGGTGGCGCCGCTGTGGTTGATAACGCCCTCAAGGACCTCGGTAAGGACCTGCGTCACGCTGGTGTCGAGCACCTGCTCGGGCGCATCCTGATGCTCGTAGACAACCTCGCCGTCACGGTTCTCGATCTTGGTGATGGCGACGGCGTCACGGTGATAGCCGCCCGTGGCGAAGGTGGAGTAGGCCTCGGCCATCTCGAGCGTCGAGATGCTGGTGACGCCGAGCGTGAGCGTGGCGACGTCTTCCATGTTCGCGGTGATACCGAGGTCCTGCGCGGTGGCGATGATGTTCTGGTTGCCCACGGCCTTGGCGACCTGCACGTAGCCCGTGTTGGACGAAAGCTCGGTGGCGCGGGCGAGCGTGATGGTGCCGTAGCTCGAGTTGCCGTAGTTCTGCACGTTGTGCGGCTTGTCTAGGCCCTCGGTAAGCGTATAGGGCGAGTTGCAGTTGATGCGGATGTTGGGGTTCATACCCTGCTTAAGGGCGGTCGCAAGCGTGAAGGTCTTGAACGAGGAACCCACCTGACGGCCGGTGATGGCGTGGTTGGTGTGATGCTCGTCGGCGTAGTAGTCCTTGCCGCCCACCATGGCGCGGATGTAGCCCGTGCCGTTCTCGATGATGGTCATGCCCGCCTCGAGACCGTCAAGGTTGTAGCGGTTGAGCTGATCGACGACTGCGGTCTCGGCAGCAGCCTGGATGGTGGGGTCGATGGTGGTATAGACGGTAAGGCCGCCAGAGAAGATGGCGTCGTAGCTGAACTCTTCATTCAAGAGGGAGCGCACGTAGTCGACGAAGTAGGGCTGACCCAGGACCTCGACGCCGGTGGAGGAGTTCTCGGTCACGTTGAGCGTGATGGGCTCGGCCTGAGCGGCATCGTGCTCCTCCTGGGAGATCTTGCCGTTGGAGAGCATACGGTCGAGAACCGTGTTGCGGCGCTGGAGGGCGAGGTCGGGGTTGACGGTGGGGTCGTAGCGCGACGGCGAGTTGGGCAGGCCCACGAGCAGCGCCGCCTCGGCGAGCGTGAGGTCGCTGGCGTTCTTGGAGAAGTAGGTCTCCGAAGCCGCCTGGATACCATAGGCGCCGTGGCCAAAGTAGATGGTGTTGAGGTACATCATGAGGATCTCTTCTTTGGAGTAGATCTCCTCCATCTTGATGGCGATGTATGCCTCGCGGACCTTGCGCTCAAGCGTGTCGTCAAACTGCTCGTCGGAAAGGATCGTGTTGCGCACGAGCTGCTGCGTGATGGTAGAAGCGCCCTCGTGGCCGCCGGTGAGCTGCACCACCACGGCGCGCATGATGCCGTAGAGGTCGACGCCGTTGTGCTCGTAGAAGCGCTCGTCCTCGGTGGCGACGGTGCCGTCGAGGACGTACTGGGACACCTGGTCGATGTTCACCGAGGTGCGGTTCTGCGCGTAGAGGCTCGCGATCGTGTTGCCCTGGGCGTCGAGAATCGTCGTCGGCTCGCTCGTGAGGTACAGGTCGGTGTTGGTGTAGTCGGGCAGGTCCTCCAGCCAGCGACTCACGTTGCCGAGCATGCCGATGCCAAAGGCGATGCCTGCGATAAGCAGAAAACCGATGAACGAAGCCACGATGGCAGGAACGAGATGCGTCCTGGCGTTCGTTCGTATATGACGCTCACGTGGACCCATAGAGACCTCCTGGAGTTTCCCCCTAATGGCGCGGACACCTTGCCCGCATGCCGTAGCGGATTGCGACATACATATGTACTGAACACAATAGCGCAACGCACCTGTGGTCGGTCTCGTGTATTCTTCTTGCAGGCATTTTTTCAGACCGCGTGCATAAGACGACGAGGGGAGGGCGCGCCATGGACGAGGCTTTAGCCGCAGAGGGAGCTGCACCGGTGCGGCTGCCGGAGCTGCTTGCGCCTGCAGGCTCTGCCGAGGCGCTGCTCGCCGCCATCGCCGCCGGGGCAGACGCCGTCTACGTTGGCCTCGCAGAGCCCGGGCTCGATGCGCGCGCCGCAGCTCCCGGGCTCACCTGGGATGAGCTCGAGCGCGCTTGCGCCTACGGTGCGGCGCACGGCGTCTCGGTATACGTGACGCTGAACGCGCTCGTGCGTCCGGGCGAGGAGGCCCGCGCTCTTTCTGCCGCGCGCCGGGCACAGCGCGCAGGTGCTTCTGCCCTCATTGTCGCGGACCTCGGCCTTGCGCGTTTGCTTGCCAAGGAGCTTCCCGACATGGAGCTTCACCTTTCCACGCAGGCGGGGGCTCAGGCGGTACCGGCAGTCGCCTTTGCCGCACGCGAGCTTGGCTGCGCGCGCGTCACGGTTGCGCGCGAGCTCTCGGTAGCCGAGATTTCCGACATCGTCTCCACGGGCGTTGCCTGCGAGGTGTTCTGCCACGGGGCCATCTGCATCAGCTACTCAGGGGCGTGCTCGCTTTCCGCCGCCGCGCGCAGGCGCTCGGCTATGCGGGGCGACTGCACCCAGCCCTGCCGCCAATCGTGGCGCCTCGTCGACAGTGACGGGAAGGACCGCGCACAGGCGGCAGGCGACAAGCTTCTCTGTCCCAAGGACTTTCTTGGCTTGAGGATGCTGCCCGAGCTCGTCCGTGCCGGTGTTTCTGCCCTCAAAATCGAGGGACGCATGAAGAACCCCGATTACGTCTTCAACGTGGTGGGCGTCTACCGCGCGGCGCTCGATGCGCTCGCCGCGGGTGAGCCGTTTGATGCAGACGCCCTTGTGCGGCGTGCGGGCACGTCGTTCAACCGTGGATTCACCGACGCTTATCTACGCGGTGACGCCGCAGGGACGGGCCGCGACCTTATGAGCTTCGAGCGCTCCTGCAACCAGGGCGTTGAGGTGGGCTCGGTCGTGGCGCGCGCTCGCCACGAGGTGACCGTTGAGCTCACGGGCCCTGTGCGCCCGGGCGACACGCTCGAGATCCATACGATTCTTCCGGCGGATGCCGGTGCGGGCGTACCCCGCCGCTTCCCGCTCATCCCCTGTACCGTTTCCGGTGAGCCGGGCGAGCGCGTCACGCTGCGCTGCAAGCGGCGCGTTGAGGTGGGGAGTGCCGTCTTTCTTACGGCGAGCGCCGCGGTGCTCGAGGCATCCGCTCGCGCCGTCGATGTGCTGCGGAGCGAGGTCTTTGGCACTGTCGCGTGTGTGGCGGACGAGGGGCCGTGCCGCCTGCCGACTCGCGCCGGCGAGACGCTGCTTGCCGCCTCGACAGAAAACGACGCCCTTTCCGGCGCCGGGACAGTCTCGACGCCATCATGTGAAGTGGCCGCAGCCCCTGTTCTAAGCCCGGTGTTTGTCGCAAGCCCCGACGCGGCATCGTTGCTGCTCGCTGAAGGTGACGTCGAGGTTGCGGTCGAGGCGTGGCGCCTTCTGGATAACGAGGACGAGTGGGAACCGCTCCTGCCGCATCTGACGGTGCTGCTCGATGCGTGCTGCCGTGCGTCTGACCTCCCGCGCACCCGCCACCTCATGCAACGCGTCCAGCGGGTCATCTGCCGGAACCTCACGCAGCTCGCTCTCGCCCGTGACGCGAGTGCTTCCTTTGACGCCGCGGCGCCGCTCTATGCGGAGAATCCCGCGGCGGTCCAGGCGTTGCGGTCGTGGGGCGCTAAGCGCATCTGGCTGCCCGATGAGCTGCCGGCCGATGATGCGCGCCGTCTTACGGAAGCGATGCCCGCGGTACCGCTCGGCACGCTCGCGCCGGCGGAGCACGAGCTCATGGTTATGGAGCATTGCATCCTCACGACCGAAGGGCCGTGCGACCACCGGTGCGCTGCGTGCAGCCGCCGCCGCGAGCCGCGTTTTCTTGTGGGAAAGAACGGGGACCGCTTTGCCGTGCGCACCGATGCGCTCGGCCGCTCGCGCGTGCTTTCCTGTAGCGGCGACGCGCCCCGGGCGGCATCCGCGCGCTCTGCGTCGGACGCACGCCCGCGAAGGGAGGATCGATGCAGCTGCTAGTCGCCCTCGCCGGGCCCCGACGCACACTTGCCTCACTTGCTCGGCGGATTGATCCCGAGACGGCGGTCGCTGTGACTCTCGTCTGCCTGCTCGCCCTCGCCCTCGTGCCCATGGTCGCCATCTCTGCCTTTGACCATAGTTATGCGGACGATTGGCATTACGGCGTCGACGCGCATCTGGCGCTCGAGGCGGGCAAGGGCGTCGCGGGGGCCATCGCTGCGGCTGCCGCCGAGGTGGTCGATACGTTCTTCTCATGGCAGGGGACCTACTCGGCAATCTTTTTTATGGCCCTGCAGCCCGGCGTGTGGAGTGAGGAACTCTACGGCGTCGGGGCGGTTGCGATTATGGCTGCACTCGTGGTCTCCACGCTTTATGCGTCATCGGTGCTTGTGCGCGATGTGCTCGGCGGCAGCCGCTCCACGGCCGTTGCCGCGGCGTCGGCCGTCCTTCTGCTGCAGACGCAGCTCATGCCCAGCCCCGTCGAGGGCATCTGGTGGTACAACGCCGCCATCTACTACACGTTCTACCATGCGCTCATGCTCGTGGCGGCAGGGCTCGGCGTGCGCCTTCTGCGCGGCGGCACCCGGGTACGTACTTACACACCCGTGGGAACGGTGGTACGCTCCCTTCTTTTGGTTGCGCTTGCGTTCGTTATTGCGGGCGGGAACTTTGTGACCGCACTGGTTGCGGGGCTTCTGCTCGCCGCGGGCGTTGCGGCGGGAGTGCGCTGCTGCAATCGCCGGGGCCTTCTGCTTCTGCTGGCACTTGCGGTCTTCGTGGCCGGGTTTGCCGCCTCGATGGCAGCGCCGGGAAATGCCATCCGGCAGGAGACGCAGTTTGCGGGCGATGCCCTCGGCGTTGTGGCAACGCTCATCAAGAGCGGGCTTGCGGCGGGGGAGTACCTCGTCCTTTGGACCAACGGTTATCTCTTGCTCATGCTAGCTCTCGTGCTGCCTTTGCTCGTCCGCGCGGCGCGTCGCTCGACGTGCTCGTTCCGCTATCCGGGCGCGGCGCTTATGGGGTCGTTCGCCCTGTTTGCGGCGAGCTTCACGCCCACGTTCTACTCCATGGGCTACGTTGGCCCGGGGCGTGTGCAGAATATCCGCTACGACCTCTTCGTGATTCTTGTGCTGGTATGCGCCACGTGGCTTGCGGGCTGGTGGGTCCGTCGGCGTGAGCAGGGGACAGTGGCAAAAGAGGCGTCCGATGGTACGAAGGCGGCTCCGGCAGATTCTCCCGCGCCCACCGCGCCGACGCCCGCGCCCCTCTCATACGGGCGCTTTGCCGCAGTGGTTGTTGCGGTGCTTGTGCTCTCGGTCACGGCCCTCGCCCTCGACGAGCGCCATGTCGACGACCTCGTCTCCCTCTCTGCTGCGCGTTCGCTCGCGACGGGCGAGGCGGTTGAGTACGACACGCAGGTCCGGGAGCGTATCGAGCGTATCGAGACCTCACCGGATGCGGAGGTGGAGGTGCCCTTCATCACGACGGCGCCCAAGGTGCTTTTTATGGGGGACATCCGCGACAACATGGATACCTATATCAACTATCGGCTTGCCCAGTGGTATGGCAAGGACGCGATAACGGGGTATCATGCAAGCCTCTAGTCGGCTACACTAGAAAAGTTATGCAATAAAACCAAGCACCGCCGCGTCAGCGTGGCGAGGGTGCTAGACAGCAGGAGGAACACTATGCTCTCTGTCGACGAGCAGATGCGCATCATCACCTCGGGCGCAGCGCAGATCGTACCTGAGGCGGACCTGAGGAAGAAGCTCGAGCGCGGCGTGCCCTTGAACATCAAGCTCGGCGTCGACCCCACCTCGCCCGACCTGCACTTGGGCCACGCGGTGCCCCTGCGCAAGATGCGCCAGTTCCAGGACCTCGGCCACAAGGTCACGCTCATCATTGGCAACGGCACGGCCATGATCGGCGACCCCTCGGGCAAGAACACCACGCGCCCGCAGCTCACGCAGGAGGAGGTCGAGGCCAACGCTGCGACCTACGTTGCGCAGGCCATGAAGATCTTGGACCCCGAGAAGACGACCATCGTGCACAACGGTGACTGGATCTTGTCGCTCGACCTCAAGGGTATGCTCGAGCTTTGCAGCAAGTTCACCGTGGCGCGCATCTTGGAGCGCGATGACTTCACCAAGCGCTACCAGAGCCAGACGCCGATCGCCCTGCACGAGTTCCTCTACCCGGTTATGCAGGCGTACGACTCGGTGAAGATCAAGGCCGACGTGGAGATGGGCGGCACCGACCAGCTCTTCAACCTGCTCGCCGGCCGCGAGCTCATGGAGAAGATGGGCATGGAGCCGCAGGTCGCCCTCACCATGCCGCTGCTTGAGGGCACTGACGGCGTGCGCAAGATGTCCAAGTCCTATGGCAACTACGTGGGGCTTACCGACGAGCCGGCGGACGCCTTTGGCAAGATCATGTCCATCCCGGATGAGATGATCGGCAAGTACTACCGCCTCGCTTCGACGCTTTCTGTCGACGAGGTCGACGCGATTGACGCCGCGCTTGCCAACGGCTCGGCGGACCCCTACGAGCTCAAGCGCGCCCTCGCGGTGAACATCGTCGACGCCTACCACGGTGCGGGCGTGGGCGAGGCCGCCAAGGCGGAGTTCGACCGCGTCTTCAAGGAGGACAAGCTCCCAGAGGACATCGCCGAGGTTCACGTTGACCTTACGCCGAACGACCAGGGGCTCGTATACCTCGCGGTCGTGCTTAAGGACGCCGGCCTTGCTCCCTCTGCGGGCGAAGCGCGCCGCCTCATCGATGGCGGCGGCGTCAAGATCGACCAGAAGGCGGTCGCACCCAAGAGCTACAACGTCGACCCCGCGCTTCTGCACGAGGGCAGCGTCCTGCAGGTGGGCAAGCGCAAGTACGCGCGCCTGGTGTAGGACCCGCTGGGCGCCTCTGCGCCCCGCACCCATCCGCGTATTCCACCCGTTTCACCAAAACCGTGTTTACCAGCTCTCCCGGCGGTTCAGGAGCTGGTAAACACGGTTTCTTTGGTTGAGGGGCGCCTCTGCACCGTGTTTGCCAGCGCTTGGCAACCGGCAGGGCGTTTGAGCGCGCATCGCGCGCTCAAGCTCGGTCGTAAGGGTCATCAACCCTGCGCCGCGCGTTTCCGCGCGGCATGGAAATCCACCCGCTCAGCGGTTGGACCCCACCTTTGCTATGCAACGGGAAACCTTCCCCTCTAGCATGGTGATTGTTCAGGTCGCCGGCCCCGAGGGGAAGGTGATTGCCGTGGCCCAGAAGGCCAACAGCCTCGCTCACACGAAGTGGCTCTGCAAGTACCACATCGTGTTCTCGCCAAAGTATAGGCGAAAGGCCATCTACAGCTTGTGACGGGTGCTGTTGATGTGCAAATCCTCAACCGCCTGTTGGAACACAGGAATTTTCCCAAGCTGATAGATTTGATACGGATTTATTTTCAGGACACGGCGGCAAAGGGGATAACAGCAAGAAACCAGCTTATCGAGATAGCAACGGCTTCCCTGTCCGACCTGATGAAAGAACACCCGGAACACCGGGCAGAAGCGAAGCAGGATTTACAGCTTTTGAACGCCCAAAAGATGGGGGGAACATGAAGCGGAGATTGAAAAAATCAAAAATGTGTTCCTGGCTATCCTGCGGGACATTAAGAAAGACATAGACAACGGGGAACAGCCGGGAGAAGCTGTGACCGCCGCTATGTCCCAAGCTATGCGGGACGCACTGGCGGAACAGAAACAAAAACCGCTTTCCATTGACGATGTAACGGCGATGATAGCTGGACAGATCGGACAGCTTGCACCGATGGATAAAGAAACTGTTGAAATGTTCCAGCAGTTTGCGAAGAAGATGATTGAGCAGGCAGGAACAAAACGATAAATTCAAATTGTGAGGGAAAATACAGATGAATCAAGGAAGAATTATTGTGATTACAGGCTCACCGGGGACAGGAAAAACAACAACTGCGTCAATTGTCGCAAAGGAATCAGATATGGATAAATCAGTGCATATGCACACCGATGACTTTTTTCATTACTTAAGCAAAGGCGCAATACCACCACATTTGCCAGAATCCAACAAGCAAAATCTGGTTGTCATTGAAGCCTTTTTAGAAGCTGCAAAGCGATATGCTCGTGGCGGATATGATGTAATTGTAGATGGGATTGTCGGGCCATGGTTTTTGGAGCCATGGAAAGCTCTTGTTCGGGAACATTATGAGGTGCATTATATTATTTTAAGGGCAAGTAAGGAAGAAACCTTAAAGCGGGCTGTTGAACGCTCAAAGTTAGACCGAAAAACAAATATCGAATTGGTAGAAACAATGTGGGAGCAATTTTGCAATCTGGGAATATATGAATCGAATGCTGTAGATACGACCAATTATTCCATTCAAGAAACTGTTTCCGCAGTACAAGAAAAAATCGCAAGTAGGGCAGCATTGTTGTCTTAGATTGTTTTGGTGCAATTCCCATTTATCGAGCAGATGAAGTTGGGGAGCCGCCTGGAGGCGGCGGTGCCGAAGGATAAAATAGGAGATGTTAAGGTTATGAATAATGAATACGATAATGAGAAGTTTTTTGAAGAATATGCAAAGATGTCCCGCAGTAAAGAGGGGTTAAAAGCTGCTGGTGAATGGCATCAATTAAAACCTTTGTTTCCT
>CAUGVQ010000040.1 GCA_959602875.1 uncultured Collinsella sp. | reverse complement strand
CCGTGACCAACCACGACGTTATCGCCTTCCTCACCAACATGGGCGAGTATATCGATGCCGAGGTTCCCGAGGGCGAGCCCAAGCCCAGCCGCTGGGTTCACTTTGGCATGACGAGCTCCGACCTCGGCGACACGGCGCTTTGCTATCAGCTCGTGCAGGCGACCGACATCATCATCGAGGACGTCAAGAAGCTCGGCGCCATCTGCAAGCGCCGTGCCTTTGAGGAACGCAACACCCTTTGCGCCGGTCGCACCCACGGCATTCACGCCGAGCCCATGACCTTTGGTATGAAGTTCGGTAGCTGGGCGTGGGAGCTCAAGCGCGACCTCGACCGCCTGATCGACGCCCGCGCCAACGTTGCCTTTGGCGCCATCTCGGGCGCGGTGGGCACCTACTCCTCCATCGATCCGTTTGTGGAGGAGTACGTCTGCGAGCACCTGGGCCTTGTGCACGATCCGCTCTCCACGCAGGTCATCAGCCGCGACCACCACGCCTACCTTGCCGGCGTGCTTGCCACTACGGCCGCTACCTGCGAGCGCATTGCGACCGAGATCCGTAACCTCCAGAAGACCGATACGCTCGAGGCCGAGGAGCCCTTCAAGAAGGGCCAGAAGGGTTCGAGCGCCATGCCGCATAAGCGCAACCCCATCACCATGGAGAAGGTCTGCGGCCTCTCCCGCGTGGTGAAGGCCAACGCGCAGGTGGCCTTCGACAACGTTGCCCTCTGGCACGAGCGCGACATCTCGCACTCCTCCGCCGAGCGCGTGGCGCAGGCCGACAGCTTCATTGCGCTGGACCACATGTTCCAGTGCCTTACCCGCGTGGTCGACGGTCTCATCCTCTACCCGGAGCAGATGAAGGCCAACCTCAACAAGACCCGCGGTCTCATCTTCTCGTCCAAGGTGCTGCTCGCCCTTGTGGAGACGGGCATCACGCGCGAGGAGGCCTACGCTATCGTGCAGGAGAACGCTATGGCCACGTGGCGCGAGGTGCAGCAGTGCGCCGGCGGCACCACGTTCCGCGAGAAGCTCGAGGCCGACCCGCGTTGCACGGTCGCACCCGAGAAGCTGGACGAGATCTTCGATCCGTGGGACTTCCTCACGCGCGTCGACCGCGTCTTCGACCGTCTTGAGGAGCTCGACTTCGCGTAAGGCTTGCGGCTGATTGCGCTCGTCCGGCTGATCCGGGGACTTTTTCGTAGATTTGCGCGCCTCGATTGAGTATCGGGGCGCGCTTTCTTATAAAAAAACGCAGGTAGAGCAATTGGCTGTTATTGCGCTAGGGAAGCGTCTCACTTAAATCTACGAAAAAGTCCGCCTTGGATTGAGTCAGTCCGCCTTGGATAGGGCCTAGGACGTTACCCGCCGTACTCGTTCAGGTAATCGAGAATCTCCTGGCGCGAGTGCAGGTCACACTTGTCGTAAATGCGCTTGATGTGGGTGTGCACCGTGTTCTGCGAAAGGTGGAGCTCCTCGCTCACGCGCGCCTGTGTGTGGCCGAGGGCGTAGAGGGTGAGAACTTCGATTTCGCGGCCGGTGAGGCCAAAGCGCTGCCCCATGGCGATGACCGAGGTAGCAATGTGCACGTCGGAGGGCGCGCCGGTCTCTGCCGCCGCGCCCAAGGAAGGCGCCTCAGGCGAGGCGGGGGCGAGCATGCCCGGTGCGTTTTGTGGGAGGATCTGAGCCGCGGCGGCCTGAGCGGCGGTGCCGGGCAGGGGCGTGCGCTCGGGGTCGGCGAGCAGCTGCGAGAACACAATCTGCGTGGCGCCCACCGCGCAAAGACCCATGAGGGCGATGGCGGGCGCGGGGTTTTGCGGCGTGGCGCCGGCAATAAGATGGCCGAGGGCCGTGCCCGTGACGTGGAACGCGTGGAGTGCGATCCAGGACCCTGTGGCGTAGATGTAGGGGTCGAGCTTGCCGTAGCTCGAGAACGCTACCGAGAGATACCAGATATGCGCCTGCAGAAGAAGCAGGACAGCGGCATCAACGGCGCCGCCGATGTAGGCGGCGGGACCCCCGAATGACAGGAAGACCGCACCGATGCTCAAAAGCAGGCAAAGGGCAATCCAGATGTTAGCGACAAACGAGCGCTCCTGCGTCTCGAGCGAACGGCGCATGACCGCGGCCGCGGCCGCGCACACCAGCGCGAGGGTGATGAGGCGGGAAACAAACTCAAGTCCCGCCGAGCCCTCGACCGAGATGGCAAAAGCGTTGGCCATTCCTGCGGCAAGGGCAACGCCGCATACGCCGGCGAGTGCCGCGGCGAGGTAGCCACGGTCCGAGAAGCGCTCCTCGCTCGTGCCAAAGTACATCTCAGGGTGAGCGGGGAAGGCGCCGCCCGGCGCCTCGAAGCGGCGCGACGCACGCGTGGTGGCAAACTGGGCAAACGAGAGCGCAAAGGCCGCACCATGACAGGCGAGGGGTCCGGCGATGCCCGCCACAAATGTCATGGCGGTGCCAAGTGCGAGCGCGGCAAACGACACGGCAGATACGGTGGTTGCCGAGGTGCCGCGGAGTTTGCGGAGCCAATAGAACATAAGCAGGGCGCTGCCGCATCCACTCGCGGCCTCGAGCGCCACCGCCCACAGGGCGGCTTGCGCGGGGCGCGTGATGTCCAGGAAGACAAGCCCGAGGGCTCCGATGCCGGCTATATGGATGGCGACAAAGGTGATAAGAAAGACGACGCGTTTGGCTAGGCGCCCGTGATGCCAGGCGCTCAGCATGAGGGCGGCCGCCATCGCACAGGTGACAAGCGTCGCTGTGCCCTCAAAGGCGGGTGACACGCCGGCAAGCGCGCCTCCCTGGGCGGTGAGGCCAAACGAGGCAGCGGCAAATGCAAGGCCCAGAACAGCAGGTAGGAGCACGCGTTTGGCGTCTGCACTCGAAGCGTTGTCAACGGGTTCTGCGGCCACGTCTCATCCTTACTGCGAAGGTACCCTGACTGGGGTCACCTGTTTGAGGTGATATGAAGTATACCTTGTACTAAACTGTGATGCATGCGAATCGACGCAGGTAACCCATGAGCGAAGGGGCCCCATGGAGGAGAGAAACGATATTGCGCCGGCTGAGGCGACCGCTGTTGAGGACGCGGCCGTGGAGGTTGCGGCTGAGGCGAACAATCAAGAGGCAGAAGCCCTGACGGACGAGGAACGCGCGGCGATTCACGCCAAGAACGCGTGGATTCGCGCTCTCGATGCAGCGCTTACCGACGTGCGTCAGCGTTCCTACGAGGGAAAGCTCACCACAACGGGAAGGTGGCGCAAGCGCGCCATCGCGCCTGAGGGGATGAGCGCCAAAGAGTTCGAGCAAAAGTTCATGGACTATCTCGATACCCATGAGCACGCCGAAGCAAAGCCCGTCATGGGCCGCCTTGCTGCGCCCAAGCCCCTTGACGTTGAGCTTGAGGGCCGCGAGCTGAACGAAGACGACCCGCTTCCCGAGCGCTCGGTTGTAGACATCGCCATCCTGCAGGGCAAGAAGGCGACCTACCTCTATTCGGCAGCGCTGCTCTCACACAGTTTTGCGAAGGCTCTCTACCACACGGCGGAGGACAACGATGTTGCCACGTTTGTCGACGTGGTGCGCACCGAGTCGAGCACCTACCCACGCCCCTTGGGTATCGATAGCCTTATGAATCCGCCCTATCTGTGGTCACCCGCGCACACGCGCGAGGTCTTTGCTAAGGTGCAAGAGGCGGGCTCGTTCAAGGACATCCACGAGACCCATGCGAGCAACGGACGCACCTACTATTACTCGGATATCTACCTGTCCGAGGCGCAGGCGCGCTCGCTTGCGGAGTGGTACGGGGTGGAGCAGCAGCGCAATCCGTAATGCGCGTTTGCGGTGCGAGTCCGTATATGCCGTATGCCACCTGGGCCTATAGCGCCGAGATGTATTGAGGAGAACCCATGCCCAAGAACCGCCTGACCGAGGACACGCCGTTTCTGCGCACGCCCGATATGTACCAGATTGAGAAGGACGCGCCCATCTCGGAATACGACAAGAAGACCATCGACCTGATTGCCGATGCTGCCAACGGTGGCATCCCGGATGGGGCCAACGTCTTCTGCAGCGTTGGCAAGGAGAAGCGCGGCACGGTGCAGATGCAGCTCTTTGCCCAGATTGATCCAGAGACGGGGACGTTTGGCGAGGTGGGCTTCCGCAGCCATGGATGCCTTGCCGCCATCGCGTGCGCCACGGCACTCGCAACGCTTTTGCGCGGCAAGACCGTTGACGAGGCGCTCGCCATCACCCGCGAGGATATTGAGGAGCTCACCGGTCCTCTGCCGGGGAGCCGCAACTACACGCTCGTCTTTGCGCTCGAAGCGGTGCGCTCCCTGGTGGGCGATTACTATCTGCGCGTCCGCAAGTTCTCGATCGCGGAGCTGGATGAGGTGCTTCCCTGCACGCGTCTTTCGGTTCCGTGCATGATTACTGAGAACTGCTCGCTGCGCGATAGCCGTGTGGACCAAGAGCTCCGCGAGGCGGGCGAGATTTAGCCGGGCTGCACGAAACAACCCTGTCCCCAAACGTGCGGTCGTCGTGCACAAAACGACCCCGTCCCCAAACGTGCCAAACGTGACAGTTATATGCCGTTTTGCGACAGGTCACCTCAAACAGGTGACAGCCTGTTGTGCCTGAAAATGCACTAAAAGGCGCAAATTACCCGGAAGCAGGTGAGGCTTGCGAACAAACAAAGGTGACAATGATATGCGGCGAAATGCGTACCGTCGCCAGGTGCGCACGTCATATCGAACCACGGCGGGGGACCGCCGTAACCAGTAGGGGAGGGAACTATGAAAGAGAACACCACCACAGAGCTGGTGGGCTCGGGCGCGGATCGCCTCGAATCCTTCTTCACCCGTCGCGGGTTTGTGAAGGTCTCGGGCGCGTTCGTGGCGAGCATGGTGGCGCTCGGCCTGCTCCCGGAGGAGGCGGCCGCCGCGCCGACGAGCTCCATGGGCGACCTGGACTACTACGCCACGCCGTCCCACGTGCTCAAGGTGAACCGTGCCCGTTGCACCGGATGCCAGCGCTGCGAGATGGCCTGCACGCTCGCCCTCGACGGCGTGAGCCAGCCGGCCGCTGCGCGTATCCACGTGCACGACGGTTACCAGTACGGCAAGGAGCTCGGCTCGGGCGACGGTATCTTCTACTCCATGGAGTGGACCATCCGCGCGTGCTACATGTGCAAGACGGCCCTTTGCCAGACCGCCTGCCCGCACGGCGCCATCACCACCAACGACAACGGCGTTCGCGTGGTTGACGAGGACAAGTGCGTGGGCTGCGGCGCTTGCGTGACCGCCTGCCCGTACGACATGCCCGTGATCAACACCGTCACCGGCAAGTCCCGCAAGTGCGTCGCCTGCGGCCGCTGCGCAGCGCAGTGCCCCAACGGCGCCATCGAGCTCATCGAGTGGGAGGACGTCAGCCATTCGTCTGGCCCGACCCGTCAGGAGAATCCGTACCCGCTCGTAGGCGAGCAGCAGGACTTCGTCGGCGGCGGCAAGGTCGCTTAAAGATTGGAGATACGCAATGGCTGATACTGCCACCTATGGTTCTTACGGTTGGGCGGGCCAGATCGCGCGCGTCAACCTCACGACGGGAGACATCTCCGTCGAGTCCGACGAGGCCATGCAGCAGGATTACATCGGCGGCATGGGCTTCGCCAATAAGATTATGTATGACGAGGTGCCCGCCGGCACCGCGTGGGACGCGCCCGAGAACAAGGCCGTCCTCGCCGTCGGCCCTCTCACCGGTTCGGGTGTGCCTCTGGGCGGCCGCTCCACGTGGGCGACGCTCTCCACGTTCACCACGGACTACCTCGTTGTCGACGCTCACTGCGGCGGCCAGCTCGGCGCCACCCTCAAGTACTCCGGCCACGACGGCCTGATCATCGAGGGCGCTTCCGACAAGCCCGTCTACATCCTGATCGACGACGACAAGATCTCGATTGAGGATGCCTCCGCCGTTTGGGGCAAGGGCACCCGCGAGACCACCGAGGCGCTCTGCAAGAAGCACGGCCTCGAGGCTTGCGTTGCCACCATCGGCCCTGCCGGTGAGAACCTGCTCCCCTACGCGTGCGTCATGAACACCCGTAGCCACTCCGCGGGCGCGGGCCTCGGCGCGGTTCTTGGCTCCAAGAAGTGCAAGGCCGTTGTCGTCAAGGGCACCAAGGCCGTGAACGTTGCCGACCCGCAGATGGTCGCCGACCTCTCCGACTACATGATCGCCCAGGTCCTCGGCTCCAACAACAACCACGTCGTGCCGAGCACCCAGCAGTCCTGGGCCGAGTACTACGACTCCGGCTCGCGTTGGACCGCTCGCAAGGGCCTCTACTGGGCAGCTGCCGAGGGCGGCCCCATCGAGACCGGCGAGCCCAAGCCCTTCGAGCCCAACACCATGGGCTACCGCTGCATGAAGTCCACCAAGGACCTCGGCCCCGAGGCGGAGAAGTACACCGTCAAGATGGCCGGCTGCCACGGCTGCCCCGTGCGCTGCTACTCGCAGATCCAGGACCCGCGCGTCTATGAGGCCACGGGCTACCAGTCCTCGGGTAACACCTGCGTGCCGAACTTCCCGTTCTCGAGCTACATGCAGCCGATCATGAAGGCGACCGGTCTTAAGACCGAGGAGGGCACCAACACCGACACCTCCGTCTTCTACGATCAGCTCATCTCCAACACGGTCGACGACCTCGGCCTGTGGTGCAACTACGCGCAGCTCTACCGCGACATCGCCTGGACCTACACCAAGGGCATCCTCGCCGAGCACTGCACGCCCGAGCAGATGGCCGAGTACAACTTCGACGCCATCGTGAACAACGGCGACCCGACCTCGTTCATCAAGATCCTCTGCGACATCGCCGAGAACGACGTCGAGAAGAAGCCCATCGCGCTTCTTGGCCACGGCCCGATCGTGTGGTGCAAGGAGTGGGACCACATGGAGTGGTTCGACAACGCGACCTCCTGCCTCATCAACTATCGTGGTTGGCCCGTCCACCACGCCATCGAGTGCTTCGGCCAGACCGGCGGCCTCTACAACATGGTCTTCAACCGCGACGACATGATTCACTCTGCGGTGAACTTCCAGGGCTGCGGTCTTCCCATCGACCTCAAGAAGGAGATGGCGGCCGAGATGTGGGGCTCCGAGGATGCTATCGACCCCAACAACGACTACACGCCCATGAACGAGTACAAGGCCGAGTTCGCTTGGTGGAGCATCGTCACCGACGTGCTGCATGACTGCCTGACGCTCTGCAACTGGGTGTGGCCGATGGCCATGGCCCCTGCCAAGGAGCGCAGCTACCGCGGCGACCTCGACCTCGAGGCTCAGTTCTACACCGCGGTCACCGGCCAGGAGATCACGATCGACGACCTCTACAAGGCCGCCGAGCGCGTTATGACCCTCCAGCGCGCCAACACCGCCCGCGGCATGAAGGACGCCGACGGCAACCTGGGCTGCAATGACTTCCGCAACGTCCACGACGTCATCACCGAGTGGGTCTTCACCAAGGATCCGGACATCGAGCCGTTCACCAAGGGCACCAACAAGATGGAGCGCGAGGACTGGAAGACGGCCCTCACCATGATGTACGAGCGCTTTGGCTGGGACGCCGAGCTCGGCTGCCCGACCAAGGAGTGCCTCACGGACCTCGGCCTCGACGACGTTGCCTCCGACCTCGAGGAGCTTGGTCTCCTTACCGAGGGCGGCAAGTCCTATGACGAGCGCACCCGCAAGTATGCCGGCGTGCTCGCCGATTACTGCGGCGACAACCCGGCGCTGGCCTAAGCTGCCTGAGAGGAGATACCGATGGCTGAAGAGAAGCAGGAGACCACGGCGGCCGAGACCGCTGATGCTCCGAAGAAGAAGATCAATTGGAAGGCCAAGCGCCTCCCGATCGTGATCGCCGCCGTCGTGGTGGTCACGGTCCTCGGTGTTGCCGGCTGGGCCTGGCGCTCCACTCCGGAGTTCTGCGATAGCCTCTGCCACAGCACCATGGGCAAGTACTATCAGTCCTTCGAGAACGACACCACGTCGCTTGCCTATGCGCACAAGGGCGTTGTGGACAACCAGTGCCTCGGCTGCCACGAGCAGACGCTCGGCCAGATGGGCTCGCAGATCCAGGCGCAGCTCTCCGGCGGCTATGACACCCCGCTCGCCAAGGAGAGCTACTCCAACGAGTTCTGCCTCCAGAGCGGCTGCCACTCCGGCGCTGGCGTGATGCCCGGTGCGACCGAGTCCTCGACGGCTGACCTGAGCTTTGACCCGCACAGCGATTACCATGGCGTGCAGCAGTGCAACACCTGCCACCGTATGCACGACCAGAGCGTCTTCACCTGCGCCACCTGCCACCAGGTCGGCGCCTGGGAGGGCGAGGGCGGCGTGCCCGAGGGCTGGACGGTCCAGGACCTCGGCTACGGCGACAAGACCGGCGCGGTGCCCGATGGCTGGACGACCCCCGACCTGTTCGAGGCGACCACCACGGAGTAAGCTCGCATAAGCTTGTTACTTGTATAAGCTGACCGAAGCCCCCGAGAAGACCATCTTCTCGGGGGCTTTTTGCATGATTGGGGCTGCCAGCTTGGGCTGGCATGGCGTTTCTGGGCCGTGTGCTGGAGCCAAATTGTGTACGGTGAAAGTGTTAAGTGAAACATTGTGTATGGTGAAACTTAGGCTTTCCGCAAGCACAGTTTGCTCAACAAGCGCTGTAGCTGGGAATATGCGGAGATGCCCATTTTGAGCCGCGAGTTTCACCATACACAATGTTTCACCGCACACATTTTTGAGGCCGAGGGGGGGTGCGCTCGCAGCGTGGAATCCCTGTGCCGGACGTGCGGGGGTGTGGCGAAACGGGGATAATGGCAGTCGTTATCGGGCTGCGGCCACGTGGCGCGGCAAGTCCTGCTGAGCGACGGTCAAGCCGTCCGGTATGGTTTGAATGACACTGCAAGCCCAGGGGAGGGTTTTATGATTTCGATTGACTTCACGCCGCGCGGCGTCTGCTCGCGCAACATCCACGTCGACCTTAGCGACGACGGCACCACCATCGAGGGCGTCTCGTTCGTGGGCGGCTGCAACGGCAACCTCAAGGCTGTTTCCAAGCTCGTCACGGGTCGCACCGTGGAGGAGGTCACCGGCATTCTGCGCGGTAACCTCTGCGGCAACAAGGGTACGTCCTGTGCCGATCAGCTCTGCTACGCGCTCGACGCGGCTCAGGAGCAGGCCCGCGCATGAGCATGCTCGACCGCCTTATAGCCCGAGCGGGCGGCTCGGGCGCATCTGCCGGTCCCCGAGGGGTTACGCGCCGTAGCTTCACTATTGGTAGCGTGACTGCCATCGGCGCGGGTATGGCTGCCATCTCGCTCTCTTCGTGCGGGTCCAGCGAGACCCCCGAGGCTACCGGTGAGCCGCAGGTGGTCGACGATTCGCAGCTCATCGCCGTGCTCGACGGCGACTACCAGAGCGCCGACTGCCCCTACGCGGCGGCGCAGGAGTTCACGCTCCCGCTGGGGACGCTTCTGTTCCACAGCGGTGGCTCGTGGGCGGCGGCGCTGCTCACGCCCGAGTCGTCCTCGCATGTGAACACGCTCGGCGTCATGAGCTTGGCAAGCGGCAATCTCAACACCCTTATAGAGTCCCCGACCCTCGGCGGCACGTACGGCTTTCACGATGTGCGCGCCACCGACGATGTCTTTGCATGGGTCGAGGTCGATTACGCCACGCGCGATTGGGCCCTCATTGCCCAGGGGCTTTCCAACGGTCAGCTGACGGGCGAGCCGGTTGAACTCGATCATGGCGATGCCGATTGGGAGCCGCCCCGCTTCACCACGTGGGAAACGAGCGTCATCTGGCAGCGCATGCCGCAGGCGACGGGTGCCGCACGTGCCGAGGATTCGCACTGCTACCAGTGGACGCTGGGCGATACCGAGGGGCGAGAGCTCTGGACCTCGCACGGCCGCTTTGCCGCGTCGCCGCATGTGGCGGACGGCATCCTCACCATCACGCCCCGCGTGAACGGTGATGAGGGCGTCTACTACGGCATGACGGCGCTCGATCTTACCGACGGCAACCTCACACGCCGCGACCAGCTCGTGCTTCCCTCGTCGGTCGCTCCGTTTGAGGCGATTTACATGAACGAGCAGTTTGTCTTCTCCATCGAGGCGAGCTACAGCGGGCGCGGCAGCCTCGGCAACATGGGAACCTACATCGGGCGCGAGGGCGGCCCGTACATCTTTGTGCGCCGCGAGCCGCTGGCCTGCGTGGTCGCCAAGGGCACCAATTACCTCGTCAAAGCCCAGACCTCGCACTTTGTGGTGGATACGGAGGCCGAGACCTACGCGACGCTGCTCGCCCCCGACCGTTGCGTGGACTTTGGTGACTGGCCGGCAAGCGAGGGCGTGGTCGACCGCTTCTTGAGCTATGCGACCATCCGCAACGATCAAGGTGTTCCCGAGCACGTGGTGGCGCGCGTCTTCAACCTCTAAGTGAATGACCCGAAAGAAATCGGGTCACCCTGGGCATAATGGAACAACAGGAGAGCACTTTTCCGCCCTCGGCGGGCACTTTCGCACGCTTATAGGAGGCGGAGCACGTGCTCACGGGCCGGCGCCGTCCGGTGCGGTACAATGGACGAGGCAAACTCGACGGCAAGACAGGAGGCCGGTCATGGCTTCAGATGCAAAGCGTATCCTTTTGGTTGAAGACGAGAAGGCCATTCGTGACGCTGTTGCGGCGTATCTCGACCGCGAGGGCTATTGGGTCGTGGGCGTGGGCGACGGCAAGGCCGCCGTCGACGAGTTCGAGAAGCACAAGTTTGACCTGGTGATTCTTGACCTCATGCTCCCCAAGCTATCGGGCGAGCGCGTCTGCAAGATCATTCGCGACAAGCAGTCCGCTGTGCCCATCATCATGCTTACCGCCAAGGGCGAGGTTGAGGACCGCATCATCGGCCTCGAGCTCGGTGCGGACGACTATATCGTGAAGCCGTTCTCCCCGCGCGAGCTCGTTGCCCGCGTGCGCGCCATGTTCCGTCGCGCCCACGTTGAGCCCGAGGTTGATGTGCTCGACTTCGGCGAGCTCGTTATCGATATCTCCGGCCACAAGATTCTGGTCGACGGGAAGGACGTGGACCTCACGGCCTCCGAGTTCAAGCTGCTCGCCACGCTCGCCCGTCATCCAGGCCGCGTGTACAACCGCATGGAGCTCGTGGAGAAGGTGCTCGGCTACGACTTTGAGGGTTACGAGCGCACCATCGACTCCCATGTTAAGAACCTCCGTGCCAAGCTCGGCGACGACCCGCGCCATCCCAAGTGGCTCTTCACGGTGCACGGCGTGGGCTACCGCTTTGAGGCTCCCGCTCAGGAGAAGAAGTCCGACGAGTAAGGGCTGGCCATGCCCTCAGCGCGCTTCGAAATAGGTAAACGACACAAGGGCTCGCCCGAGAAGGTGTCTTCCCGGGCGAGTTGGAATACGCCGCGCAAGGACAACCGCCCCGGTATCTCCTATGCCACGCGCATGGCGTTCAGCTTTGCCGCCACCTCCGTTATGACCGTGCTCATCATGGTGGGCGTGGTCAGCGTGGTGTGGGGCGGCGTGTTTTCTGATTACACGCGCACCAATATGGAGGATATTGCCTCCGTTACGGCCCAGCGCCTTGCCGCCGCGTATGACCAGAGCGGGCCGTGGACGGCAGAGTACCTGTCGTCGGTGGCGGATACAACGCTTTCGAGTGACATCGGCATCCAAGTTTCCGATGCCACGGGCGAGATTATCTACGACGATACCTGGCCCGCTGTTCCCGCCAAGCGTGGCCACAGCCTCACCTCAACTGCGCCAACTGACGCCGGCGGCTCGGTCACCAAGTCGATCGTCACCGCCGACGGCGAGACCGTCGGCACCGTTCGCGTATGGGTTCTCGGCTCCGACGTGCTGCTCAGTAAGGCGGACAGCGCCTTCCGCGACCGCACCTTCAACGCCATGGCGCTTGCCGCGCTCATTGCGGTGTGCATCTCGATCGTGATCGGTTTTCTTGTCTCGCACATGCTCACCTCGCCGCTCCGTCGCATCACCTCAACCGCCAAGCAGGTGCGCGACGGTGACCTCTCCGCACGCACCAACATGCGCGGCGACGACGAGATAGACCGCTTGGGCGAGACCTTTGACGAGATGGCAACCTCGCTCGAGCGCGACCTCAAGCACGAGCGCCGCATCACCTCCGACGTTGCGCACGAGCTGCGCACCCCGCTCATGGGCATGCTCGCCACGGTCGAGGCCATGCAGGACGGCGTGATGCCCGCCGACGACGAGCACCTGGAGACCGTCGCCGCCGAGACGCGCCGCCTGGCACGCCTCGTCCAGCAGATGCTCGACCTGTCGCGCATGGAGGCAAAGAGCGCGCCCCTCAACATAGAAGAGGTCGATATGGTCTCGTTCGTGCGGCAGATCGTCTCGGGCCAGCACCAGCTCTTCCACGACCACGACCTGCGCCTGCGCTTCAACGACGAGACGCAGGGCCGCGACGCGGTGGTGGAGTGCGACCCGGATATGATTACTCAGGCCATCATCAACATCATGAGCAACGCCATGCGCTACACGCCCGAGGGCGGCTGGGTTGTTGTGTCGGTCAAGACGGGCAAGCGCGACGTGCTCATATCGGTGAGCGACACCGGCATCGGCATCGCTAAAGAGGACCTGCCGCGCATCTTCAGCCGGTTCTGGCGCGCTGACGCGAGCCGCGCGCGCGAGGCGGGCGGCCTGGGCGTGGGCCTCTCCCTCACCCAGCAGATTATCGAGCGGCACCACGGCTACATCGCGGTCGATTCCGAGCTTGAAAAAGGTACGACTTTTACGATTCATCTGCCGCGTGAGCACACGCCCGAGACGCCGTCCACTACAATGGAGAATTAGCGCTGTCTTTTGCTGGCTAGCAACGGTGGCGCGGCGGGGTGCATCGAGGGGGTGCGCCCTCGTACCCGGCTCGTCTCTAAGGAGTGATCCCACGTGACTACGCTCGAGCGCCGTCCCGATTCCCGCGGTAAGGTCCGCGACATCTACCAGGCTGGCGACAACCTGCTCATGGTGGCGACCGACCGCATCTCGGCCTACGACTTCATTCTGCCCGATGAGATTCCGTTTAAGGGCGAGGTCCTGAACCGCATCTCCGCCTTCTGGTTCGACAAGTTTGCCGAGCTTGTGCCCAACCACCTCGTCTCCATCGACGTGGACGACTTCCCGGCGGAGTTTGCTGAGTATCGTGATTACCTCGCTGGCCGCGCCATGCTCGTGCGTCGCGCCGAGACCCTGCCCATCGAGTGCATCGTCCGCGGTTACCTCACCGGTTCGGGCAAGAAGACCTACGATGCCGATGGTACCGTCTGCGGCATCAAGCTTCCCGCCGGCCTTACCGAGGCGTCCAAGCTCCCCGAGCCCATCTTCACCCCGTCCACCAAGGCCGCTATCGGCGACCATGACGAGAACATCTCGTTCGACCGCACCGTCCAGATCGTGGGTGCCGACATTGCCGAGCAGCTGCGCGACCTGTCGCTCAAGATCTACACCGCCGCCGCCGAGTACGCGGCGACCCGCGGCATCATCATCGCCGACACCAAGTTTGAGTTCGGCATCATCGACGGCCGCGTGACCCTTATCGACGAGTGCCTCACCCCCGACTCGAGCCGTTTCTGGCCCGCTGCCACCTACGAGGAGGGCAAGGTCCAGCCGAGCTACGACAAGCAGTATGTCCGCGACTGGCTGCGCGCCAACTGGGACATGACCGGCGAGCCGCCGCACCTGCCCGCCGAGGTGGTCGAGGGCACGTCCGCACGCTATCGCGAGGCGTTCCAGATCATCACCGGAACCGATTTTGTCAGCATGAAGGAGAACCAGTAAATGAGTATGCGCAGCGCCACCAACAAGCGCACGCTGGAGCACGAGTACACCGGCGCCACCCGTAAGGGCGCCAGCTCCGCCAAGCCCGCCCGCGCGGCCGCCGGCTCGGTCCGCGTCGTTCCCGCATCGGCAAAGGCGCGCCGTAAGGCCGCCGAGCGCGGCGAGAACCTCGAGGGCCTCTCTAAGGAGGAGAAACGCGCCCGCAAGCGTGAGGAGCGCGCCCGTGAGGACCGCCTGTACGACGCCTCGAGCGTTCTGCTCAAGGCCGACGAGGACTACAACAAGTACCGCAAGATCTTCTGGGCGATTCTTGGTGTGGGCATGGCAGCCATCGTGGTGACGTGGTACGTGCTGCTGGGTGGCCAGCAGAATCACGTGGGTCAGAGCGGCAACCCGCTCGAGATCGTGGGCATTGTGGTCTCCTACGCCGCTATCATCGGCGCCTTTGTGTTCGATATGGTGAAGATCCGCCCCATCCGCAACTACTACCGCTCCAAGGCCGAGGGCATGTCCGAGCGCAAGATCGCCGAGGTCCTCGCTGCAGCCTCGTCCAAGAGCTCGAAGAACGCCGACAAGGACGCCGCCGAGGTGGCGGAGGGTTCTGCGAACACCACCGTGGAGCCGGCCAAAAAGCCCAAGAAGAACCAGCGTTCTCGCAGGTAACTGAAGACATAGCACCCTGGCAGGAGGGTTAGTATGATTCGAGCCGCACTGACTGTTGAGGACGCTCGTGCCGGCATGCGCAACCTCGCGCCCAAGATTGAGCGCTACGCGCGCCTTATCGTGCGCAAAGGCGTGAACGTCAAACAGGGCCAAGAGGTTGTTGTGCAGGCGCCCGTGGAGTCGAACGCCTTTGTGCACGTGCTCGTGCGCGAGGCGTACGCCGCCGGCGCCGGCCACGTAACGGTTATCTGGTCGGACGACGCGGTTACGCGCCTCACCTATGAGAACGTCGAGACCGCGTATTTTGAGAAGACGCCCTCCTGGCAGGTCGAGCAGCTCGATTCACTCGCCCGCGCCGGCGCCTGCTTCATCTTTGTCGAGGGCTCCGACCCCGAGGCCCTCAAGGGCATCGACCCGGCCAAGCCGGCAGCCGCCTCCAAGGCGCGCAACTCCCAGTGCAAGATCTACCGCCGCGGGCTTGACTTCAACATCAACCCCTGGTGTATTGCCGGTGCCCCCGTTGCGGCTTGGGCGCGCCATGTCTTCCCGGGCCTCGAGGACGAGGTCGCTATCTACAAGCTGTGGTGCGCCATCCTCTCTGCGGCGCGCGCCGATGGCGAGGACCCTGAGAGCGACTGGGAGCTTCACGACGCGACTTTCGACAAGAACCTGCGTTTCTTGAACGAGCATCACTTCGACGCCCTCCGCTACACCGCCGATAACGGCACCGACCTCACCATCGGCCTCACCGACCGTCACATCTGGGCGGGCGGCAAGGGCGAGACGCCCGAGGGTCACCCGTTCTTCCCCAACATCCCCACCGAGGAGGTCTTCACCTCGCCCGACCGCATGCGTGCCGACGGCATCGTCCACTCCGCGCTGCCGCTCATCCACCACGGCAACAAGGTGGACCGCTTCTGGCTGCGCTTTGAGGCGGGCAAGGTCGTCGACTACGGTGCGGAGCAGGGGCTCGAGACCCTGCGCTCCATCATCGAGACGGACGAGGGCGCCTGTCGCTTGGGCGAGGTTGCGCTCATCTCCAAGAACACGCCCATCCGCGAGAGCGACACGCTGTTCTTTGATACGCTCTACGACGAGAACGCGAGCTGCCACCTAGCGCTCGGCATCGGCTTCCCCGAGTGCTACGAGGGCGGTTACGACATGGATGCCGAGACGCTCGCTGCCCACGGGGTGAACACCTCCGCGACGCACGTCGACTTTATGATCGGTACCGACGACATGGACATCACGGGCATCATGGCAGACGGCACCGAGGTGCCCGTCTTCGTGAACGGCCAGTGGAGCTGGGAGTAGTCTGGTTGTCTTAGTAAGTCGCCCTGTTCCCCAGTCCGCTGGTTGTGGATTCGAATCCGTACGTTTCTGTCGTTAGGGGCATCTTTTGCGTCAGGAGCGTACGGATTCGATTTTTGATGCGTCAGAAACGTACGGATTACAGAAACGTGTGGCGCGGATGAGCGGGCGCGCCACGGCCTGCGCGATCCTTTTGGCGGCGCGCCTTCACGACCTGAGTTGGCAAAGGCATCCGCGCACTTTGCACGCCATGTGGCCCTTGCGGGCGCGAACCCCGGAAGGGCTCCAAACCAAAAACGCCCCCATGGTAGGGGGCGTTCGCATCAACGGGTGGGCCGTTAGGGGTTCGAACCCTAGACCTTGGGATTAAAAGTCCCCTGCTCTGCCAGCTGAGCTAACGGCCCGTGGCGGCTATTGTACCACGTTGCGTGCCACCGCAACGCATCCACCCGATAAACCTGTACGCTTACCGATGGACGGGCGCGGGAGATGGTGCGTTGCCGTATGATGCAAGATACTGGGTGCGGTGCGCCCAGGCACAACCGCCACCTCCTTGGCGTGCGGCGAACCGGTAGGCATGTCCCAACAGGAAGGACTGAATGCTATGGCAGATGTACATGAGCTCCTTGACACATGGATTGCCAACGTCAAGGATGAGGAGCTTCTCTCCGAGCTCCAGGCTATGAAGGACGCGGGCGACGAGGACGCCATCACCGATGCGTTCTTCCAGGACCTCGCCTTTGGTACGGCGGGCCTGCGCGGCACCATCGGCGCCGGCACCAACCGCATGAACATCTACACGGTCGGCCGCGCCACCCAGGGTTTTGCCGATTACCTCAACAAGAACTTCGAGAACCCCACCGTTGCCATCGCGCGCGACAGCCGCAACAAGGGCGAACTCTTTGTTAAGACGACGGCTGCCATCCTCGCTGCCAACGGCGTTGTGGCCTATGTCTATCCCAAGATCAGCCCGGTACCCACGCTCTCTTGGGCCACGCGTTATCTCAAGTGCTCCGGCGGCATCTGCATGACCGCTTCGCACAACCCTGCGCCCTACAACGGCTACAAGGCCTACGGTCCCGACGGCTGCCAGATCACCTCTGAGGCCGCCGACGCCATTTCTGCCGCTATGGAGGCCACCAACCCCTTCACCGACGTGAAGAC
>CAUGVQ010000039.1 GCA_959602875.1 uncultured Collinsella sp. | reverse complement strand
CCTGCCCCTGCGGCAGCGGTAAGAAGTTCAAGAACTGCCACGGCAGGAACCGGTAGGCGCCATGGCGGACGCAACCGAGAAGACCGTCGTCACGTCCGAGGAGCTCGACGCTCTGGAGACGCGTCTCGACGAGGTTGAGAAGTACCTGCATCTGGACGAGAAGCGCGGCCGCGTGAGCGAGCTCGAGCGCGAGAGCGCCGCACCCGGCTTTTGGGACGACGGCGACCGCGCCCGCGCCCTCATGGCCGAGCTCTCCTCCGCGCGCGATGACGTGAACGCGGTCGAGGGCGCCCGCACCGCACTCGGCGATGCGCGCACCGCGCTCGAGTTCGCCGCGGAGTCCGAGGAGGATGAGGCAGCGGAGTTCGAGGCGGAGGCCACGGCATCTGCCCGCTCGCTTTCGCACGCCATCGACGAGCTCGAGCTCTCGAGCTGGTTCACCGGCGAGTTTGACCACGGCGATGCGATTCTCACCATCAAGCCCGGTCAGGGCGGCCTTGAGGCGCAGGACTGGACCTTCATGCTCTTTAAGATGTACATGAAGTACTGCGCGCGCCGCGGTTGGAAGGTTACCGTAAACGACTGCCCCGCGGCCGAGGTCATCGGCATCGATCGCGCCACCATCACGGTTGAGGGCAAGGACGCTTTCGGCATGCTCCGCGCTGAGGCGGGCGTGCACCGCCTGGTGCGCATCAGCCCCACCGACGCCAAGAAGCGCCGTCAGACCACGTTTGCCGGCGTTGAGGTCATTCCGGTGCTGCCGGATGATATCGACATCGAAATCGCTCCCGACGACATCCGCGTGGACGTGTACCACGCGAGCGGCCCCGGCGGCCAGGGCGTCAACACCACCGACTCCGCCGTGCGCGTGACGCATCTGCCCACGGGCATTGTGGTCACCTGTCAAAACGAGCGCAGTCAGATCCAGAACAAGGCCGCGTGTATGCAGATCTTGAAGGCGCGCCTCTATGAGCTCGAGCTCCAGAAGCGCGAGGACCAGCTGGACGAGATTCGCGGTCCCAAGACCGAGATTGGCTTTGGTAACCAGATTCGCTCCTACGTGCTCTATCCCTATCAGATGGTGAAGGACTTGCGCACGGGTGTGGAGACGGGCAACGTCGAGAGCGTGCTCGACGAGGGCGACCTCGACCCGTTCATCATCGGCTATCACCGCTGGGCAACCGGCAACGCGGAGTAAGGCTTTTGAGGCACCCCATCTTGCCGTTCAATTTCGGAGGCATGGTCCAAAGGACCATGATTCTTCGCTTTGCGGCAACTTGGCGCGCCTCACAGTTCGGTCGCGTTGCCGGCAAAATCGACCGCTCCGGACAGCTCACGCCTGAAGTGGGCATCAAATATGCCGAGAGGGGAGTATAGGCCCTTTTACTACGGCCTCTTGCTACGGTTTTTCATGCGAAATTCCAGCTGTACGCGACCCTTCTTGAATTTGATGCCCACTTCAGGCGTGAGGCTGCTTTTAGGGTTGCGCTGAGGTCTTTTGTGCGATCTGGCTGCAACCGCTCACCGCCGCGCGGGCGAACCGGTCGGTCCAGTCCTGCGTTCGGGCGGCACCCCGCCTCTCTGTGGGACGGGGTGCTCCCTGCGGGGCTGCGGCGGATGCCGTGGGCGTCCGTGCTACAATACCGCCGGCAAATCAAACGACCATGCGCCTGTTAGGGTACGGCGGTGCGCTGCGGCAAGCGGCGACCGTGCGCAGAAAGGACGGGCCATGGTGTCCCGCAGCATCTCTGACCTCATCCGCTCGCAGTTTGTGCGCGACCTGCCGCTTGTGATTTTCGGCTGCGCGATCGCAGCGCTCGCAACGGACATGTTCCTCATTCCGCACGGCCTCGCCGCGGGCGGCGTGACCGGTATCGCTACCATCATCAATGAGCTCGCGGCGCGCCAGGGCATAAACCTGCCCGTTGGTATCCAGACCATCATTATGAACGCGGCCATCATGCTTTTGGTGGTGCGTTCGGGCGGGGCACTCTACGCCATCCAGACGGCGACGGGCTTTGTGCTCTTTGGTATCTTCTGCGATCTCTTCGCGCCCTTTGTGGTGCCGCTCGCGCACACCGAGCTCCTGGTGCCCGCGCTTTGGGGCGGCATCATATTGGGCCTGGGCCTTGGCCTCTCCTTCCGCTGCGGCGTGTCGACGGGCGGCTCGGATACCGTTGCGCAGATCATCGCTCGCAAGTTCTCGCTGCCGCTCGGCTCGACCGTTATGGTGATCGACTGCCTCATCTGTGCAGCGTCCGCCCCGGTCTTCTCGGTGGATAACGCCCTCGCCGCGGCGCTTTCCATGGTGGTGACCGGTCTTGTGCTCGACCGGGTGGTCGACGGCGGCAACAGCCAGCGCGCCGCCTTCATCATCTCGGAGCGCTACGAGGAGATCTCGCACGATATCCTCTACGGCCTCGAGCGCGGCGTCACCCGCATTCAGGCACGCGGCGAGTGGACCGGCGAGGAGCGCCCCATGCTCTTTGTCATTCTCGACAAACGCGAGATTCAGATGCTCAAAGCCGTCGTCGCCGAGCACGACAAGAACGCTATCATGGTCATCTCCGACGTGAACGAGGCGCTCGGCGAGGGCTTCGGCGAGTTGGGACAAGGGATGTAGATTAATCGTTGTCCGGTCCCATATCGCGAGCTGTTTAGGGTGGCTCAGAGCATCTGAATACGATTTGTCCGTTCGGGGCCGCTTTCGTTCTACTTGTTTTTCCCGTTGCGGGCCGCTTGTCCTGTGTTTCCCGGGGGTTGCGCGGGTACACTGTTATAAAGTTGCCCTCTCTTGCTTGAAGCGGGTGATGCGCTATGAGGAATCTGACGCGTCGTGTCACGGTGATGGGTGCTGGCTTTGGTGCGCTTTCGTTGCTTATGGGCTGCGCCGATGACAAGGCGCCCGGTTCAAGCGCGGGTGCTTCGACTGACTCGCAAGGTTCTGAGCGAATGGAAAGCCCTGGTGCCGCATCCCTTGCGTGGAACGCCCTGCTGCTCGTCGAGGCCGGGGCGGAGGGCGCAACTTACCAGGAACCGCTTGCGCAGATGGAGCGCTATTACACGCAGAAAACGAGCAATCTCGTTGCTTGGAACGATGGAGCGCTGGTGGGAGCGGGTTCTCTGCTCTTGCATTTCGATCGCGCGGCGGGCGAGGTGCTTGCGCGCTATGAGCTGATCTCCGGCAATGATGACGATGCTGCAGATGACATCATGAGTATCGCCGTTGCAGATGACGTGGCCTATGCAGCGACCTCTGCGGGCTATTTCATCTCTATAGACCTCGCCGTTGAAGAGTTTCGGTGGTCAACCTTGGCGTGCCCGGTATCCCCAGAGGGTTCAACGGGCAACCTGCCCGGCGCGTGGGTATGCACTGATATCGCATTGACAAATGATGCGGCGGTGGTGGGTTATTCCAGCTATCAGCTTGGTGATGTCTCGACCGTGGTGTGCGTCGACGCGTCTACGGGTGCGGTGCGCTGGACCCGCCAGCTCGAGGGCCGCTTGGACACCGCGGGCGGTATCGGGTATCCCGTGGCGGCGGATGCAGGCCTGCTTCTGCCGATGCCGGACGGTTCCGGCCTCGGTCTGCTGAGCATGCAGACGGGTGAGACGCTCGATTTGCTCGAGACGGACAGCCCTATCTACATGGGCCTTACCATGAGCGATGGGGGAGGGTTGCCGTGTTGCTTCCAATCCAAGCTCGGCACGCTCTATAAGGTGGACGTGGAGAACGGTGCGCTTGTGGCAGCGAGCGCGGAAGATGCCTGCACGGATCCCGCCAAACGTATTCCCTCGGGCGCGCGACCGCTTCTAGCTGACGGACACGTGATCGTGAACGCGGCAACCCAGGATGAAGACGCGAAGCGCTTCGATGGGGATTACAACCCGTCAGCGGGGGAGTGTGTAGTCTTTGATGCTGAGACGCTTGAGGTGCTGGAGCGTCACGATGCGCCGGAAATCGAGTCAACGCCCGTGCTTGTGGGGAAGAGCATGTACTACTTGGGCCGTGCCGGCATATACGGCGCGGTGCTCGAGGGCGGTATCCCCGGCGAGCCCGAGCTCGTGTTCGACACCGAGGGGCGCGACCGCGACGTGTGGGAGCAGCAGCTTCTTGCGGCAGACGGCATGCTCTACTTTGTGGGTGGGCCCCACGGCGAGCGATGGCTGTATGCCATCGGTCCCGCGGATGATGCTTAAAAGAAGGCAAGGTCTTGAAAAAGGGGGGGTACCGCGGTTAAGGGGAAACCTCGGGACGTATATTGGAGCTGCCATGGAGAAGGAAAAGCGTTTTAAGGTGTTTGACGTGGTCGCGATTGTCTGCGGGCTGATCGGTGGGGAAGTAGCGGCGATGCTCTTTGCCCCAAACGGCCCAACGATTTCGCGCGCTATTGCATGGCTAATCGGTGCGGTTGTTGTTACCGCGCTGGTGGTCGTTGTCGGATCGTTGCTTCGTCGCGAGTCGTAGGCTGAGGCCGCATAAGGTAAGTCGAGCCGGTTGCTGTGGCGGCTCAGCGAGCGCGCCCCATGCGCTGCTGTCCCGAGCGCTCCTCTATCGTTTGGTGCGCGTCCAGTACACCGCTAAGAGGCCGAGGACGATACCAAATGCCAGCGTGCACATCCGGCCGAGCAACATGTCGGAAGCAACGTAGAACACGCATAGGGCGGCCGATAGAACGGCAATTACCGCACCGACCACTTGGCGAGCACGCTCCGGGAGCCGGCTGACCACCAGGACGGCGAGGACGAGGGCGAGCGCGGCGCCGAGGAGATTTGTGGCTAGAATCGCCCCGAGGCTGTACGCCTCGTTTGGTGGATGGAAGTACCAGACGGTCCACCGTACCGCCACCGGCTCGGTGGCATAGGGCACAGCAAGGCAGACGTACCCCCAAGAAAGCGCAATGGTAACGGCCTGAGCGGCGCGTTTAAGTGAGGTCGGGAGTTTCATGGTGCCTCCCTACAGTCGCAACGTAACCTTATCCAGTTCCTACCCAGCGCGATAGAAGCCATGCAACGGTCCATCGGATAATTCGGCGAGTGCGGGGGGGGGGGTCACCGGCAAACAGTTGTCGTGACGGTTCTGTGAACGCGCCTCACGCGCCGCTCGCGCACCACGCATGATGAAACGTTATATCGCGCGCTGCGACCATTAAATGTTGGTCGACATGGGATGTGTTTACTAAACATGGCGTCTGAGCTGCTATGATGAGTTGGCTTTTGCCCCAGACCTAACCCAGAGAGGGATGTTCATGGCAACAAATGCACTGAGACAGGCCAGCGCGCGGAGCGACGAGGAGATTGCGCTCATCGCCAACCGCATGCGGCACGACATTATCGAGATGCTGGGGGCTGCGGGCTCCGGGCATCCGGGCGGCTCGCTCTCGGCGACCGACATCATGGCGACGCTCTTTTACTCCGGCCTCTTCGGTATGGACCCTGCCGACCCCGAAAACCCCGAGCGCGACCGCTTCATCCTCTCCAAGGGCCACGCGGCGCCCGCGCTCTACGCGCTCCTCGTCCAGCTCGGCTACATTCCGCATGACGAGATCCTGACGCTTCGCCAGGTGGACAGCCGCCTGCAGGGTCACCCCGACCGTCACGCCTGCCCGGGCGTTGAGGTCTGCACGGGTTCGCTCGGCCAGGGTCTTTCAATTGGCTCTGGTATCGCGCTCGGCTTCAAGCTCGATGCCAAGCGTGACGGCTCCGAGCCGCGCCGCGTTTTTGTGCTCCTTGGCGACGGCGAGATGCAGGAGGGCGAGAACTGGGAGGCCGCGATGTTTGCGGGCAACCAGGAGCTCGACAACCTCGTCGCCATCGTCGACCTCAACAACTTGCAGATCGACGGCCATGTGACCGACGTCAACAACATTGAGCCCGTGGCGGACAAGTTCCGCGCCTTTGGCTGGGAGACGTTTGAGGCCGACGGACACGATATCGCGAGCGTGCGCGCAGCGCTCGAGGCCGCGGTTGCCTGCGAGGGCAAGCCGGCGTGCATCGTCGCCACCACCATCAAGGGCAAGGGCGTCTCATTCATGGAGGACCAGGTGAGTTGGCACGGCAACGCCCCCTCGCCTGAGCAGACCGAGGTCGCCCTCGCCGAGATCGATGCCGCGTACGAGGCGCTCCTCGCAGCGCAGAAGGAGGCCTAAGACATGGCTAAGGCAACCCGCGCCGCTTTTGGCGAGACGCTTATCAAGCTTGTTGACGAGGGCAAGGACATCATGGCCGTGGACGCGGACCTCTGCGGCTCCACCACCACCGGCGCCTTTGGCAAGGCGTACCCCGACCGGCTCGTCGATGTGGGCATCGCCGAGCAGAACATGATCGGTGTGGCGTCCGGCTTGGCTCTCACCGGCCGCACGGTCTTCACCGGCTCGTTTGCCGTCTTTGGTACGGGCCGCTGCTGGGAGCAGATTCGCAACACCGTCTGCGACTCTGACCTCGACGTTAAGATCTGCCCCACGCATGCCGGCATCACCGTTGGCCCCGACGGCGCCACCCATCAGGCGCTCGAGGATATCGCGCTCATGCGCGTGCTTCCCGGCATGCGCGTGCTCGTACCGGCCGACTATGCGAGTGCCTGCGCGGCGATCCGCGTCGCCGCTGCAACGCCCGGCCCCTTCTACGTGCGTCTGGGCCGCGAGCCCCTGCCCGAGATTTACGAGGATGGCTTCACCTGCGACGTGGCCTTTGCCAACGTGGTGCGCGAGGGCGCCGACATCGCCATCATGGCGTGTGGCGTTGAGGTTGCGCACGCCCTGAAGGCGGCCGAAGAGCTTGCCGTCGAGGGCGTCAACGCCGAGGTCGTCGACGTCATGAGCATCCGTCCGCTCGATGAGGAGACCATCGTCGCCTCCGCCTCAAAGTGCGGGCGCGTTCTCACGGTAGAGGAGCACAGCGTCTATGGCGGCATGGGCTCCGCCGTGGCCGAGCTTCTTTCTGAGAAGTGCCCTGTGCCGGTCACCCGTATGGGCATGACGGGCTTTGGCCAGTCGGGCACCGCCACCGAGCTTCTTTCTTACTACGGTCTCGACGCCGCGGCAATTGCCGCCCGCGTGCGTGAGCTCCTGGGCAAGTAGGCGCGGCAGGTTCTCGACCTCCCGGGGCGTCAGCCCTGGAGTTGGTATGTTGCCCAATAAACAGTATCTCCGGCACCTGCGCCGGCGTGGCACGGTCGCCTCGCCGGCGCAGGTGCCTGTTTGCAGGTGTTCGTCTTGTTCGTCTGCCCGCTAGCCACCCTCGCTGAGATTGTGTATACCGAAACTGTCCACCCGACTGTCTCGCCCAAATTGTGTATGGCCAAACTTTGGGAGTGCAACATGTGAGATAGCAAAGTCGCAGGTAGAGATGGTGACGTTGGAATCGGCTCGATGAAATGCCCAAGTTTCGGTATACGCAATCTGTTTCAGTACACACAATTCTCTGTCTCGGTATACACAATTTCACGGTGAGCGTGTCTCGGACGGAGTCAAATCCCGTTTATTCGGCTCCGCTGCCGCCATGCGGTCTGTGCCGCTTGTGTGCAGGCGCTAACGCGCTGGTAAAATAGTCCCGTCTGTAATTCAAACGCACGACTTGAAGGAGCGCTTGTGGCCAACCACTTCCGCAAACCCGAAGAGGGGCAGGACGAGGTCAGCACGCCGTCAGCGGAACCCGTCGCAGCTTCGCACTTCGCACTTTCAACCGACTCCGACGCCGTGGCGGACCCTGCCGCCGGGGCGGCGCCCGCGCCCGCAGATGCGGCCGATTCCGGCTTTTCCGCTCAACCCGTGGTTAACTCCATGGTCGGCAGCGCCGCTGCGCCGAGCCCGGATGACACGGGAGCTTTTCTCGCCAGCGCCGGTGTGAGCATTCCCGCTGCGCTGAACGTGCCCGAGATGTCCGCCATCCCCGAGGTGACGGCCGAGCGCGAGCCCGAGATTACGCCCGACCAGGCCGAGGAGATCGCCGACCTCAACGAGGCCCTCGACGACCCCAACTTCACCACGGTCTTTGCGCCGGTGGAGTCTGCGCGCAAGCAGGCGCGCGAGGCCGGCGTCGAGCCCGTGATCCTCTTTGAGCACGTCACCAAGGTCTACCCCGCGCAGCCCAACAAGCCCGCGCTCGACGACGTCAACATCGAGATCTACCCGGGCGAGTTCGTCTTCCTCGTCGGTCACTCCGGCTCCGGTAAGACGACCCTTCTGCGCACCATGACGCGCGACGTCAAGCCTACCTCGGGCCGCGTGCTCGTGGCGGGTCAGGACCTCATGCGCCTGAAGAACCGCAAGGTCCCGTTCTTCCGTCGCCAGATCGGCACGGTGTTCCAGGACTTCAAGCTGCTGCCTGGCAAGACGGTCTACGAGAACGTCGCCTTCGTGCTGCAGTGCATCGGCAAGCCGCGCGGCGTCATCCGCACGCAGGTTCCCGAGGTGCTTCGCCTCGTGGGCCTCGCCGACCAGATGGACTCCATGCCCGACCAGCTCTCCGGCGGCGAGCAGCAGCGCGTCTCCGTGGCTCGCGCCATGGTCAACCGCCCGCCGCTGCTCATCTGCGACGAGCCCACCGGTAACCTCGACCCGGCGATCTCGCTCGGCATCATGAAGCTGCTCGAGCGCATCAACCGCACGGGCACCACGGTCATCGTGGCGACGCACGACCGCGAGATGGTCGACTCCATGCGCCGCCGCGTCATTTCGCTCGAGGCGGGCCACGTGGTCCGCGACCAAGAGAGGGGAGGCTACGGCAACTATGGCGCCTAGCAATCTCGGCTATTCCCTGCGCGAGGCGGGGAGCCATTTCTTCCGCAACTGGACCTCTTCGCTCGGTGCGGTCTTCACGATCTTCCTGTCGCTTTTCATCATCGGCCTCTTCATCATCGGCTCCGCGATGATCACGTCGGTCATCGGCGACATCGAGCAGACGGTCACCATCACCGCTTTCGTGTCCGACGAGGCTTCTGACGAGGACATCCAGGCCTTCCGTGACGAGCTCGAGACGTGGGACAACGTTGCCCACATTGACTTCAAGACCAAGGAGGACGCGCTCGAGGATTACCGCTCGACCATGTCCGACCACGCCGAGGCCACCATCAGCGCGCTCGATGGCGAGAACCCGCTGCCGCGCTCGTTTGTCATCCAGATGGAGGACTCCTCGCAGGTGGCGGATACCGCCGAGCGCATCAAGAACGACGAGCTCTTCCGCAAGATCGTCGATGACGACGATCCCGAGGTCGACGACGTCGATGCCGATGTGGATGCCGGTGTGATCTGGGGCCAGGAGGAGGTCAGCGTGCTCTTTGAGGTGACGGGCTACATCCGCATCGCCGCCGTGGTGCTCGTGGCGCTTCTCACCTTCATCGCGTTCATCTTCATCAACAACACGATTCGCCTGTCCATCACCGCGCGTCGCCGCGAGATCGCCATCATGCGTCTCGTGGGTGCGTCGAACGGCTTCATCCGCGGGCCCTTCATTACCGAGGGCGTCATCCAGGCCATCCTGGGTGCGCTGCTCGCGGTGGGCGCGCTCGAGCTCATGCGCAACATCCTCGTGCCGACGGCACAGGCGGCGCTCGGCTCGCTCTTCAACATCACCATCCCGCTCGACATCTATCTGGTTACCTACGCGGCGCTCGCGCTCGTGGGCGTGGTCATTGGCCTCTTTGGTTCGGCCATCGCCATGCGCCGCTACCTCAAGGTGTAGCAGGGCTCGCAAGCCAACAGGTTGCGTCTAGGGGTCGGGGGCTGTGCTCCCGGCCCCTTTGCACATTTGGGGACGGGGTCAAAACATGCATCCTCGCCGGCGGACTGTTTGCAGGCTGTACCCAAAAAGACCCATGAGACAGGAGGTGCGCCGTGGGGCGCCAACGTCGACATAAATCTCATCGTTGCCCGGCGCGCAGCGTCCGCCGCCCGAGCCTTACCGGTACCGTGATCCTACGCGAGCACGGTGCCCTGGTGGAGACGGCCGAGGGCTCGTTCAGGCTGGCGGGCCGGTCGCTGCGCGAGGTGATGGGCGGCGATACGGTGGCCGTGAGCCTGCACCGCGGTCAGCGGGGCGAGCGCCGCGCGGTGGTGGAGAGTGTGATCGAGCGCGCCGCCGTGACGGTGGTGGGCACCTATGCCGCCGCTGGCCCGCTTGGCGCGATCCGCCCGCTCGATACCCGTCTGCACGCGGACTTTTTCGTCTTGCCCGGTGACCCCTCTGCGCAAGACGCCCGCGTGGGGGAGGGCGACGTGGTTCTCGCCCGTATCGTCTCCTATCCCACCCGCTACGAGTCCGGCGTGGTGACCATCGAGCGAAGGCTCGGTGGCGCGGACGCCCCCGACCTCGGCATCCAGTGCATCATGGCGCGCTACGACCTTGCGGAGGGCTATCCTGAGGCTGCGGAGCGCGAGGCCGAGGGGCTTACGCTCGACGTGGAGGCGGCGCTTGCAGACCCGCTGCGCCGCGATTTGCGTGACCGCTTTGTCCTCACCATCGACCCGGTCGACGCGCGTGACTTTGACGACGCCATCTCGCTCGCGCGCACGGCGGACGGCGGCTACGCCCTCTGCGTGCACATTGCCGACGTGTCCCACTACGTTACCTGGGACAGCTCAATCGACCTCGAGGCGCGCCGCCGCGGGAGCTCGGTCTATCTTGCCGATCGCGTGCTGCCGATGCTGCCCGAGCGCCTCTCGAACGAGCTTTGCTCGCTTGTGGCGGGCGCGGACCGCCTGGCGTTTACGGTGGATATGGAGCTCGATCGCGCGGGGTGTCCGCGTCGCGTGCGCATGTATCCGAGCGTCATCCGCTCGCGCGTCCGTTTGTCCTACGACCAGGCAGATGCGCTGTTGGAGGGCGCTGCTGCGGGCCGGGACGACGAAGCAGGCCAGGGCGCCGCTGTGAGCCGGGACGACGAAGCAGGTCAGGGCGCCACTGCGGGCCAAGATGCCACTGCGGACCGCCCGGAGCCGCCGTGCCCGCACGGCGGTCTGCCGCTGCCGGAGCAGGTCGCCCGCGCTGCGGCCGAGGGCGTGGACCTTGCCGCGTTTCTTGCCTTGGCGCACGAGCTCGCCCAGAAGCGCGCAGAGATCCGCCTCGCGCGCGGCGCCATCGACTTCGATACCGTCGAGGTCCATGCGCTCATGGGCGAGGACGGCGTGCCGCGGGCTCTCGTCTCGCGCGAGCGCACCGCAGCGACCTCGCTCATCGAGGAGGCGATGCTGCTTGCCAACGAGTGCGTGGCGGAGCGCCTGGCCGCTTTGGATGCGCCGTGCGCCTACCGCGTGCACGAGCCGCCTTCACCCGACCATCTCCACGCCGCGGCGGAGGCCTTAAACGAGCTTGGTGTGATCGACCGCGCTGCTGCCCGCCGGATCGAGGCGGGCGACCAGGCGGCAATGCGCTCGGCGCTCGCGCATGCGGAACGCACCGGTGCTGGCGAGATTGCCAACGCGCTTCTTCTCCGCGCCATGCAGCGCGCCCTCTACAAGCCCGCAAACGAGGGACACTATGCCCTCGGCGCTCCCGCGTACTGCCACTTCACCAGTCCCATCCGCCGCTACCCGGACCTCATCGTCCACCGTGTCCTCAAACAGGTTCTGGCAGCAGAGCAGCTCGGCGCTCGTGAGGCTCGCTCGCGCGCCGCGCATCTTACCGGCACCGGGCGCGACGCGCTCGAGCACGTGCTGCCGCACATCTGCCGGGGCGCGAGTGACCGCGAGCGCATGGCGGACGCCGCGGCGCACGCCTCGCAAAAGGTCATGGTGGCGACCTACTACGCCTCGCGCGTGGGCGAGCGCGCGGCGGGGCGCATCGTCTGGATGGACCAGATGGGCCTTTTTGTGCGCCTCGATGACACGCATGCAGAGGGGCTCGTCCGTCTGTCCGCCGTGGGTGACGAGTGGTTCGATTTCGACGAGCGCACCCTCTCTATCACCGGCGCCTCGACGGGCCGCGTGGTGCGCGTGGGCGACCGCGTCATCGTGGAGGTCGCTTCCACCAACATGCTGCGCGGCCACCTCGATCTCAAGCTCGTGCACGTCGTGCGTGCGCTACACTAAGGGCCTGACCGAATGGGAGGACATGCGAACATGGACCAGATGAGGGACCTTCCCTTTACGCTCGACGACCTCGCCCATGCCGAGAACTTCCTCGCGCAGAGCGACATCGACCGCGCCCTGCCGTACCTGCAGGACCTGCGCGATGCCGCCGAGGATTACATAGCGAGCGCCTGCGTCACCACCGACGAGGTGCAGTACTTTAGCTTTGCCGACGAGTTCGAGTGGCTTGCGTACCGCCGCGTCGAGCGCGACCCGCGCCACCTCGTGCCGGCACCGCTGCCCTTTGACCGCCTCTACGCCGCCCTCGGCTTTGCCTATATCCGCCAAAACGAATTCACCCTCGCGCGCGACGCCCTTATGCAGGCGGTGCGCTGGGACCCCATGAACTGCGCGCACCGGCTGAACCTCGCCGGCGTCTTCCGCACGCTCGGCAATGCGCAGGAGTGGGCGTCGCTCTCGCACTCGGTTATCGAGCGGGCGAGCGACCCGGTCTCGGCTGCGCGCGCGTACGTGAACCTCGCCCTCTTCTTTATGGACGAGGAGAACGCCGCCGCTGCCGAGGGTTGCGTGCGCGCCGCGCGTCGCCTGGCCGAGGACGACGCCCTTGTTGCGCAGGCGGCGGACCATATGGCTGCTGAGCACCCCGAGGCCGCCGAGCTCACCGATGCCGAGGCCGCGGGTGCCATGGAGAACGCGGGCGTTTCCGCCGAGCCCAACGCCGAGATGGCGGTCTGCCTCATCATGTGCGCGACCGATGCGGCCGCCCAGGGCAAGACCGACGAGGCCACGCGCTTCACCATCCGGGCGCGCGACCTGGTGGGCGCACCTGCTGCCAAGGCTCTCATCCAGCTTGTGCGTGAGGCCGATGCCGAGCTCCGCGCGGAGCGCGAGGGCGTCGCACCTGCTGGCGCAGCCGGCGTTTCCGCGACCGATGACGCTGCGGAGGAGGGGGGCCAGGATGCCTAGTCGCCGCGAGCGCAAGACCATCGCCAAGAACCGCTCCGCGCACCACGAGTACGCCATTGAGGAGACGTTTGAGTGCGGTGTGGTGCTGACGGGCACTGAGGTGAAGAGCCTGCGCGAGCGCGCCTGTCAGATCACGGACACCTTCGCCCTCATCCGCGAGGGGGAGTGCTGGCTTGTGGGCGTGCACATCCACCCCTATAGCCACGGGTCCATCTTCAACCGCGACCCCGACCGGCGCCGCAAGCTTTTGCTACACCGTCGCCAGATCGACTACCTCGACGGCAAGCTCCGCAACCGCGGCTATGCCCTGGTGCCGCTTGAGCTCTACTTTGATATCAACGGCCGCGTCAAGCTCACGCTCGGCCTCGGCCGCGGCAAAAAGCTCTACGATAAGCGCGAGGACATGGCGCGCCGCGACGTGGACCGCGAGATTGCGCGCGCCCTCAAGGAGCGCAGCCGCTAACGGGAAGGGACGTGCCGTATGGGAGGATGTTCGGTTCTTGTTTTGCTGAGCGCCCTGCTTGCAGTGGGTGCGGCGTTTCTTGCCGTCTTTCTGGGCGCCCTCGGCCTCTTTCTTGTGGCGGTCGTTCTTACGATCGTGTTTGCCGTACGCACGCCCCGGCGCCGCGCTGCAGGCAAGAAGCTCGGCCCGCTTATCGCCATCCCTGTGGTGCTCTACATCATCAGCGTGCCGGTGCTCGTACTTTCGCTCACGCAGGTCATCGTGCCTGCTGCGGTGGACTATACCACGGCGAGCTACGCGGACGCCTGCGACGCGGTACGCCACGACAACCCCGACGAGCTCGAGCGCTGCCTCACGGCAACCACCTTCCGCTTTGATGAGGAGCGGGGCGACACGCCCGAGAACCTGCTTGCCCTTGCGTTTGAGTACCGCGCGGCACGGGTCGTGGGGCCGCTTCTGGACATGCTCGATAAGCTCGGCCACCCCATAGACGTAAACGCGCCGCTCGACCGCACCGATGCCGAGGGGGATGCCTGGCGCTCTCAGTACCCGCTGCTTTGGGTGTGCGAGGAGGGCAATGCCGAGCTCGAGGCCGTGCAGGCCCTTGTCGAGCGTGGCGCGGACATCAACGTGTGCGACGATGCCACGGGCTGGACGCCTCTTATGTGGGCGTGTTCGGGCGCCTTTGAGGGCTACTGGGACGCGTATAAGGGGGACGATGCCGCTCGCCTTGCTCAGACGGAGGAGGCGATCGACTGTCTGCTCGACATGGGGGCGGACCCGAGCATCGTAAGTGTGGAGGGTGACACGGCGTGGTCTCTCTTTGAGGTCTACGTCGGGGACCGTACGATTGGGGACCTCTCTGAGGACGCCGCTGTCGAGGCTTTCTCTACCTACGAGTCCCGCCTCAATCCGTAATCTCCGTCTCATCTGCCGGGCCGTGCCCCACGCGGGTATAAGGGCATCAACAACCCTTCGATGAGGGGAGAACCTCATGGATATGACCGCGTTTTTCAAGATGAGCTACGGACTCTACGTTGTGTCCGCTCAGGCAGATGGCGAGCGCGCCGGTTGCCTCATCAACACGGCGGTGCAGGTCACCGCGGAGCCGCCGCGCATCTCGGTTGCCGTCAACAAAGAGAACGTTACCGCAGGGGTCATCGCCCGCGCGGGTGCCTTTACGGTTACCGCGGTCGACAAGACGGCGGACATGCCCTATATCGGCAACTTTGGATTCCGCACGAGCGACGGGTACGACAAGTTCGAGAAGTACGGTTGCGAGACCTCGGCGGTCGGCAGCCCCTATGCGCCCGAGCATGCCTGCGCGGTCTTTGCCTGCCGCTTGGTCGATACGGTCGACGTGGGGACGCATTTCCTCTTTATCGGCGAGGTCGTGGATGCGGAACGTCTCTCTGAGGAGGAGCCGCTCACCTACAGCTACTACCACAGCGTGCTCAAGGGCAAGACGCCGCCTAAGGCGAGCTCGTATCAGGGATAGGGAAGGGCCGCTTTTGCAAGCTCGACGGTCGCGGCGCACGTGTCCGTCGGCACCCCTCCGCAAATGGTTCTTAATTTGTAGCAATTATGAGTTCCGCCGTTTGCCGCATGCGAGTGATTGAGAACAGGGCGGCGTGGCTATACTAGCGATACCATTCATCGCCTGTGAAAGGACGGTTGTCATGAGTGACGAGAAGAAGACCTACAAGTTCGTCTGCGTTGTCTGCGGCTATGAGGTCGAGGTCGATACGCCCGAGCTCCCCGAGGATTACGTCTGCCCTGTCTGCGGCGTCGGTCCCGATCAGTTCGAGCTGGTCGAGGAGTAACTCCAGCTGCACCATCGTCGCGCAACCACAAGCGTGACCCCCAAAGGCACCCCGGCATTGCGTCCGGGGTGCCTTTTTGGTGCCGTGTGGCACCGTTTTTGGTTGCCCTGCCTTTCGCACACGGCAAATGCCGCTGCACGGAGCACCCCCATGCCGCGCTCATGTGCATTTCGCACACCCTGTGTGCAATCGGCACACCCTATGTGCATCTAACACACCCCGTGTGCATTCTGCACGCTATAAGGCCTTTAATGCGTGCCAGATGCACACAGGGTGTGCAGATTGCACATGGAGCGTGCAGATTGCACATAGAGAGTGCCGGATGCACACGGCGCGTGCGAATTGCACGCGCCTCAGACCATCGCGCTCCATATGGCGTTCCAGGCTTTCGCCGCCTTGGGATCTCGCGGGATGCCGGCGGCATCCATGAGGTTGCGAAAACGTGCGGGGTGCAGGAGCTCATCGTTGGTGAACCTTAGCACGGGTATGCCGTAGATGGTCAATCGGCTTTCACGCTGACGCTCCCGAAGCATGGCCTCCTGCGCCGTTCGGGTGGTGCGTATCTTTGGATTGAAATACTTGCCCTCTCCGTCGAACTCTCCAATGACCAGACGTCCATCGGGCAGACGCCATAGGAAATCGACTCGATAGGTGCGATGAGGGTCAGTCGGATCGGTTATGGTTACTTGAAGTTCGGGCATCGCATACCCTTCGGAGATACAGCGTGCGCGTATGCGGGATTCACCGATACTTTCCGCGGCGCCACAGGCATAGGAGGCAACGAACAGGGGGCGCTGTGCGATGGGCTGTCGCTCCCGCTCGGATTCTAAGAGTTCGGTCAGCGTGCCGGTGGGAAGGTTTCCGCTTCGTATGGCCGCATCCGCTATGGCGAGAGCGTACTCGAAGGGCAAATCGGAAAGGGATTCCCAAAGGGACTGCCCTATATCGGTGACGGGCATTCCTGATACGGTGACGACGCGGTCGCGCGCCAAAAGACGACGCGCACTAAGGGCGGAGCGATCTGAGGGAATGCGTTTTGCAATGATGAGAATCGGTCGCTGGAGGATGTGCGGGACATCGATATTCCACGCCAGCAGGGCACTGTGGGATCTGAAGATCCATGCTGGATGCAGCCGGGTTATGCCACGCATGATATGGAGCGTCTGCTGGGATGTGTCAAGCCCCACCCAAGAGGAGCGCCGGGCATAGAGCCCCTTAAAGGGAGAGACGAGATAATCTGACTTAAGCATGCGGAGGGCAGCCATTGCGTCTGCCCTCGTTGTTGGAACAAAACAGGAGCCGTCGCGCTCTGCAGAAACGAGCCCCCGCTCAAGATCATGCTGGACCTGAAGGTACGTTCGTAGAGGGACGTGAGCTGCGTTGCCGCACGCTTGGGCATCATGCAAAGCGGAGCATTGTGCTTCGGTATTTTGCTGCTTGTTCGCGCCGAGCGTATCCTGCGGCGCGCCCACTCCCTCCGCCATCATGCGCTAAGAATCGACGCGCTCTTGCGGTAGCGCCCGTCGATGCCTATGGTGTCGCGCAGAAGGCGCAGGTAGAATCCAACGAGCATGACCTCGGGTCTGTCGGCGAGGTCCTCGGGGTGGATCATGCCGGGGCCGTCGAGAGCGGTGTAGCGTGGCTCGGCGATGTCATAGAGATGCACCTTACCGACGTGGTACCACTTACCGTCGACCTTGGCGATGCGCTCGGCGATGGTGCCGTCGCGCCAGCGTTCGACCGAGCAGAGGTAGGAGTCGACCACCTCGTAGCGACGATCATCGCAGACGTCGATAAGAGTGCACGTGCCACGCTCGAGGTCTTTGCGATGGATCTCAAAGCGCGAGAAGAACTGCGTCCGCTCGATTTGCCTGAGCCGTATGAGCTGGTCGGCACTCAGGCGGCGCCCCGTCTG
>CAUGVQ010000038.1 GCA_959602875.1 uncultured Collinsella sp. | reverse complement strand
CGGCGAAGCCGTGCGGTGCGGCGGGCGTACCCTCGGCCGCGTCTGTCGTCGCGGCGCACTGCGGAGGCAGCGGCGCGTCCAGGGCTGCATCGGCGTCGTCGGCGCCCGCCGCGGCACCCGTGGCGCCCGCGGCGTCGTGGCGCAGGATGTCCTTCACCATGAGCTTGGGTTTGACGCGGCCCTGCCAGTGCTCGGCTACCGCCTCAAAGACGATGTCGACTGCGCTGTCGCAGGCAACGAGCGCGTCCACGTCGGGCGCACGGAACATGATCGCGGCCACGCTCGAGATGCCGTCGGTCGCGGTGAAGCGGATATGGTCGCCCGTGCGGCCAACGCAGGAACGGTCCGCCATGGTAACGCCCGTGGCCGCGAGAAGCGGCACGCGGTTGCCCTGGCCAAAAGGCTCGAGCCGACCGATCTCCTCAATCGTCTCGATCGTGAGCTCGCTGAGGTCGACCGTCGCGGCGACCTCGGAGGTGTCCTCAAACGCCTCGGCGGGAAGCTCGGCCAAAACCTCGTCCAAGCGCTCGCGGAGGGCCGGCAGGTTCTTGGCGGGCAAGGTCACGCCCACTGCGCCCGCGTGTCCGCCAAAGCGCGTCAGAAGGTCGCTGCAGCGCTCGACCGCCTCAAAGAGGTTGACCGAGCCCACCGAGCGGCCCGAGCCGCGCGCCTGGTCGCCCTCGATAGAAAAGAGCAGCGCCGGCACGTGGTAATGGTTCACGATGCGGCTCGCCACGATGCCCTTCACGCCCTCGTGCCAGCCCTCGCCGCCCACGACCACAACGCGGCCGCCGCGGTAGGTCTCCTCCACCTTGGCGAGCGCGTCCTCGGTAAGCGCCGCCTCGATGTCGCGCCGCTCCTGGTTGACGGCCTCGAGCTCCGCCGCAAGGCGGCCCGCCTCCACCGGGTCGCGCTCGAGCAGCAGGTTGAGCGCGAGCGCGGGGTCCGCCATGCGCCCGGCGGCGTTGAGGCGGGGGATGAGCGAGAACGACAGGCCGTCTGCCGTGATGGTGGCAAGGTCCGCCCTAGCGAGCGCCGCGAGTGCGATGAAACCGGGGCGCGCGGTGGCGCGCATGTGGGCGATGCCGTCTGCCACGAGCGCGCGGTTCTCGGGCGTGAGCGGCATCATGTCCGACACCGTGCCGAGCGCCGCCACCTCGGTAAGACCGCGCCAGAGGTCGGGCATCCCGCGGCGCTCGCCCAGCACGTGGACGAGCTTGAGCGCCACACCCGCACCGGCGAGCTCGCGCGAGGGGCCCTCGGAGGCGAGCTTGGGGTCGGTCACGGGCACGCCCTGGGGCACCATGTCGGACGGCTCGTGATGGTCGGTCACCACGAGGTCGATGCCACGCTCGGCGAGGTAGGCCACCTCGTCGCGCGCCGCGATGCCGTTGTCGACCGTGATGATGAGGCTGGGCGCGCAGGTATCGATCACGCGGTCGAGCGCTGCCTGCGAGAGGCCGTAGCCCTCGTCGAAACGGTGCGGGATGAACGGCGTCACATGCGCGCCAAGGGCACGGAGGGCCTCGGTGAGCAGGCACGTGGACGTGATGCCGTCGACGTCGAAGTCGCCAAAGACCGCGATGGATTCGCCCGCGTCAAGGGCGCGCTCCACGCGCGCAGCGGCCTCGTACATACCGGGAATGATGAGCGGATCCGCCCAATCGCGCTCAAGCGAGGGGGTGAGGAACAGCCGCCCCTCCACCATCGAGGAGATGCCATGCGCGACCATGATGCGCGCAACGAGCGGCGCGATGCCGAGACCAGCGGCGAGTTCTTGGGCAAGTTGAGGGTTTTGGGGAGCTACCGCCCAGCGGTGGCTCGTTTTAAGCGATGCCATAGGAGACGTCCTTGTTGTATGGCCCGCTGCGGCGGGCCGAGCTGTTGAACGTCTCCATTATACATATCGAGCGGACAAGACCCGGCCGACACGCTGTGCGCTGTAGCCGGCTGGCGCGGTGCAGCCGCCCGACGATGCACGGCCGGCTGGCGATGCACGGCCGCCCCCGCGCGGCGTTGCCATGTGCCGTGCTGCGGCTGCCCCGCGCGCTGCGCTAACGGGCAGATTGCGTACGGTGAAACAAATTGTGTACACCGAAACTGGGTGCGTTTTCGATACTGCAAATCTCGGCAAGCTGACTACCTGCGGCGATAATAGCTTTCAGCCAACTCAACCAAACATGATAAACAGTTTTACCGTACGCAACGTTTCGGCATACACAATGTAAGCAGCTTCACCGTACACAATTTAGGCGTGTCGCTCCGGCATCCCAAACCAGCATTGGATGGTGTCCACGCGGCGCAGGCCGAGCTTTGCCTGCAGCGCGCGGGACGCCTCGTTGTCGGGCGCCACGTGGCAGTAGGGCGTGCGGCCCGCAGCGAGGAACTCGCCGATGAGCGCCGCCTCGAGCGCCTGAGCAAAGCCGTGGCGCCGCGCCTCGGGAAAGACCTCGAGCATACCCATCGACGCCTCGTCGTGCTCGCCGATAAAGCCCGCGAGCGCACCGTCGGCAGCAAAGCCGCCGCGGATCCAACCGCGGGCGAGGTGGTCCTCAATGCCCGAGCGGCTGAGCAGGTTGTAGTGCGCGTCGACCACATCCGCAACGTCTGTGCCAAGTGGGGCGATGGTAAAGCCCTCCGGCAGCGCGACTGCACCCGTTGCCACGGGCGACAGTGCGCCCTCGTACACCCAGAGCTCGTAGCGGCCCGGATCGACCTCGGCCTCGTCGGCGCCGTCAAGAAAGATGGGCAGGTAGCGGTCATCGGGCAGACTCACGAGGGCGCGGTCCGGGATGAGCCCCGCCATGATGCGGGCAGCCACGTCGTCGACGGGCGCGGCAAAGTAGGCGCCGTTGCGCCTGAAGCGCACAAGCACGCCGAGGTCCTCGCCCGCCGCTCGCACGGCAACGCGGCCCAGGCGCAGCGGTTCGGTGATGCTCAGAAAGCGTGCCGGATCGGGCTGGGCGGCAAGCACCGCAAGCGCCCGGGCTGCCAACGCATCCTCGGCAGCGGCGCGCGAGACGGCACCATCTCCCGCGGGGGCTGTGGCGGCGACGCTCTCGGCACTATCCTCGACGCAGGCTTCAGCGGGGCCGCCCGCCAGATCAAGGCGGTTCACCACCTCGTCGCGAACCTCGCCCAAAAGGGGAACCGCAACGCCGCGCTCGGTGCGCACATAGCGAAACCCGAGCTTGTCCTGCACGCGGGCCGACTTGCGGTTGCCCACGTAGTAGCCGAGCCAGACCGTGCGGATGCCGAGGGTGCGGCGCGCGTGGGCCATCAGGGCTCGCGCCGCCTCGGGCGCATAACCGCGCCCCCAGAACGGACGGCCAATCCAATAGCCGAGCTCGCGCTCGTCCGTGCCCGTCACATAGGCGCTCACGACGGCATCTTTGAGCGCCATGGCGCCCACGAGCGTACCCGCCGGCTCACCTGCGGGGCCCACGTCGCGCAGGCAGACCGCAAAGCTCCCCGGCACACGCAACACGTCGCGAATGACGCCGAGGCTCTCCTCCTCGCTCGCATGTGCAGGCCAACCCGCCGCCGGCCCCACGGCGGGGTCGCTTGCAAGCGGAAAGAGCGCCGGGGCATCCGCCTCGTCCCACGGCCGCAAAACAAGGCGCTGCGTTGTGATGACGGTCACGTACGGCGCCTCCCCTACGCGAGCTTTACGATCTTGGTGCCGTGGCACTCAGAGACACCCAGACGCTCGGCAATTGCCTCCACGTTCTCCCACGTGATGCCAGCGCCCGGCAGAATCACCAAGCGGCCCGCGGCGCGCTCGATGTAGGAGGCCAGGCGGTCGAGGTTGCCCTCGATGGGAGTGCCGGCAACGCCGCCGTGCGTCAAGATGCGCGTGAAGCCGAGCCCGGCGATGGTGTCGATTGCGTCGAGCTGGCGCTCCTCGGGCAGGGCGTCAAAGGCCATGTGGAACGTCATGTCAACGGCCTCCCCACGCTCAGAGGCGGCCTCGCGGGCGATGGCCGAGATGCGCTCGAGCGCCGCCACGTCGAGCTCAAACGCGCCCGAGCCGTCCTGCGCAAGACAGCCGAACACGATGCCGTCCACCCCCAGGGCGAGGGCAATGCGCGCGTCGGTCTCCATCATCTGGAGCTCGCGCTCGTCATACACAAAGTCGCCACCGCGCGGGCGCACCATGGCCATCACGCGGGCACCGTGGGCGTGCGCGTAATCGACCGTCGCCTCGATGACCCCCATCGAGGGCGAGGTGCCGCCAACGGCCAGGTTGTCGCAGAGCTCGATGCGGCGCGCTCCCGCCTCGATGGCGGCCGGCACGCAGGTGAAGTTCTCGGCGCAAAACTCGCGCAGAAGGTCAGACATGGGGACGTCCTTTCCTTTGAAGAACACGATTGCGCCCTCCATTGTGGCACAAACAAGGGCCGCCGCCCTGCCCCAACGGCAAAGGCGGCGGCCCAAAATCCCGCTATGGTTGGCGGCGCGGCGCTACCCGCCGAGGTAGGCCTTGCGGACGTCGTCGTTGTGCAGAAGCTCGTCGCCCGTGCCAGAAAGGGTCACCTTGCCCGTCTCGAGCACGTAGGCGCGCGTGGCAACCGAGAGCGCCATCTGGGCGTTCTGCTCGACCAGAAGGATTGTGGTACCCGCCTCGTGCAGGGACTTGATGATCTCAAAGATCTGCTCCACAAGGATGGGTGCGAGGCCCATCGAGGGCTCGTCGAGCATGAGGAGCTTGGGGTTTGCCATAAGGCCACGGCCCATGGCGAGCATCTGCTGCTCGCCGCCCGAGAGCGTGCCCGCAATCTGGCGGCGGCGCTCCTTCAGGCGCGGGAACTGGGCGTAGACGCGCTCGAGGTTGGCGGCAATGGTGTCGCGCGGCTGCGAGTAGGCGCCCATGTCGAGGTTCTCCTCGACGGTCATCTGCTGGAAGATGCGGCGGCCCTCCGGCACGTGCACAAGGCCGTGCTCGACGATGCGCTCGGCCGGCATGTGCATGAGGTCCTCGCCCAGGAACGTGATCGAGCCCGTGCGCGAGCGCAGAAGGCCCGAGAGGGTCTTGAGCGTGGTGGACTTGCCGGCACCGTTCGCGCCGATGAGGGCCACGATCTCGCCGTCGTTCACGTCAAAGGAGATGCCCTTGATGGCGTGAATCGCGCCGTACCAAACGTTGATGTTGTAGACACTAAGCACCTAGGCCACCTCCTTGTTCTGCTTGCCGAGATACGCCTCGATGACGGCGTCGTTTTGCTGGATCTCCTCGGGCGTGCCCTTGGCGATGATCTTGCCAAAGTTGAGCACGCAGATGCCCTCGCAGATGTTCATGACGAGGTTCATGTCGTGCTCGATGAGCATGATCGCAATCTGGAACTGGTCGCGGATCTTGACGATGTTCTCCATGAGCTCGGCCGTCTCGGAGGGGTTCATGCCCGCCGCCGGCTCGTCCAGAAGTAGGAGCTTGGGGTTCGTGGCAAGCGCGCGCACAATCTCCAGGCGGCGCTGGGCGCCGTAGGGCAGGCTTCCCGCCTCGTGGTCGGCAAGGCCCGTCATATCAAAGATGTCGAGCAGCTCGAGGGCACGGTCGTGGTAGTACTTCTCGCTCTTCCAGTGGTGGGGCAGGCGCAAAATGGAGGTCGCCATGCCGCAGTGGTGCTGGTTGTGCAGACCGACCGCCACGTTCTCCTCCACGGTAAGCGTGTTGAAGAGGCGGATGTTCTGGAAGGTGCGCGCCACGCCCAGGCGGTTCACGCGCGCCGGGTCGAGACCGGCGGTGTCCTGGCCGTCGACGATGATGGTGCCGCGCGTGGGCTGGTAGACCTTGGTGAGCAGGTTGAAGACCGTGGTCTTACCCGCACCGTTGGGGCCGATGAGGCCGCAGATCTCGGTCCGACCGACGGTGATGTTGAAGTCGTCGACCGCCTTGAGGCCGCCAAAGTCAATGCCCAGGTGCAGGCACTCGAGCGCTGGCGCCTTACCGAGGTCGCGCTCGGGCATGATCGAGACGCTCGGCACCGGCACCATCTTGGTGTTCTCGCGGCGCTGCTTGGCAAAGTCGGTGAGCCTACTCATGCGCCTCGCCCCCTTCCTCGGCAACAGCCTCGGCAACGGGCGCGTCGTCAAAGTCACCCTTGCGGAAACGACGGCGCAGCGCGTCGGCGATACGCTGGTAGATCTTGGTGTGCGGCACGACCATCACGAGAATGAGGACGATCGCGTAGAGGAGCATACGGTAGTTGTTGATGGGACGCAGCACCTCGGGCAGCACTGTCAGGAAGGCGGCCGAGATGATCGAGCCCGAGATGTTGCCCATGCCGCCGAGCACCACGTACACGAGGATCAGAATCGACTGGTTGAAGTCGAACTGCGACGGCACGATGGTGGAGTAGTTCATGGCGTAGAGCACGCCCGCCGCGCCGGCAAGGGCGGAGGCCACGGTAAAGGCCATGAGGCGGTACTTGGTAGTGTTGATACCCACGCTCTCCGCGGCGATGCGGTTGTCGCGTACGGCCATGATTGCGCGGCCGTCGCGGCTGTGCATGAGGTTCAGCACCACGGCCACGGTCACGAGCACGAGCACGATGCCGATGAAGAAGGTCGAGACCTTCTCGATGCCCACCGCGCCCTTGGGTCCGTTGATGAGGATGGTACCCTTGCTCATGCCGAGGGAGGCGGAGTCGGTGAGCGAGAAATGCAGGCCCGCGTCGTCCACGCCCACGTAGAAGATGTTGAGCAGATTCTTGATGATCTCACCAAAGGCGAGCGTCACGATAGCGAGGTAGTCGCCGCGCAGGCGCATGACGGGGATGCCCACCAAAAAGCCGATGACACCGGCGGCGATGGCGCCGACCACAGCAGCGCCCACAAAGAGCAGAATCCCGTTCTCCACGCCGGCGCGCGCCATGCAGCCTGCCACGACGACGCCCGTGAAGGCGCCGACGCTCATGAAGCCGGCGTGTCCGAGCGACAGCTCGCCCGAGACACCAACGACGAGGTTCAGCGACACCGCAAGCGACACGTACGCGCAGATGGGCACGAGCTGGCCCGAGAGCGAATGCGAGATGAGCCCGAGGCCGTCCAAGATCGTCACGAGGACAAAGGCACCGACAACGATCGCATAGGTGATGATGGTAGACCGCGTCTGCGGCTTTAACATCTTGATTCCCATACCTCTCACCTACACCTTCTCGTTGACCGGCTTGCCGAGAAGGCCGGCGGGACGGATGAGCAGAATCACGATGAGCACCGCAAAGACCACCGCGTCGGCGATCTGCGTGGAGATGTAGGCGCGGGCGAAGATCTCGATAACGCCAAGCAGAATGCCGCCGAGCGCCGCGCCGGGAATGGAGCCGATGCCGCCAAGCACCGCCGCCGTGAAGGCCTTGATGCCGGGCATGGAGCCCGTGGTGGGCATGAGCGTGGGGTACGCGAGGCACATGAGCACACCGGCGATGGCGGCAAGGCCCGAGCCGATGGCAAAGACCATCGAAATGGTGGAGTTCACGTTGATACCCATGAGCTGCGCGGCGTCGCGATCCTCGGAGCAGGCGCGCATGGCCTTGCCCATCTTGGTCTTGCCCGTGAACATCGTGAGCGCAACCATGATCGCCACGCAAGCGAGGATGGTGAGCACCGCCGTTGCCGAGATGGTGAGTGCACCGTCAAAGAGGTTGAGCGCCGGCAGGCTGATGATCGAAGAGAAGCTCTTGGGGTCGGAGCCCATGATGAGCAGTGCGGCGTTCTGCAAGAAATAGCTCACGCCGATGGCGGTGATGAGCACGTTCAAGCTGGGAGCGTTGCGCAGCGGCTTGTAGGCGAGGCGCTCGACCACGATGCCGAGCACGGTGCAACCCACAACCGAGAGCGCCACACCGGCAATGGCGGGCAGCCCCAGGTAGCTCACGGCGCAGAAGCAGATGTAGGCGCCGACCATGATGACGTCGCCGTGGGCGAAGTTGAGCATCTTGGCGATGCCGTACACCATGGTGTACCCGAGCGCGATGATGGCGTAGACGCTGCCCAAACTCATACCGTTGATGAGGTTGGTGAGAACTTCCACGTCCCCTCCTTCCATGTGAAAAGCGGAGACCACCGTGCGCGCGGTGGTCTCCGCCCGAATCTAGGCGTCAGAGCCGGTCGGACGCGAGCTTACGCGTCGAGCGGCATGTAGACGCCGCCCTGGATGACCATACCCATGGGCTGCTTGGAGATCTCACCGGTATCGGCCCACGTGGCCTCCTCGCCGGCGGTGGTGAGGCCGGTAAAGGCAAAGTCGGACGAGGTGAAGGTCTCAACGAGCGCGTCGCAGATCTCGGTGAAGTCAGCGTCGGCGGAGACACCAGCGGTCTCGATGGCCTGCTTGAGTGCGTAGACGCAGTCGTAGGCGTCGGCGGCGAACTGGTTGGGGGTCTCGCCGAACTTCTCGTTGTAGGTGCCGACGAAGGCCTTGGTGGCCTCATCCTCGGCGGTGGCGACGAACGGCGTCAGGAGCATGCAGCCCTCGGCAAGCGAGGTATCGAAGCCCTCAACGGTGAGCAGGCCGTCCATGCCGTCGACGCCAAACCACTTGGGCGCGTAGCCCATCTGGTTGGCCTGCGTGAGCAGAAGCGAGATCGGGGTGTAGTAGATGGGCAGGAACACGAGGTCGGCGCCGGCGTTCTTGGCGTCGTTCAGCTGGACGGAGAAGTCGGTCTGGTTGTCCTCGGTAAACGAGGTCTCGGACACGATCTCGAGGCCGAGGTCGGCGGCCTCAGCCTTGAAGCTGTTGTAGATGCCCGTGGAGTAGGTGTCGGAGATGTTGTAAATGATGGCGATCTTGGTGCCGAGCTGCTGCTCGGAGATGTACTGCGCGGATGCCGCACCCTGGTTGGGGTCGGTAAAGCACATCTGGAAGACGTTCTCCTTGCGCGGGATGGAGATGTTGCCATCAGCATCCTCAAAGCCGCCGATGACGTCGGTCGAAGAACCGGACGGAGTCAGCTGGAAGAGGTTGTCGGTGTTGGTCTCGGCGGAGACGGCCACGCACGGGGTGGTGGTGACGGTACCGACGAGGATCTGCATGCCCCAGTCCTTGAGGTTGTTGTAGGCGTTGACGGAGCGCTCGGCGTCGTTCTCGTCATCCTGGAAGTTCAGCTCGAACTGGACGTCGCCGCCCTCGGCGTTGATCTCGTCGACGGCGATCTGGGCGCCGTTCTTGACGGCGTTGCCGTAGATGGCGGCGCCACCGGTGGTGGGTCCGATGCCGCCGATCTTAAAGGCGCCGGCCGCGGGGGCGGTGTCACCGTCGCCCGAGCAACCGGCGAGGATGCCGGCGGCGCCGAGCGCGGTAGCGCCGGCGATGAGGGTACGACGGCTCATCTGGGGGTTGAAATTCATGTTGGTCATGCGACGCTCCTTCCCTTAATCGCGCCTGCCATAGCGCGTGCGTGCTGACGGTTGGTGATATACGCGCCATCGCCCGAGCAATAGCGGTGACGATAACCTTACTCGTTTTTTGGAGAGTTGGTAAGGTCAAACACGCCAAGCAGGCCGCCTCGCGGCGCCCGCCCGCGCGGCGCACACCATTATGGTAAAGTCTACCTGCGCTTTAAAGACAACCCGCAGCGTAGAAGCCATGTTACATCTTGGTTTCAGGCGGAGGTCGGTGTGCGGTCGTGCCGCCGGTCCCCTAGGGTTGGCAAGACGAATACCCCGCGACGCCGCACCGGCGCGCGGCGCCCGAGCATATCCGGCACTCGACCGCAAAGGAGACATGCCATGACCGCCGCTACAGACAAGACCGCACGCACCGTGGGCGTGGGCATCATCGGCCTCGGCACCGTGGGCGGCGGCACCGCGCGCACGATCCTGCGCCACCGCGAGGAGTACCTGCGCGCCTACGGCATCGACCTAACCATCGCCCGCGTCTGCGACATGCGTCCCGAGCGCGAGGCCGAGCTGGGGCTCGCACCCGGCACCCTCACGAGCGACTGGCGCGAGCTTGTGGCGGACCCCGCCGTTGACATCGTGGTCGAGCTCATCGGCGGCGAGCACCCCGCGACCGAGATCTTTGAGGCCGCCTTTGCCGCCGGCAAGCATGTAGTCACCGCCAACAAGGCGTTGCTCGGCCGCCACGTGGAGCGGCTCGCGCGCCTCGCGGCAGAGCACGGCGTGCAGCTCAAGTGCGAGGCAGCTGCCGCAGGCGGCATCCCCATCGTGAACGCCCTCGAGCACGCCCTCACCGGCAACGAGATTCTCACCGTCGCGGGCATCCTGAACGGCACCACCAACTACATGCTCTCCCGTATGGAGACCGAGGGCCTTGACTACGACGAGGTACTTGCCGACGCGCAGCGCCTGGGCTACGCCGAGGCCGACCCCTCGGCAGACGTCGACGGCTTTGACGCCGCAAGCAAGGTCGCCATCCTCTCGTCGATCGCCTTCCACACCCGCGTCACCACCGACGACGTCTACATGCAGGGCATCCGCAACGTATCCGCCGCCGACATCGCCCAGGCGCGCGAGCTCGGCTACCGTGTGAAGCTCCTCGGCATCGCGCGCAACACCGCCTCGGGCGTGGACGTGCGCGTGCACCCCACTATGATCCCCGCCGACCATATGCTCGCCGGCGTTTCGGGCGCCATGAACGCCGTCTTTGTGGTGGGCGACGCCGTGGGCGAGACCATGTTCTACGGCGCGGGCGCAGGCTCTTTCCCCACCGCGAGCGCCGTGGTGGGCGATGTGCTCGAGCTCGCCGATGCCATCGCCCGCGGCGAGGGCCCCATGCCCGAGGTCGAGCCCTACGACTGCGTGCTTCCCCTGCGCTCCATCGAGGAGCTCGAGACCCGCTACTACATCCGCCTTATGGTCGAGGACCGCGTGGGCACGCTCGCGCCCGTGGTCTCCGCCTTTGCCAAGGCCGGTATCTCCATTTCGACCATCCACCAGCTCAAAGACGGCAACGGCACCACCTGCTCGGTCGTATTCCTCACGCACAAGGCACTCGAGCGCGACGTGCACGCCGCCATCAAGATCTTCGACGGTATGGACGAGGTCGACCGCGTGGCAAGCGTCATTCGCATCGAGGACGTTGAGGCGTGGAGCGAGGGCGCGGAGAAGAACGACTAATAGCTGACGCAAAGCGGAGGGCGCCCGAAAGGTTCCTCGCAAACGTCCTCGGCGCTGCGCGCCTGCGGAATGTTTGCTCGAAATCCTTTCGGGCGCCCTCCTGCGTTAACGCTGTCGTGCGGTCAATTTGCCATCCTCGCCAATGTGGCTGTGACGCGGAGGCTGTACGCGGCCTTACCGGGGATACGAGGTGGCCGGTTTGCCGGTCTGGTAGAAGGTGTAGATTGCCTGCGAATAGTAGGCGCCGCCGAGGTCCGAGGGATGCGAGTAATCGCGCAGGAAGTACGGGTCGTACTCGTGGGACGAGAAATCCGCCACGGCAACGCCCGCCTGGGCGCATGCGCCCCGGATCATATCGTAGTACCGTGCGCGCACCCCGCGGTTGTAGATGGTCTGATCGTAGAGCGCGCCCTTGACCGGCTGGATGACCACAAGCGGCTCCACGCCCACCTCTCGACAGACTTGAAGAAGCGTCTCAAAGTCCTCGAACTCCTGCGCGCTGAAATATGCGTCGCCCTTGACCTTCCAGCTGCGCTGAGCTCCGGCAAGCCACGCGTTGCAGCTCTTGCTGTACCAGTCGCTGTTGAGGCCGAGGTCGTTACCGGCGGCAGCCTCGCGGGCACGGTTGCTTGCCGCAGCGAAGATCGCCCGCCAATCCAGTGACGCGGCATCAGGCGTCGCAGTAGCCTGGGCGCCGTCGCGCGCCCCGGCATCAGCGGGGGTTGACGCAGGGCCATCAGGCACAGCAGACGTCGCGGTACCCGCCTCAGAAGCGTCCCCCGCGCCTTCGAGCGCAAGGTCAAACCCGAGTCGAATATCATTCACTGCGCCCGTCGCCGCATGATCGATCGCGTTCACTGCATCGGCAAGCGGAGTCGCCGCGGGACGCCGGTCGACACCGTAGTCGGCCATGCGCGCGAGCACGCGCTCCTTGAGCGCACCGGAGATGCGGTCGTTTCCCATGAAGGCATCGAACGCGCCCTCGGAAAACGCCGCGGGAAACTCCGCTTTAGGCCGGCGGTAGCACATGAACCACTGCATACTCGGGAAGATCACGATCTTGCGCGGGCCCTCGTCGGGCATCTTGGTAGCGAGCGCACCCACCTCGATTGCCTGCCAGAGGTCCTCGCAGAAGGCACGGCCGACCGTCATGACGTCCATACCGTAGGCGCCGCCGGTGAGCAGTGCCGCGGGGTGGCTGGGACCGGCGGGCACCGGGTTGAGCTCCGAGGAGCCAAAGACCGGCAGGGGCTCGGTGCCCGCAGCGCGGCGCTCCTTGTACGAGTCCGCCATGAACGCAAAGCTCGACACCTCGCCCGACGTGGGATAGGCCACGCGCGCCCCAGCCGCCGCGTCGAGGGCAGAGTCGCCCGCCACCGCCGCCGCGCCCATCGCCCCCACGGCGACAAGGCAGGCAAGGCCAACCGCAACCAACCGTTTGACCATCGGCTACTCCCCTCCCCTTAGAACTCCGCGTACACCGGCGCGGCGGGCGCGCCGTAGGGCGAGAGCGCAAAGAACCACGCGAGCACAGCGGCAAGCGCGAGCACGACAAGCGCCCAGGCAACGGCAGCGGAGGTGGCATCGGAGAAGAACCACTCCCGGATCCGGGCGCTCACAGCCGCACCGCAATCTGGTAGATGATCTTGTTTGGCGTGTTCATCTCACTGCGCTCCACTGCCGTGGGCGCGATGTCCACCCCAAAGCGTTCCTCGATTCCCACCAGAAGCTCGATGGCGGCAAGCGAGTCCAAAAAGCCTGCCTCAAACAGGTCGAGGTCGCGCTCGTCGCGCACCGCATCGTCGTCGCACACCTCGCCGATGAGGTCGAGGACCTCGTCTGCAATCTTCTCCTCGCGCGCAGCAAGATCGCGCGCATCGTTATCGTTCTCAGCCATTGATGATCCCTCCTACAATCTGGGTGAGCTGTCCGGAGAACAGCGCAAAACCGAATATCACGAGCTGGAGCGTGACTGCCCACGAGAGCAGCCGATACCAGCGCTCGCGCCGATGGCGTTTGTAAAACGCAGAGCGCTTCTGGTAGACCTCGGTCGCCGCCAGAAGCACGCCGTGGTACAGGCCGTAGGCGAGGTAATCGACCGTAAGGCCGTGCCAAGCGCCCATGAGCGCCATGTTCACGAGGTAACCCGCGCACGCCGTGGTAAGGCGGCTCGAGAACCAGCGGTGACGCATAGCGGCGCGGGTGAAGCGCATGAAGACGAAGTCGCGCAGCCACGTGGAGAGCGTGATGTGCCAGCGGTTCCAGAAGTCCTTGAGGTCGCATGCCCGCCACGGCGAGTGGAAGTTGACAGGGCAGCGGATGCCAAAGAAATAGCTCGCGCCCATCGCCATGTACGAGCAGCCGGCAAAGTCCAAGAAGAGGTAGACGCCGTAGGCATAGGCGCGTACGACCTCGCGCGCCGCGCCCGCGACCGGCAGCGCCGTGAGCGACGGCGTGCCCGTGGGCACCGACGCCGGGTCAAAAAAGCCCTTGGCCATCGTCGCAAGTACGAGTTCGAGCACGGCCCCGGCAAGAAGCAACAGGATGCCGCGGGTGAGAAGGTCCGCATAGGCGCGGCGACCGGGCGTGCTGTTCGCATCGGAAAGAAACCGGCGAGAGCGATCGATGGGACCCGAGGTGATCTGCGCGAAGAACGTGAGGAAGTAAAGGTAGTCGCCAAGGGTGAGCTCGGCGATGAGGCCGTCGCGAATCTCAATCAAAACCTGTACCGCGCGAAAGGTCACATACGAGATACCAATGAAGCCCGCAATACCCGCACCCGCGGCAGCCGTGAGCTTATAGAGGACCAGGGGTGCGAGCACAGAGGCGAGCGACACGCGAAAGACCGCCAAGCTGCAGCGGCCCGAGCGCCAGCTCGCAAGCGTCGCGAAGGTGCCCGCAACTGCCACCACAACAAAGACCGCGAAGCATGCAAGCTGCATGGGCGATGCCGAGAAGAGCAACGCGAGCATGATGAGCGAGGCAGCCTCGCCGTAGCGCTTGATGGAGCGGCCGGTAAGACCGAGCACCACCGCAGGCAGCGCGAGGGCAGTAAGCGCCAAGAAAAACGATGGCGAGCTATAGAACTGCATGGCTCCCTCCGCTACGCCCGGTCGTCCGCCGGTGCGAGCACTCGCCTGCCAGCGGCAACAGCGGCAAGCAGCCGGCGGTCGACCTTGCCGTTGGGCGTCTGCGGCAATGCGTCTATAAAACGGATGGTACGGGGCACCATGTAGTGCGGCAGCACCTGCTTGAGCTCCTCTTTAAGCGCGAGACCCGCGCGGAAATCCCCCGCGGGTCGGGGTGCGTCAGACACCACGAAGGCGGCAAGGTGGTGCACGCGGCCGTCGCGCTCGACGGCAACCACCGCCGCGGCGCGCACGTGGGCGATGCGGCGCAGCTGCGCCTCGATCTCGCCGAGCTCGATACGGTAGCCACTCATCTTCACCTGCGCATCAAGCCTGCCGCGGTAGTGGAGCATACCTGCGGCATCGAGCATGCCCTCGTCTCCCGTGCGGTACGTCCGCACCCGCCGGCCGTCGAGCTCGGCCTCGCCAAAGGCCGCCGCCGTGAGGTCGGGCCGGCCAAAGTAGCCCGCCGCCACCGTGTCGCCCTCGATGACGACCTCGCCCCAGGTGCCGCGCGGGACTTCCTCGCCCGCCGCGTCGACGATGCGCAGACGCGTACCCGGGCGCGGCGAGCCAACGGGAAGCGGCTCCTCGCAGGCGAGCATCTTGTCTGCCACCTCGACCGCCGTCACCGCAACCGTGGACTCCGTCGGCCCGTAGGTGTTCAAGATGCGCGTCGCTGGAAAGCGGTGCGCGAGCTCGCGCGCACAGGTGAGCGGGAGCGTCTCTCCGCAGAACAGGAAGGTCTCAAGCGAGCCCAGAAGGCATGCGTCAAAAGCAGGGTCGGCAAGGCAAAGCTCGGCAAACGACGGCGTGGAGACCCACACATTGACGCCCGACGTGGCGAGCGCCCGCTCCTTCTTGGCCGCGCTCTCGAGCGTCGAGTGGGTGAGTGAGAAGAGCGTGCCGCCCTGGGCGAGTGCGCCCGCGAGCTCAAAGACCGAGAGGTCAAACGAGAACGGTGCTTGGTCGAGGTATACCCTGCCCGGGCGTAGATCTCCCACAAGCGTAAGCGACCAGCGGCAGAAGTTGTCGAGACACGCCGCCGTCACCGCGACGCCCTTGGGTTCGCCCGTAGAGCCGGACGTGAAGAGGATGTAGCAGAGGTTCTCGCCCGCGATGGCAAGGCGGGTTTCGGGCTCCCCGCCCGCATGCACGGCGAGCTCGATATCGGCGCGCCCGATTCGGTGCGGCGCGGGCACCTCGGCAGGAAACGCATCCTCAACGTCGAGCACCACCGGGTCACCCAGCTGGCGCACGATGGAGGCGACGCGTCCCGCGGGAACCGAATGGCGATCGACCGGCACGTAGGGGCGGCCCGCACGCATGCAGGCGATCATGCCCGCGACCATGAGGGGATCCTTGTGGCCAAAGATAACAACCGGGCCCTCGGCACCCACCAAAAGATGCGCCGCAATGGCACCCGAAGCGTCCCAGAGCTCGCCGTAAGTCATCAGCGCGCCGTCTGAAGTGCGCACGCTGGGGACTCCGGGCACCTCGGACACGTAGCGCGCAACCGCATCGAGAAAGAACATGGTTTCCCTCCGCCCCGAACGAAAACTCTGCGAGGCGCCGCGCCATGCGCACGGCATCTCGCCTGCTTCGCCGGTGAAGGTACGACCCTGCGCATCGACCGTCAACGCGTGCCACGGCGGATTAAGCCCTACATAAGCACAGCTTAAGTGCTCGTTCAGATGCATGACGAACATGCGCGCATTGCCTTACGGAACAGTCACGAACCCGAAACGCGCCCGTCACAGAACGCGTCCGGGCGCCCGAAAGGATTTCGAGCAAACATTCCGCAGGCGCGCAGCGCCGAGGACGTTTGCGAGGAACCTTTCGGGGGCCCGGGAGCCCGCCGCGACGGGCATCATCCGCGTTTTCCGCGAAAGAGCCACACGGGGGTCATACGCTCCCCGTGCGCTGGTATCATGGGGACGGTATGCAACGACACCCACGGAAGGGGCGCTATGGTCTCGCGCATCTATGTAGAGAAGAAACCGGGATTCGATGTGGAGGCGCACCAGCTTCTGGCTGAGCTGCGCACTGTCATCGCCGATGGCCTGCCTGCAGAGGCGAGCCTGCGCATCGTGAACGTCTACGACGTCGAGGGCATCGACGAGGCGCTCTTTGAGCGCTGCATCCCTGTGGTGTTCAGCGAGCCCCAGGTCGACACCGCCTGCCGCGAGCTCGCCATCGAGGGCGTGACGATTGGCGCCGCGGGCACGGGCAAGGGCATCTCGGTCACCGCGCCTGCGCTCACCGCCTTTGCGGTCGAGGCGCTCCCCGGCCAGTTTGACCAGCGCGCCGACTCCGCCGCCGAGTGCGTGCAGCTTATCTCCCAGGGCGAGCGCCCGACTGTGCGCTGCGCCAAGCTCTACGTGATCTCGGGCAACCTCGCGCCCGAGACCGTGGAGGCCATCAAGCACTACGTCATCAACCCGGTCGAGTCCCGTGAGTGCGACCTGGCGCTGCGCGACACGCTCACGACCGAGATCCCCGAGCCCGAGCCCGTCGAGGTGCTCGATGGTTTCCGTGCGATGGACGAGGCCGCCCGCGCCGCGTTCATCGCCGAGCGCGGCCTTGCCATGGACGACGCCGACCTTCGCTTCTGCCAGGAGTACTTTGCCTCCGAGGACCGCGACCCCACCATCACCGAGATTCGCGTGATCGACACCTACTGGTCCGACCACTGCCGCCACACCACTTTTGGCACGGTGCTCGACGACGTTACGATCGACGACGAGGTCGTGCAGGCAGCCTTTGACCGCTATCTCGAAATGCGCCATGAGCTCGGCCGCGACGAGAAGCCCGTCTGCCTCATGGACATGGGTACCCTCGGTGCCAAGTGGCTCAAGCACACAGGGCAGCTCACCGGCCTCGACGAGTCCGAGGAGATCAACGCTTGCACCGTCAAGGTCAAAGTCGACGTCAACGGTACGGATGAGGACTGGCTCTTCCTCTTCAAGAACGAGACCCACAACCACCCGACCGAGATCGAGCCCTTCGGCGGCGCGGCGACCTGCATCGGCGGCGCCATCCGCGACCCGCTCTCCGGCCGCAGCTACGTCTACC
>CAUGVQ010000037.1 GCA_959602875.1 uncultured Collinsella sp. | reverse complement strand
ACCCCTCCCCTGCTTCACCGGCGTAGCGCCGTTTGTTTGCGCCTCAAATCCATGCATTCCCGTGCACGTCCGGCGCCTTTCTCCAAGCTGTGAGATTGCTTTTTCAATTATTCAATAATCTGAGGGCGGCCCAGCATGTAGAGGCATTTCCCTTGCTTCTAAAATCGCAGGTTAGCGTCTCATCACCCAGAAGGCTACGCGACCCTTCTCGGCAAGATTATTGAATACCTGAAAAACGTGAAAAGGGGCGGCCGTCTCGCGCCGACCACCCCCTCCAAAAGCTGTCTTACGCAGCCTTGTCGACCGCCTTGATGTGCAGCAGCATGTACTGACGGCTCGGCAGATCCACGCGCACCTGGCCCTCGTAGGTGCCCGGCAGGGTCTCGACCGTCATGTTCCACGTGTCCACCACGTCGATCGTGTAGGTCTTGCCCTCGGGCAGGGTAAGGTCGCGGTACGCCGGGCGGAAGAAGCCAAAGTACATGACCACGTCGTCGGCGCCCTCGCTCCAGTCGTTGGCCATGCAGGCAATATCCCAGTTCATGGTGCCCAGGCAGAAGCCCTTCTCATACGGCACCAGGTCCATATCCTCCGGCAGGCTCTCCATGAACTTACGGCAAAACGCAATGCGCTCCGGGCTCTCGCCGTAGAGCTTACCGCCGTGCGCCCACCAGATCTTGGGACCGCGGTCCACAAAGGTCTCGCCGTGGGTGACGTACCCGCCGCGCAGGCACCCCTCCCAGAAGCGGCGCGTCTCCTCCTGAGCGGTGAGGTTGCCCCAGCCCCAGGTGACGTTGCCCTCGTAGCCGACCTCGTCCACCAGGACCGGCTTGCCGTAGGCGGCGCGCAGCTCCGTCACGCACTCGGCGGTGCGCTGCAGGTCGCAGCGCTGCCAGCTCACGTGCGTGATCCACGGGTGGCTGTGATCAAAGAGCGTGCGGCAGTTGTGGATGCTCCGCAAATGACCGTACGGGTCGTTTGCCATAACGATGCGCGCGTACTGGTCCCAATCCTCAACCGGCTTCCACGGCATGAGGTCAAACTCGTTGGCAAGGCTCCACCAGATGTTCCGGAAGGCGCTGTAGCGACGCGCCACATAGGACAGGTAGAAGGCGTCCTCGTCGCGAGTCATCTTGGAGAAGCCCCACTCGGGCTTGTCATAGGGGTGCAGCAGGATGATGTCGGCCTGGATGCCGAGCTCGTCCAGCTGGGCAATGCGCTGGTCGAGGTTCTCCCAGAACGGCTCATAGAAACGCGTGTGGTCAAAGCCTTCCTCGATCGAGCCCTCGTACGCATACATCGCCGGATTCTCGAGGTTGTAGTCGTAGAACTTGGGGAAGATGCACATGCGGATCTTGTTAAAGGGCGCGTGGGCGAGCGTCTCGAGCGTCTGCTCCTGGCACTCCGGCTCCTGGTTGGTCCAGGCGTAGGCGGTGGTGCCAAAGGGCAGAAAGCGCGTGCCGTCCTCGTAGGAGAACGTGTTGTCGCCGTGGGTGTCAAAGGGCGTGTCGCCATGCTTGACGTCGCGGGTCAAAAGGACGCGGCCGTGGTTGCCCTCGCTTGCGGGCGTGACCTCTACCTCGCCGGTGATGCCCGCAAGCGCGGGGTCGCTCGACGTGGTGCGGTAGGTCCACGTGCCGGCGGAACGCGGCATGAAACGGATACCGTAGCGCCCCTCGCCACGGTAGAAGCCGCGAACCTCGACGGCGTCGGTGCCGTCGGCGCGCTCAAACGTCGCCGTCAGCGTGACATCCGCATAGGGGTTGCCCTCTGCTGTACCCTCGAGCACGAGGTCGAGTACGCGATACTGCTCAACGGTCTGCATAGCTGAGCTCCTCTCTCAAACGGTCCGGGCGCCGCCCGGAAAGCCGCCGCGAGCGCACGCCCGCGGCGGCGGGCCGAACGAAGTTACTTGACCTTCTTCACCATCATAATGAAGACAACGCCGGCGAGAACGAGCGCGATCGCGACCGGGAAGGTCAGGAAGTACGAACCGGTGCTGGCAACAATACCCGAGGTGACAGCGGGGGCAACAGCCTGGCCGAGCGTGTTGGCGAGGTTCTGGATGCCCATGTCCTTGCCGGCCTCCTCCTTGGAGGGCAGGACGTCGACGTTCAGCGCCTGGTCGACAGCGGAGTAGATGCCGTAGCCAAAGCCGGAGAGCGCAGCGAAGATGTACATGCTCATAGCAGAGGGCATGAGCCACGGCACAGCAAAAGCGATGCAGATGATGAACGACGAGGCGGCAATGAGCGGCTTGCGCTTACCGATGCGGTCGGAGATCACGCCGGAGATGAGCGAGGTCACGAGCGACACGACCATGATGATGACCGACATCGTGGAGAGCACGCCGGCGGCAGCAACGTCGTCGAGGCCGATGTAGCGCTGCAGGATGTAGAGCTGATAGCCGGTGATGACAAAGTAACCAAAGATGAAGAGCAGACGGCCCACGAGAGCGACGTAGAAGTCGCGGCAGTTCTTGGTGGGCGGAATGAAGCTCTTGAGCAGGCGCACGATGCTGAAGGGCTCGCCGGAGGTCTCGTCCTTAGCGGACTTCTCACGCGGCCAAATGAGCAGCACGATGATGCCGGTGAAGAGCCAGGACACGGTGCCAAAGAGGAAGCCGGGGATGGGATTGGTGATGAACGCAGAGCCGATGATGGTGCCGATGGACTGGCCGCAGGTGGCGCCAGCGCCGTAGAAGGCCGAAATGGTGCCGCGGCGGTTAAGCGGGACGCGGTCGGAGAGCACGGCCACGGCGGGCGCGAGCATGCAGTTCAGACCGACCTGAAGTGCGGACCAACCGATGACGATGCCAGAGACCGTCGTCTGGACCGAGGTGAACCAGAAGGCAGCGCCAGTGAAGATGCCGCCGATGGCGATCCAGGGCGAGCGGCGACCAAAGCGCGAGCGACATGCGTCGGAAAGCGCACCAAAGACGAGGTTAGAGATGAGGGCGAAGATGCTGCCCGCTGCCTGCATGGAGCCAAGCACAGCCTCGGAATTGCCCGGGAACAGGTCGTTGAAGCGCTGCGGCAGCAGAACCGCGGAGCCGATGGTGCCGGACATCATCCACATGACGCCGAAGATGATAAAGCCGATGCAGAAACGATAGAACGTGGACTTGGACATGGGCTTGCCCGTGTCCGGTGCGATGGTGTTGGGGTCCACCGCTGCTGTGGCGCTGTTCTGAGCCATAGCCTCTCCCTTCTTCCGCGGGCGTTTCACCCGCACCGTGCGGAGGAGCGTCGACGTCGGGGCGATTGGGGACTGACCGCCCCGACGCCTTTCGCGTCCTCAAATTGCTGATTACTTACTAACTAGTAAGTAATTTCGACTGCAATATACGCTCCTCCGCGAAAACGGACCCCCTAGTGGCGGTGAACGGTCGTAATCATTCGGTTAGTGGTTAGTAAGTAGTTATGTGCTACGCTGGTTGCACGCGTTACCCATCTTTAACCCCCTGTGCGTAAGGAGACCGGCCATGGCCACCGCCAAAAAGCAACCGCCCGTTGTTTCCAGCAAAAAGCGCTCGGACGCTGCCGAGGAGCGCCTGCACGAGATCGTGCTCGCGGCCGTGGACATCATCAACGAGCGCGGCTACAACGGCATGTCGCTGCAGGCGGTCGCCAACAAGGTGGGCATCACGCAGGCGGGCGTTCTGCATTACGTGGGCAACAAAGAGGGTCTTTTGTTCGAGGTCGTCGAGCACTACTACGACCGCACGAGCACGGACAGCGACTATTTCTCGCTCTTTGAACCCGGTGGTGCATTGTTTGGCAAGCGCCCCAAGATTCCCGAATACATGCGCCTCATCGTGGCGGAAAACGCCCACCAGCCTGAAATGGTGATGCTCTTTCAGACCCTTAATACCGAGTCGATTTCTCGTACCCACCCCGCGCACGAATACTTTGTTGACCGCACGCGCCGGGTAACGGAGCGAGAAGCGGGCAAGCACGACTGGTCGGTACCTGAGGGCGTTGATGCCAGCCTTACGTTGTCGGTTGCCCTTGCCGCCATGTACGGCCTCGAGGGCCGCTGGCTCGCCCGTCCGGACGAGATCGACTACGAAGCCGAATGGGCGCGTTTTGAGGACGTACTCTTCCCGCTGCCCTTGTGGGAGGGCTACCGGTAAAAGCCGGTCTGAACCAAAATGCCGCGTGCGGCCATCTTCTTGCTCCCAAACGACGCTCGACCAGAAGGGCCCGGGGGTATTCCCCTGGAAAACATTCCGCAGACACGCAGCGTCGAGGACGTTTTCCAGGGGAATACCCCGGGGCCCGTTCCTGAGAGGTGTCGCTTCTACCCCGCGAAGGCAATAGCCGCCTTAACGGCACGGCGCCAGCCCTTGATGCGGGCGGTCCGGTCGTTCTCGTGCATCTTGGCGTCCCAATTCGCACGGGGCGCCACGCTGTGTGCAACGTCCTCGGGATAGAGACCAAGCGCAATGCCGGCGCACCAAGCCGCACCAAGGCCGCTCATCTCGTCATTGCCCGCCGCTACGATGGGCACGCGCAGCATATCGGCCACAAACTGCATGAGGTAGGAGTCGCGCGTGGGGCCGCCGTCGACACGGAGCTCGGCCAGACTCACGCCGGAGTCGCGCTGCATGGCATCGACCACGTCGAAGATCTGGAACGCGATCGATTCCACCGTGGCGCGCACAAACTCGGCACGTCCCGTGGTGCGCGTCATGCCAAAGACCGCACCGCGCGTCTCGGCATGCCAATGCGGCGCACCGAGCCCCGTGAACGCAGGCACCAGGTACACGCGACTCGCAGGATTTGCCGCAAAGCAGAGGTCGGTCGTCTCGGCCGGGCCCTCAATCATCTCCATGTCATCGCGCAGCCACGTCTTGACCGCGCCCGCGTAGTTGATGTTGCCCTCGAGCACATAGACGGTCTTGCCGTGACGGCGCCAGCCGAGCGAACTCGAAAGACCCGCGGTCGAGCGCGTAAGCTCGCTGCCGACGTTCATCATCACACTCGAACCCGTGCCCATGGTGGCCTTTGCCTGGCCGGATGCGTAGCAACCCTGGCCAAAGAGCGCCGCATGGGAGTCGCCCATAACGCCGTGGATGGACACCGGTGCGGGCAAAAACCCGTCGAGGTCGGTCATGCCAAAGCAGGCGTCGGAGTCGGTCACCTCGGGCAGCCACGCGGGGTCAATACCAAAAAGACGGCAGCAGCGAGTCGACCACTTGAGTTTCTCGATGTCGAAGAGCTGTGTTCGGCTCGCGTTGGAATAGTCGCAACGGAACTCCGCCCCGTGCGTGAGCGTCCAGACCACCCACGCGTCGATGGTACCCAGGTGCAGCGCGCCCTCGCGCGCAAGCTCGCGCGCCGCCGGCACGTTCTCCAGAATCCACGTCATCTTGGCAGCCGGGTAATAGGGCGAAAGCGCGAGCCCCGTGCGCTCGCAGATGATGTCCGCCGCGCCCTCGCGCTGCGCGATGCGGTCGCACACCTCTTGGGCGCGGGCACACTGCCACACGATGGCGTCGCAGATGGGCTCGCCGGTGCGCGCGTCCCATGCCACGGTGGTCTCACGCTGGTTGGAGATGCCAATGCCCGCGACCTCGGCAGGGTCGATCCCCTGCTCCTCGACGACGGCGCGCGCCACGGCGAGGACGTTCTTTGCAATCTCTGCCGGGTCATGGCTCACCCAGCCGTCCTCGTTCACCTTCTGCTCGTGACTGCGGTCGGCGCGATGCACGAGGCGCCCTGCCTCGTCCACCAGCAGAGCCTTGGTGCCCTGCGTCGACTGATCGATGCCGATGATGTAGCGGCCCATAGGCCCTCCTCAGAATAGAAACGTGAACAAAACCGCATGTTTTTGCCGGGGCGCGAGCAGAAATCCGTACGTTTCTGACGATTTAGGCCCTCTAAACGTCAGAAGCGTACTGATTCTCACGCCCAGCTCTCCTCAAGACGTCGAGAGCACCGATACCGACGGAAAGAGCGGCGACTATCAGCGGTTCCTTACGCGCGCGCCAGCGTCTCACGCGCCGCTTTGGCAATGCCTGCAGCGTCGAGCCCGTAGTGGGCAAAGACCTCCGGCGAGGTGCCCGTGATAACGGGCGTATCCGGCAGCGACAGGCACGTAAGCGGGCACGGGCACGAGGCGCCCAGCACCTGCGCGACCATGGAGCCGAGGCCGCCGGTGGGCGCCACCTCCTCCACCGTCACCACGGCGCGCGCTCCGGTTGCGGCGCGCACCACAGCGTCCACATCGAGCGGCTTTACGCAGTACATGTCGATAACGGTCGCCTCGATACCCTCGGCAGCAAGGACCTCGGCCGCGTCGAGCGCGGGGCGCACCATCTCGCCACAGGCGATGATCGCAACGTCCGCGCCCTCGCGCAGCCATGTGGCGCGGTCCATCTCAAAGGGGCAGTTGTCTGCCGTGTACACGTCCGCCACGGCGTTGCGGCCCACGCGGATGTAGGCGCACTGGTCGTCCGCCATGAGGGCGCGGGTGAGCTTCTCGGTCTGCCACTCATCCGAGGGGAGGTAGACGCGCATACCGGGGATGGCGGCCATAGCGGCGATGTCCTGCGCGGAGTGGTGGCTCATACCGAGCGCGCCGTAGGAGACGCCGCCCGAGATGCCGAGCAGCTTGACGTTGGTGCGTGAGTAGGCGCAGTCGACCTTGGTCTGCTCGTAGCTGCGCGTGGTGAGGAAGCACGCCGGAGATGCGACCCACGGTTTTTTGCCGCAGGCGGCAAGGCCCGCCGCCATACCGACGGCGTCCTGCTCGGCAATGCCGGCCTCCACGGCCTGCTCGGGATACGTCTCAAAAAACGGCGTCATCGAGGCCGAGCCGCGCGAGTCGGAGCAAACGACCACCACGTCGCGGTCGCCAGCTGCGGCGGCCTCCATAAGGACCTCGCAGATGACCTGCTTGTTTGCCTTTGTCTTAGCCATCGCTTAGGCCTCCTTACGAGCAGGGTTTACCGGGCAGTCTGCCGCAGGGGCGGGAGCGTCGGCGCCGGCGCGTCCCGCAAGCGCGGCCACGGGCGCCTTCGCACCGGCACGCTCGACCGTAAAGTCAAGCTCGGGCACAAAGACCTCGCCCGTTGCAGCGGCATCGGCGTGCGCCGCAAGGTCTGCCGTGATCTGCGCGTACTCCTCGTCGTTGGGCAGATGATGGTGCCAGCCCGCCTTGTTCTCCATCACCGGGCTGCCGAGACCCTTCACGGTGTCCATAATGATCGCGGTGGGGCGGCCCTTGGTGGCAGCAGCCTCGGCAAAGGCGGCCTCGAGCGCGGCGAGGTCGTTACCGTTCACGCACACGGTGTGCCACCCAAAGGCAGCCCAGCGCTCCTCCTGACTATCGGCGTGCATGACGTCCTCGGTGTTGCCGCTGATCTGCAGGTGGTTGCGGTCGATCACCGCACAGAGGTTGTCGAGCCCGTAGGTCGCGCCCGCCATGGCGGCCTCCCAGATGGAACCCTCGGCAAGCTCGCCGTCGCCCATGACCACATAGGTGCGGTATGCGCGACCGTCCATCTTGCCGGCGAGCGCCATGCCCACGCCCACGGGCAGCCCGTGGCCAAGCGAACCGGAGTTCATCTCAATACCGGGCAGCTTGTTGTTGGGGTGACCGATGTAGGGGCTCCCAAACTTGGAGAAGCGCGCCTTCACGTCCTCGAGGTCGAGGTAGCCATAGTGGCAGAGCACGGCGTAGTACGCCTCCATGGCGTGGCCCTTGGAAAGCAGGAAGCGGTCGCGCTCGGGGTCTTCGAGCTTATCGGGACCCACGTTCATGATTTTGCCGTAGAGCAGCATAAGCGCGTCGAGCACGCTCATGTCGCCGCCGATGTGCCCGCCGCCGCCCGCGACGATGATGTCGACGGCGTCCTGGCGCAGCTGCCAGCGCAGCTGCTCAAAGTTCTCAGCCATGAATCTCTCCTATTCTCCGCGGAGGTAGGCGCGGACATCCTCCTCGATGGGATCGTAGAAATCGGGGGTAATGCCGAGGTACTTGCAGGCCTCGTAGAGCACCGGCACCACGTTCTGATGGATGCCCACCACGTGGTGGATGTAGGGGCCCTCGACGATCTTGGCCTCGAGGCGCTTCAGGTTCTCCACCTCAATCCAGAGGTAGGTGCCCATGCCCTTGGGGCCGTCGATACCGCGGGCGTTACCGAGCAGCAGCGAGTACTCGCCGTTGTCGCCGTCAAAGCGCGCGAGGGTGAGCTCGCCGTGCTTGGCCTCCGCGGTGAGCGCGCCGGGGTGGTCGAACGCGAGCGGATAGGTGAGGCGCGGCGTCTCGCAGGCAACCGAGCACGGCCAGGGGCCGCAGTGCTGCAAAAGCTCGCCGTTTTCGTTATCGGGGTGGCGCACCGTCCAGTCGGCAAAGAAGCTGCGGGTCTCACCCATGTCGGCTGCCTCGACCAGAAGCGCCGAGATGGCGCCGTGGATATCGGTCTCGCAAACGATGGGGATACCCATCTCGTTCAGGATCGCGTTGGCGGCGCAGGGCATGATGCCGAGCTCGTCCTGGAGTGCGTTCCAGCACTGGATGGCGCCGGCGTTGCAGCCGTACTTGTCGATAAGCACCTTCATGCCGTTGGCGAGCGCCGCGACCGTGCGGGTCTGCTCGGAGGTGATCTCGATCTTCATGTGCTCGCCGATCCAGCTAAGGGTCTCGGCAAGACCGGCCTCATCGGCCTCGGCCGCGCGGACGGCCTGGATGAGCTCGGTCATGGGCACGGGCGCGAGCTGGATGTTGAACTTCTCGAGGAGCTCTCCCTCGTTCACCATCGTCGTCCAGAAATCGAAAGGACGCGTGGACATCTGCAGGATGCGCGTGTGGCGGAACGTCTTGACCACGTTGCATACCGCGAGGAAGTCGCGGACGCCGCGCTCGAACTCCGGGTCGGTCAGGCGGCAGTTGGTCATATAGGTGAAGGGAACCTGGAAGCGGCGGAGCACCTTGCCCGTGGCAAAGAGGCCGCACTGGGTGTCGCGCAGGCGCGTTCCGTCCGGCTCGGGGCGCTCGTCACGCGGGCCCCACAGAAGCACGGGGAGACCCATCTCGCGCGCAAGGCGGGCGCAGAGGTACTCGGTGCCGAAGTTGGCGTGGCAGAGCATGATGCCGTCGACACCCGCGGCACGGAACTTGTCGACGATGGGCTGAATGTGGGAGTCGTCGAAAAGCAGGCCCTCCTCGTTCACATCGTCGATATCGACGAAGTCGACGCCCAGCTCGGTGAGGCGCTCGGCGGTGAGGCCGCGGAACTTGATGGCATCGGGCGCGGAGAAGATGCTCCGGCGCGTGGGTACGTATCCGAGTTTGATATGAGGCTTAGATGCGGCGACGTTCATGACGCTCCCCTTCTGACACGGCCCGCGCACTCGCGCGCGAGCCACCGGTCCCATGGTTCGAACACTGTCAACTAAACGTTTTACACTTTCGTATACCCATTATGCCAAAGATTAAGGTAAACGGTCGTATAAACAAGGTGAACGGCAACGACGATATTCGTCTACGCGTTGTCTACAAAGAGGGGCATGCGACCGATGGGGCAACACCCCTCGCGGTATCGGCTAAAAGCCTGGCTCCCCAGACTGAACTCGAACCGGCGGGATAACTCACCCACAGCTTCGATGTGCCAAAAATGCACGAAGTACGTGGGCTGCGCGACTCTTGCGTTACGGTCTGCGCGGCGCAGCCACGCTAGGTCATAAAACGCCAGCGTATACTTTAGTTTACTAGAGAGCTCTACAACGGAATCGACGAGAGCCACTTACTTCGGCATGTTTTCGAGCGGAAGGAATGCCCTAGCGCTCGCAGACGCTCTTGCGCTCCACAAAGTAGGTGCTCACGAGCGTCTTGCACGTGTAGTTCTTGGGGTTGTTGACATTGCCCACCAGACGACGCACCGCAATCTCGCCCACTTCGTGCTTAAGCACATGTACGGTGCTAAGCGGCGGCGTGGAGAACGCGCCGATGGAAAGGTCATCGAAGCCGATGATCGAAACATCCTCGGGCACACGGACCCCCGCCTCGGCAAGCGCACGCAGGGCGCCCACGGCGAGCACGTCGTTGTCGGCAAAAAACGCCGTCGGCAAGTTGGCCTGCGGGATGTTGGCGAGTTTTGCCTTCATGTCCTCGTACGCACGCTCGAGCGTGGTGCCGAGCTCGATACGCCACAGGGGGTCGAAACCCAGACCCGCCTCGTCAAGCGCGCGGAAGAAGCCGCGCTCGCGTGCGCGGAAGTTCTGGATGCGGAAGTCACCGGAAAGATAGCCGATCTTTTTGTGCCCGCGCTCAGTGAGGTAGCGGACCGCGCGCAGCGCCGAACCCTCGTTGGCCATGACGACAGCATCAAAATCAAACCGGTCGCTCCAGCCGTCGAGCACCACAAGGCGCGCCGCGCTATCGCGGAAAAGCTCGTAGTCCTCCTCGCCGAGCTCGGTACCGAGCAGCACAATTGCGGCAGAAGGGTCGCTCACAAGCGCCGCCACCTGTGGGCGCACGGCATTGAGGTCAGAGAAATCGAGCGAGACAAAAGCGGTGCCCATGCCGTGGCGGCGAGCCTGGCGCTCCACACCCTCGATGACCGAGGGGTGAAACGTGCTCTCGTCCACGATGGCGCCGGTCTTGCGGGCGAGCACGAACGTGATGGCGTCGAGTTGGGAGGGGTGCTGGTAGCCCATAGCCTTGGCGGCGGCGCGAATCTTCTCGGCTGTCTCCTCGCTCACGTTGCGTTTGTGATTGAGGGCGTTAGAGACCGTTGCCGGCGAGAAGCCGGTAGCACGGCTAATCTCGCGTACGCTTACCTTGTGCATGGGACACCTCGCACTAAACAAATTGCAATACTGTTTACTTATCTGTTTATACCATCGTTCCGAACGCGCCGCACGCGATTCTTGCATCGGTGAACGGCGGATTCAAGCTAGCGAACGGTCCCTGTCGGGTATATCGGGCGCGCACTTGCGCGCATACGTTGGCCGCGCGACACCCACGCGCAAGCAGCCTTGGCTACAGCGTGCGGCGTGCCTCGATGGCGCGGCCGAGCGTGAGCTCATCGGCGTATTCCAGGTCGCCCCCCACGGGGAGGCCGCTCGCAAGACGGCTCACCGCGATGCCGAGCGGCTTGATGGTGAGCGCCAGGTAGCTTGCCGTGGCCTCGCCCTCTACGTTGGGATTCGTGGCGAGGATGACCTCCTCCGTCTCCTCCTCGGCAAGACGCGCAAGGAGCTCGCGGACGTGCAGCTGCTCAGGGCCGATCTTGTCCATAGGGCTGATGACGCCCCCGAGCACATGGTAGAGCCCCCGGTAGGAACCGGTGCGCTCGATAGCGGTCACGTCACGCGGCTCGGCGACCACGCAGATACGCGTGCGGTCACGCGTGGAGTCCTGGCAGATGGGGCATTCGTCTGCCGTGGCGTAATTGAAGCAACGGCTGCAGAAGTGCACTTCCTCTTTAACCTCGAGGATCGCCTCGGCAAGGCGACGGGCTTCCTCGGCATCCGCCTCGAGGAGGTGATAGGCGATGCGCTGCGCGCTCTTGGGGCCTATGCCCGGCAGGCGCCCAAGCTCATCAAGCAGCTTCTGCAGACTCTGGTTGGCGGCCACGGCGACTCCCCCGCTTCAATACAACTAGAACGGCATGCCGGGGATGTTGAGACCGCCGGTGATGGCGCTCATCTGGCGGTTGGCGGTCTCGGCAACGCCGCGGCTGGCCTCGTTTACCGCGGCCACGATCATGTCCTCGAACATCTCCACGTCGGCGGGGTCGAGCGCCTCGGGATCGATCTTGATGGAGGTGAGCTGCATCTCGCCGTTCATGGTCACCTTGACCATCCCGCCGCCTGCGGAAGCGTCGACCGTGACCTGGGAGAGGTTCTCTTGCGCGGCAGCCAGCTGCTCCTGCATCTTGCGAGCCTGCTTCATCATCTGCTGCATGTTCATATTGGGCATGCGAATCTCCTCGTATAGGGCCGCGTAGGGCGGCGTTTTAGCTGTTGTGCTGGTGCATCGTACCACGAAGCGCCGCCCTCCGGCAGCGCGCCCCGGCATCTCTACTCTTGATGAATAACGACCCCTGTACCAAAGACGTCGCCCAAAAGCTTCATGGCGTCCTCGGAGGTCTCGGGAATCTCCGCCGCAGGGGCGGCGTGGTTGAAGACCGCCTGTGCGTCAAAGTCGGGCTGCGCGGACACAGCCGGCGCGGAAGGAGCCTGAGTCGAGGGGGCAGCCGGGACAGCAGCGGGGGCAGCCGGAGCGGCAGCCGGCGTCGACGACTCTGGCGCTGCGGAAGGCGCCGAGGGAGCTGGCGCCGCGGGTTCGGGAGCAGGCATGTCAAAGGGAGGAAGGTCCTCGTCCTCTTCAAACCCAGCGATAAACGCGTCGTCGTAGGGAACGGCCTCGTCCTCCCATGCCCGCCGGTCCTCGTCAACCGTGGGCTCCGGGACGATCGTGGGGCCACTCGTCTGGTCCGCCGCGGGTGCGGGAGCAGGGGCGTCGCTGCCGGCAAACGGCACGAAGCCGGGAGACGTCGTCCGTGGGGCCGGCGCGACCTTAGGCGAGGGCTGAGCCGCGGAAGTTGAAGAGGGAGCAGGCGCCTCGGGCGAGGGCGTCGACGCCGCCTCCGGCGCAGACGTTGGGGAAACGACAGGCGCCTCGGGCGTGGGAGCCGGAGAGCTAGGCGCCTGGGACGTCGGTTCGGGAGCGGCAACGGGTGCAGGCGCGGGGGCGGCGGCAACGGGTGCGGAAGCAGCGGGCTCGGGCGCCGGAGCGGCCGGTTTGGCGGAAGCGGCGGGCGCAGGAGAGGCGGCCGGGGCTGTCGCGCTCGGGGCGTCGCCCATCACGTATACGACCTTGCGCGGGCCAAATACCGATGCCACGACAGGATGGACAGCCGCCTCGGAGTCAGCCCGGCCGAGCATCTTGATAGCAAAGCCGGAGCCTGCCGGGAAGGCCACTGTGAGCACGTCCCCATCGTCGCTTTTAGCGCGCGAGCTCTGCAGGAGCGCTCCGCGCGAGGGCTGGGCGGCCGTAACGCGGCGCACCACCTCGGCCCACCGACGCTGGAGCTCGCCAGCGTTCGCCGCTGCGGCGGGAGCAGACGATGCGGGCTCAGCAGCTACCGCGGACGTGGGCGCTGAGGGCGCCGACGGCGCGGGAGCGGCGGCGACGGAAGGTGCCGGAGCAACGGGGGCCGCCGGGGCAGCAGCCGGCGCGTCCGACGGCGCGGGCGCGACGGACGATGAAGCGGCCGGGGCAACGGGAGCGGGCTGAGCGGGAGCGGTGACAACAGGTTTTGCCGACGCCGCCGCGGGTTTTGCCGAAGCGGCAACGGCGGGCTTCACCGGAGCCGCCACAGGAGGCTTTGCCTGAGGCATCGTCTGCGGCTTAGTCTGAGGCATCGCCGGGGGCTTTACCTGAACGTTTTCCCGCGCCTCTGGCTGGATCTTTGTCTGCGCGCGCCCCATCATCGCTGCCGCGGCACCGGCGTCGAGTGGCGCCGACGGGACGCCGGCGGCAAGCTGCGCCTCAATGCGGTCAAGACGGTCGGCAAGAGCCTCGAGCGTGAGGTCGGACTCCGGTCGCGCAAGGCGCGTGAGCGCAATCTCGAGCACGAGGCGCGTATCGGCGGCGGAGCGCATCTCGAGCGCCGCGTCATCAAGCACGGTCAGGGTGCGCGCCAAACGGTCCGGCCCCTCAAAGAGCGCCGCCTCGTCTGATAGCGCCGTGATCTCCTCGGGCGTTGCGTCTACCACCTCGCGGCGCGCCCCGGCAACACGCACCATATATACGTCGCGCAGATGCGCGATCAGATCGCGCGTGAGCTCCATGAGGTCGCCGCCCTCATCTACCTGCTCGCGCACGAGGGCAAAAAGCGCCGCCACATCGCGGGCAGCGATGGCGCGGGCAAACTCAGCGAGCACCGACCCCGCCACCTCGCCTAAAAGCGAGCGAGCATCGTCGATGGTCACCGAGCCGTTACCAAAGACCGACAGCTGCTCGAGCGTCGACAAAGCGTCGCGCATGCCGCCGCGGGCGTGTTTGGCGACCACCTCAAGCGCCTCGGCGTCGTAGGCAAACCCCTCCTGCTCGCAGATGTAGGTGAGCCGGCCCACAATGTCCTCGTTGGAGATACGGTGGAAATCGAAGCGCTGGCAGCGCGAGAGAATCGTCTCGGGGATCTTCTGCGGGTCGGTCGTGCACATGACAAACACCACGTGCGAGGGCGGCTCCTCAAGCGTCTTCAACAGCGCATTGAAGGCGGCCACGGTGAGCATGTGGACCTCGTCGATGATGTAGACCTTGTAAGCGCCGCGCACCGGTGCGAAGTTGACCGAGCCGATAATCTCCTCGCGGACGTTATCGACGCCGGTGCGGCTTGCCGCGTCGAGCTCGTAAACGTCTGGGTGCGTTCCCTCGGCAATCTGCTCGCACTCCGGGCAGGTCCCATCGGGCATGCAGCCGCTCGCCCCCTGCTCGCGCGCGGCAGCGGCCTTCTGGCAAAGCAGCGCCTTGGCGAGAATGCGCGCCATCGTGGTCTTACCTGTGCCGCGCGGGCCGCAGAACAGGTAGGCGTGGGAGAGGCGGCCCTCGGTCACCGCATGCTCGAGGGTGGAGACGATATGCTGCTGGCCGACGACGCTCTCAAAGGTGAGCGGGCGGTATTTCCTATAAAGCGACTCCATAAACGGTCTCCTTCAGCGTCAAGATGATCACGCAAGCGCAGGCGCGCGAGGCTACAGGCCCCGGGCGTCGAGCCTTCGGTCGATGTCCTTTAGGGTGATGCGCGTGGCAAACAGCTGCCGATACGTTGCGGTCTTTACCTTGTTCTCAGACCGAAGCGCCTCCATACGCGCGGAGACGTCGGCAAGCTCTGCGCGGACTTCCGCGGCAAAGGCATCGTAGGCGCCGAGGCGTTCGGCTGCATCCATAACTCATCCCCTCACTCGGACCCGCCATGCGGGAAATGGTCCCTTCATCATACCCGCCCGCACGGACAGCGCGCCGGGCAAGATAGCGCAGCGTGGTATCATGACAGAAAACCATGGCCCATACGCACCCCAAACGCACCAGGAACCGCCATGCCGCTCTTTTCGCCACATAACGTGCCACATACCCGGCCGCCCGAGCCGCCCGTACTAGGCAGGCGAGGGTCGCGCGCCCAAGACGCTGCCAGCCCCGCCCCGCAAGCGCCCGAGGCCGGCGCCGCCGCGACGGCACTCCTCAAGCGCTACCGCCCGCTCGAAACGCGCGGCGGCGGCACCTTTGGCACGGTCGAGATCTGCCTCGACACGCGCCTGCAGCGCCGCGTTGCCATCAAACGCATGCCACTCGCCGGCACCGACGCCGCCGCAGACGGCGCCCCCGCCGAGACGCACGCCACCGCACTCGCCGAGGCGCGCACCGCCAGCATGCTGAGCGACGCGCACATTGTCTCGGTCATCGACTTCACCTACGACCAGGGCTATGCCTACCTCGTCATGGAGTACGTCGACGGCATGTCCCTCGAGGAGTTCCTCGCGGGGGTCGACGGGCATTCGCTCACCTACGACGAGGCGGCCGCCGTGGCAGACGCGCTCATCCAAGCGCTTGCACATGCGAACGAGAACGGTGTGTTGCACCTCGACGTCAAGCCCGCAAACGTGCTCATCGACCGCAGCGGCAACGTCAAGCTCGCCGACTTTGGCATGGCAACGCTGTCCCGCGCGGCGGGCTTTGGCGACGCGCGCGGCGGCACCATCGGCTACATGCCTCCCGAGCAGCTCATCGGCGCCGCCGTCGACGAGCGGGCGGACCTCTTTGCGCTCGCCGCGGTGCTGTACGAGGCCCTCTGCGCCGAGGCCCCCTTCCGCGCAGAGACGCCCGCCTCCTCCATCGAGCTCATCCGCGAAGGGGCGACCGACCCCATCGAATACCTGCCCGACCTCCCCGAGCTCGCTGCCGACGCCCTACTCGCAGCGCTCTCCTCCGCCCCAGAGGATCGTCCGGCAAGCGTGGAGGAGTTTGGCGAGCGCTTCCTTGCGGGCCTTGGCAACGCACGAGCCGGCAAGCGCAGCCTCGCGCACATCATCGCCGAGCTTACCTCAGACGAGGAGGAGGCCGCCGACGCGCTGGCCGAGGGCGAGGCACGCCCCGAGATTCCCCTCGACCCCGAGAAGGGCTGGCTCGGCAGCCGCACGCCGCGGGCCCGCGCCCTTGTCGCGGGCGGCATAGCGGGCTTCTCCGTCGCCATCGCCTCGGTGCAGGTGCTTGCCATGCTCGGGTTTGCCAATCCGCTGGCGGGCCTTGTCGTCGCGTTTGCCACGGGCGGGGCCGCCTTCGTAGCGCCGCAGCTCGGCAGTGCGCTCATCGCCACCGGCTTTATTGTCGCCATTGCCCAGCAGACCGAGGCGTTTCCTCTCCTGCCCGTCGCCGTGGTCCTTATTGCGCTCACCGTTAGCTGGTGGTATGTCTGGGGCAGGGCGAGCGCCGGGGCATCTGCCGCCTTCGTTGCCCTTATTGCCACGGGCGCCCTCACGGGCAACCCCTGCCTTTTGGCGGGGTCGATCGCCGTTATTGCCGGCTACCTCTCTGACCCGGTGTGCGCCGCGTCTACCACGGCGATAGGCGCTATCGTTTCTGCCCTCTTTACCGCTGCCATCGCAACGGGAGGCGTACTCGGAGCAGGCGAGGCGCTTGCCGCCTTTGCCGATTTCCACGTCATTGCGGGCATCGCGCTTGCCGCGGCAACGGCCGCTGCCGTCTCTGCGCTCTGCGGCATCTTTTGGAATCGCTACCAAGAAGGCGGGGGCAAAGGCGTGCTCGCAGGCGCCTATGCATGCGCGGGTTTTATGGTGGTTTTGCAGCTCTGCCTTGCAAACCCTGTGGAAAATGCCAGCTCGCAGACCCTGCCCCTTGCCGTCGCTTTAGCTGTAGGGGCTCTATCCTCTATAATCTTGTTCATCTGTATGTATCTCTTGGGTTATCGAAAAGAATCGGCGGAGGGTGATCGTCCGTGAACTTCCTGAACATCTTCGAGGACCACGTGGCGGGCATCTTTGGAGCCAGCCGGGCGCCGTTCTCCTTCAAGAAGCTCGCCAAGCAGGCGGTGCGCGAGATGGAGGACCAGACCCTCGTCATCAACGGCGTCAACACCGCGCCGGCGCTCTACACCATCCTCATCGCCAACGACGATGACCCCCTCATGGCCCCTTACTATCCGCAGCTCACGCGCGAGGTCGCCGAGTTCGTTAAGGCCCACGCCGAGAAGCGCAAGTACGTCTTTGTGGGCGAGCCGCTCGTTCGCTTCATGATCGACCCGCAGCTCCGTGGCGGCAAGTTCTCCGTCTTTGCCGAGAACGTCGACGCCCCTACGCTCGGCCGCCTCTATGAGGAGGAGCGCGCCTACCAGCAGGGTCTCTCGCAGAGCCT
>CAUGVQ010000036.1 GCA_959602875.1 uncultured Collinsella sp. | reverse complement strand
GAGGAGCTCGTCTACGAGCGCCATCGCCATCGTTACGAGTTCAACAACGCCTATCGCGAGACGCTTGAGGAGGCGGGTCTGGTGATTGCGGGCGTGAGCCCGGACGAGCGCCTGGTGGAGATGGTCGAGCTTCCCGAGGACGTGCACCCGTGGTTTGTCGCCACGCAGGCCCACCCCGAGTTCAAGAGCCGTCCGACCAAGCCGCAGCCGCTCTTCCGCGAGTTCATGCGCGCCTCCATTGCGCGTCACGAGGGTACCGATCGTCATGAGGTCACCCCGCTGAACGCCCCCGCGGACGCCGAATAGCATGGGCGCGCCGCACCGCACGTCGGACAATCCCCCCGCCACACCGCTCTCGCGCGCGGCGGGGGAGTACCTGGCCTATCTCGCCGTAGAGCGGGGCCTCTCCGATAACACCGTTGCGGCCTATCGGCGCGACCTGTCCGCCTATCTTGATTTTCTTTCTGAGCGTGGCATCGCAGACCCTGACCGCGTGACACGCCGCGACGTGGACGACTTTGTTGCGGCGCGGCGCGACGGCGGCTATGCAGATGCCTCCATCGAGCGGACGCTCTCCGCCGTCAAGGGCTTTCACGCCTTTATGGTGCGCGAGAACATGGCGACCGAGCACCCCACCTCGGCGGTGAAGCTTCCCAAGAAAGAGGAGCGACTGCCCGACTTCATCTCGATCGACGCCGCCACGCGCCTGGTGGAGCAGCCCTTTGCTCCCACGGCTACCGGCGCGCGCGACCGTGCGGTGCTGGAGGTCCTCTACGGCTGCGGCCTGCGCGTGAGTGAGCTCGTCTCACTCGACGTACGCGACCTCTATCTTGACGAGGGCTTTGTGCGGGTCTTTGGCAAAGGGTCCAAGGAGCGGCTCGTCCCCCTGGTGGGGTCGGCTCGTCGCGCGCTCATCGCTTACCTCGACGGGCCCCGCGCCGAGCTCGCCGCTCATGCCCGCCGCTCCGCCGCGCCCTCGGCGGTCTTTCTCAACAAGAACGGTGGGCGTCTCTCTCGTCAGTCGGTCCACACGCTTTGCGAGCGGTACGGGCGCGCTGTAGGTATAGAGGGGCTGCACCCGCACACGCTCCGCCACTCGTTTGCAACCCACATGCTCGCCGGCGGGGCGGACCTGCGCGTGCTCCAGGAGATACTGGGACACGCGAACATCGCCACCACGCAGATCTACACCCACGTCGATCGCACGCAGCTCACCGAGGTCTATCTGGCGGCCCATCCGCGCGCTCGCGCCTAGCGCATCGTGCCGCGGCGCTGTGTCCGTCCCACCCGGCGTGCCCGGCCGCCGCGTCCCACCCGCGCTCGGCGCACTCGCTATGACCCCCTGAGCGCCACCTGCGCCTTCTTTGTTTCGACACAAATCGGCAGGTACGAACAGAAATTCGATTCAATCCCAGCTTGAAGGTTTGCCCCCACCGGCTCCTAACGACCGGTGGGGGCCTTTTGTGTGCTCTACCCCCATATCTTGTGTTAAACGGGGTGGGGCATGGTGGTTGGTGGGACCGCTGGGACACCGATTTGGGGCGTTGGGGGAGAAAATGGGAAAAAGTGGGGCGCGAAGGGGAGAAAAGCCTATAGAATGGATGGCGTCGACAGCGGGGTGGCTCCCGCATTCGCCCACGAATTGCCTAAGGGGGTGCAGCGGTGTATCTGACCGGTTCTTACAATCGAAATCTCGATGCCAAGGGCCGTCTCTCTCTTCCGCCTGCATTCCGCAAGGAACTCGATGAGCGAGTGAAGGTCATCTACGCTCCTGAAAAGGAGGTCGACGCCGTGTACGTGTTCACCGAGGACACGTTCCAAGACTGGCTCGACTCGGTGTTCGAAGCGAAGGGCGGGTACGACCCGACGAGCGAAGAACACCGCTCCGTCAGAGAATGGCTGAACGGTGAGGCAACCACACTTGAAATAGACTCCGCCTCCCGCATCAGTCTTCCTGAGGAGTGTCGCGCCGACGCACGTCTCGACCGCGAGGTCACCGTCGTCGGTAACGGCGACCGCCTGGTGGTTTGGGACCGTGCGACGCACGAGGCGCGCAAGGCGAATGTCCGCAAGGTTGTCGCGAACTTCTTCGACAACTAGCCCGGGTACCTTGGAGAGGACACGTACATGGGTGAGGGAACGTTGACACCTGAATATCGGCACGAACCCGTAATGCTTCCGGAAGTGCTCGACGCGCTTTCGCTCGCACCCGGTGACACGGTGTGCGACTGCACGCTCGGCGGCGCCGGCCACTCGGTGAAGTTGGCCGCTGCCGTGGGGACCGAGGGGCTTCTCATTGGGATCGACCAGGACGACATGGCTCTCGAGGCGGCATCCAAGCGCCTTGAGCGCGAGGCGCCCGGCACCCCCCAAAAGCTCCTCAAAGGCAACTTCGGCGATCTGGACGACCTTCTGTGCTCTGCCGAGATTCCCGGTGTGGACGGTTTTCTCTTCGACCTGGGCGTCTCGAGCCCGCAGCTCGATATCCCGGAGCGGGGGTTCTCGTACAACGAGGACGCCCCCCTAGACATGCGGATGGACCCGAGTAACAACACTCTAACCGCAGCTGATGTCATCAACACCTTTGACGAAGCAGACATCGCTCGGGCCCTGCGCCGCTATGGCGACGAGAAGTACGCGCGTGAGATCGCGCGCGAGATCTGCCGCCGCCGGGAGGAGAAGCCCATCGAGACCACGGTAGAACTCGTCGACGCAATCAAGGCGGCCATACCCGCCGCGGCGCGCCGACACGGGCATCACCCGGCGCGGAAGTCCTTCCAGGCGATCCGCATCGTGGTGAACCGGGAGCTCGAGGTGCTCGAGAGGGGACTTGAGGCGGCGATCCGCTGGCTCAACCCGGGAGGGCGCGTCTGCGTCATCTCGTACCACTCGCTCGAGGACCGCATCGTGAAGCACATCTTCCAGGAGATGAGCCGGGGCTGCACCTGCCCGCAGGAACTTCCGGTGTGCGTCTGCGGCAACGTGCCGACGCTCAGAGTCATAACCCGAAAACCGCTGGTAGCGAGCGCCGATGAGGTGGCGCGCAACCCGCGGGCGAGATCGGCGAAGATCCGCGTCGCCGAGCGCCTCTGAGGGCGCCCGACAACATCTGACCCGGCCTCGCAGATCCGTAAACGAACGATAAACGAACTACCCATACGTGAGGGACGGAAGGCCGGCATATCATGGGTTACCACACCACAAACGCAGCTTACGCCTATGATATGCAGGCTGTTCCCGCATACGCTCCCCAAGCTCCCGCTCCGCGCACCCAGGGGCGCCCGCGCTTTGACGTGTACACCGGCCAGGGCCTCGAGGCCAACCAGCCGGTAAGCCCCGCTTTCACGCACGTCCTCAAGGTGTTCTGCGTCCTCGTTGCGCTCGTGTTCACCATCGGCGTTGCGCGCGTGGGCATCGCGAGCCTCACCACGGCCGAGCTCAACGCCAACGCCACCGTCTCCAACGAGCTCACGGCGGCGCGCGACCAGTCGGGCGACCTCGAGGTCATGCGCTCGGTCTACGGTGCCGACTCGCGCATCCGCGACCTTGCGGAGGACACGCTCGGCATGGTCGAGCCCACCTCGCGTATCACGCTCGACATGAGCGATGCGGCGGCTGGCGCGGCTGTGGCACCGACGGCAGAGTAAGGAGCCCTCGTGGCGCGTGACAGATATTCCGGCGACGGCGCAGGGCGTCGGCGCTACGGTTCAGATGACCAGATGAGAAGCGGTCGCCCCAACGGACGGGGCGACCGTTCACGCTCTTACGACCGTGCAGGCGCCCCCCGTGGAGGAGGCCGTGGCGGTTCCGGCGGCTATCGCGGCGGCTCGGGCCGCGGGCACGGCGGTGTGAAGACGGACCTTCTCCATAGCGATCTTGCGCACGAGGACATCCCGCGCCGCACCGTGGCGCTTGGGGTGCTCGGCGCCGGTATGCTCGCGGGCATAGCCCAGCTCATGGACTACCAGGTTGTGAACGCGGGAACGTACCGCGACCGCGCGGACGAGCGCCGCGTGTCGAGCCAGACGCTCTTTGCCAAGCGCGGTGCCATCTACGACCGCAACGGCAACGTGATTGCCCAGAGCGTCGAGTGCGAGAACGTCTACGCCAACCCCAAGCTGGTGGAGGACGTGGACAAGACCGTTAAGGTTCTGGTCGATGTTCTTGGCATGGACGCGGAGGACGCGGAGGAGAAGCTCACGCGCGACAAAACCTTCGTGTACCTTCAACGCCAGGTTGATGAGGCGCTTGCCGCCGAACTCGCCGAGCACGACCTCCCGGGTATCGAATTCGAGCCCTCTATCATGCGCGTGTACCCCTACGGCCGTTTGGCGTCGCAGGTCATCGGCGTGGTGAACATCGACAACGACGGCCTCTCGGGCCTCGAGAAGCAGTACAACGACGTGCTCACGGGCACCAACGGCTGGATCGTGCGCGAGCGCGCCCGTGACGGCTCGTTCATCGCCGGCGGCGCGTACGAGAAGGTCGAGGCCGAGGACGGCGCCGACCTGGTCCTCACGCTCGATATGGACATCCAGCAGGCCGCGGAGGAGGCCCTCGCCCAGGCGGTGGAGGGCTCGCACGCCCAGAGCGGCTCGGTCATCGTCACCGACCCGCGCTCCGGCGACATCCTCGCCTGCTGCTCCAACCCCACCTACGACCAGACGGACCTCGCCAACGCCTCGTCTGCCGACATGAACCTGCGCATCGTGACCGACTCCTACGAGCCGGGCTCGGTCTTCAAGGCGATCGTGTCGGGCATGGCCATCGACATGGGGCTCGTCACGCCCGATACCGAGTTTGCCGTTCCCGCCGAGATCAAGGTGGGCGACGACTGGGTGGGCGACGCCGACAACCGCAACTACGGCCTCACGATGACCCTGCGCGAGATCATGCGCCGCTCATCCAACACGGGCATGGTCATGGTGGGCGAGAAGATCGGCGCCGATGACTTTGCCGCCTACCTCGACGAATTCGAGATTACCTCGCCTTCGGGAATCGATTTTCCCGGCGAGAGCGCCGGTACCATCCGCAAGCGCGAGGAGTACGACGGCGCGAGCCTCGGCGCGATGTCGTTTGGCCAGGGTATCGCTATCGCTCCTGTGCGCGTGGCGCGCGCCATCGGCGGTATCGCCAACGGCGGCGTCATGACCACACCCCATTTTGTCCAGGCGTGCGCCGGCGAGCGCGTCGACTGGACCGAGGGGGAGAAGCGCGTCATCGGCACCGAGGCGGCAAGCCAGGTGACCTCCATGATGGTGACCGTTGTGGACGAGGGAACAGGTACCGACGCCCAGATCCCCGGCTACGACGTTGCGGGAAAGACCGGTACCGCACAGCGCGCCTCCGAGGGCGGCGGCTACGCCGAGGACATCTACATGTCGTCCTTCTTGGGCTTTGCGCCCGCGAGCGACCCCGAGGTCCTCGTCTACATCACACTCGACGGCACCCCGCGCGGCTCGAACGCGGCGTGCGAGCCGTTTGTGCCCATCATGAACAAGGCGCTCTCCGTTCTGGGCGTGAACCGCACGCGCTAAGCCCCGCGCTTCACACCGTGTGCACCACCGAGGGCGGCGCCTCGGTTAGAATGATGGGTTGCAAGGAAGGGCCTTCGGTCAAGGAGAGCTCATGGTAGAGATTGCCGTGAAGTATATCGAGAGCGTCACCGGCGCCCGCGGCGTTGTGGGCGACGGCGAGCGCCTGTGCCGCGGCTGTGTGATCGACTCGCGTCTGGTTCAAGAGGACAGCATCTTTGTAGCGTTTCCGGGCGAGCGCGTCGACGGAAACGACTTTGCCTGCCGCGCGCTCGAGTCGGGTGCGGCCGCGGTCGTGCTCACGCGCGAACCCACCGACGAGGAGCGCGCGCTCGCGCGCGACAAGGGCGCGGCGATCTTTGTTGCCGACGACCCCGAGGAGTTTCTGCTGCGGCTGGCCCAGGGCTACCGTGCGCGCCTGCGCTGCACGGTGATTGCCGTAACGGGGTCCATCGGCAAGACCACCACCAAGGACATCCTCGCCACCACGCTCGCCAAGCGCTATCGCGTGCACGCCACGGCGGGCAATTACAACAACCTCATCGGCATGCCGCTCACCATTCTTGCGGCGCCCAAGGACACGCAGGTCATGGTGCTCGAGATGGGCATGGACGGCCCGGGGCAGATCGAGCGTATGAGCCGCTGCGCCCAGCCGACCTACGCCGTCATCACCAAGATTGGCACGAGCCACGTGGGTATGCTCGGCAGCCGCGAGAACATCGCGCGCGCCAAGGCCGAGGTCCTCGCCGGCATGCCCGCCTCGAACGTGAACTTTGAGGGTGATCACAGCCTGCTCGTGCTCTCGGGGGAGGACGACTTCACCCCCTTTATCATCGAAAACTTCGCGCGTCCCGCCGGCGTCGACGTTGTGCTTGCCGGCATGAGCGCCGACGACGACGTCTCGGCGCGCGCCATCGAGCTCGACGAGGAGGGCTGCGCGAGCTTTGACATCATGCTCGAGAACGGCTCGCAGTACCGCACGGGGCTCTCCATCCCCGGGCTTCCGGCGGTGCAGAATGCGCTGTTTGCCGCGGCCATCGCCAAGCGCATGGGCATCCCGCAGTACGAGATTGACGAGGCTTTCCACGAGCTTTCCATCACGGGACACCGCCAGCAGGTGCGCGACGCCGCATCGGGCGCGCGCATCATCGACGACTGCTACAACGCGAGCCCCGAGTCCATGGCGGCCGGTCTCGACCTGCTCGGCAAGCTCGACGCCACGGGTTCGCGCATCGCGGTTCTGGGCGAGATGGGCGAGCTCGGTGAGGAGAGCGACCGCCTGCACGGTCTTGTGGGCTCCTACGCCGCCGCCAAGAAGCTCGATCTGCTCATCTGCGTGGGTGGCCCGCATGCGGAGGCCATCGCCGTCGCCGCGCGCCTCATGGGCATGCCCGCGGAGTCCATCTTCTGCGTCCCGACCCCCGAGGCGGCGCTCGCGCGCTGGGGGAGCGCCCTAGCTGCGGGCGACCTCGTCCTCGTGAAGGGCTCGCATGCCGTCGGTCTCGAGCGCTTCGTGGAGGGAGTGGTCGCTCGTGCTCGGTAATCCCGCCTACCCGACCTATCAGACGTTTATCGCCTTTGGTATCGCCGCGCTCGTGGCGCTCGTGCTCATGCCGCTGTGGATCCGCATCCTCAAGTACGAGCACATCGGCCAGCAGGTGCGCGCCGATGGCCCCAAGCGCCACCTCGTCAAGCAGGGCACACCCACCATGGGCGGCGTGGTAATCCTGCTCGCCATCACGGTCTCGTGCCTGCTCATGGGCAAGCTCACCACCGAGCTCGTGCTCACGCTGGTTGCGACGCTCGCCACGGGGCTCCTCGGCTTCATAGACGACGTCACCTCCGTCACGCACGGCCGCTCGCTCGGCCTCACGCCGCATGCCAAGATGATCGGACTCACGCTCATCTGCGTCACCTTCTGCCTGCTTGCCGTGAACTGGTGCGACGTGGCGCCCGAGGTACGCTTCCCCGGCGGCTTTGCCATCGATTTGGGCGTGCTTACCACCACCATCGCCATCGGCGGTGCGCCCTTTGAGATCCCGTGGCTCTACGTCATCTTCACGTGGCTCCTCATCGCGGGCCTCTCCAACGCCGTCAACCTCACCGACGGCCTCGACGGCCTCGCGGGCGGCACTTCCATGATCGCGATGCTCATCATGGCGGCCATCGCGTTTCTGCACAACGACGTTAACCTTGCCATCTTCTCTGCCTCTTGCGGCGGCGCGTGCCTCGGTTTTCTCTGGTTCAACTGCTATCCCGCGAGCATCTTCATGGGTGACACGGGTTCACTCGCGCTGGGCTCCGCCTTCGCGTGCATGGCCATCATGACCAACACCGAGGTGGTGTCGCTCGTCATCGGCGGACTCTTTATCGCCGAGGCGCTCTCGGTCATGATCCAGGTCGTGAGCTTCAAGGCTACGGGCAAGCGCGTCTTTCTCATGGCGCCCATCCATCATCATTTCGAGCGACTCGGCTGGGCCGAGACCAAGGTCGTGATCCGGTTCTGGATCGTATCCGCCGCCTTTGGCGCTCTCGGTCTTGCGCTCTTCTTCCAGCTCGGCTAACGGGGGTTTTATATGCCGCTTCCTCAAACCATGAATCTTCTTGTGCTCGGCCAGGGCACCTCGGGCCAGGACGTGGTCCGCTGGGCGCTCGCACACCCCGAGCGCGTGTCCCAGGTGACGCTCTACGGCGGCGCCAAGAGCTCGCCCACGCCCGAGACGCTTGAGTTCGAGGCCGCCGGCGTCACGTGCGTCTACGCGACCGAGGAGGTCGCGGGATCCTTTGACGTCTGCGTCGCGAGCCCGGGCATCTCCGAGTTCTCGCCGTTTTTTGCGAGCGCGAGCGCGCACGCGATCCAGATCATGGGCGAGCCCGAGTTCTCGTACCGCCTCTCGCCCGAGCGTTGGATCGGCATCACGGGCACCAACGGCAAGACCACCACGACCGCGCTCACCGCGCACCTGCTGGAGTCCGCCGGTATGGACGCCGACGCGGTGGGCAACATCGGTGACACGCCGGTGAGCCGCATCGACCATCGCGCGCCCGGTTCCTGGTTTGTTCTCGAGCTACCAGCTCGCCACCACCTCCGAGCTTCACCCGCATGCCGCGGTGCTGCTCAACATCACGCCCGACCACCTCTCCTGGCACCGCAGCCACGAGGCGTACGCCCGTGCCAAGTGCCGCGTGTTCCGCAACATGGGTAAGGACGATCTCGCCGTCATCAACGTCGAGGACGAGGGCGTGTGCGACGTGCGTGCCATGATCGACGACGGGAGCCGTCGCGTGCTTGAGCTCGGCCTTGCGGACTCCGGCGCGCATGACGCCGCCTTTGTGCGCGACGGGATGCTCACCGTGCGCCTCGCGGGCACCGAGACTGCGCTTGTCACCATCGACGAGCTCAAGATCGCCGGCGCCCACAACGTGCTAAACGCCCTCGCTGCCGCATCGCTCGCGCTTTTCTGCGGGGCGGACGCCGCTTCGATTTCCTCGGGGCTGCGCGACTTCGGCGCGCTCCCGCACCGTATCGAGCCGGTGGGCGAGGTCCGCGGCGTGCGCTTCTTCAACGATTCCAAGGCCACCAACACCGATGCGGTCGAGAAGGCGCTCACGGCGTTTCCCGCAGACCGCGTGGTACTGCTTGCCGGCGGGCGCGACAAGGGGACGCCCCTTGAGGACTTCGCGCGCACGGTCATGGCCTCCACGGCGCACGCCATCGTGTGCTTCGGCGAGGCGCGTGAGCGCTTCCTCGAGGCCTTCCGCGATGCCGAGGGCTCCTCTGAGGTCGACCTTGCCGAGGCAGACGGCCTCATCGATGCCGTCGACGTGGCGCGCACGCTCGCCGATGCGGGCGATGTGGTGCTGTTGTCGCCCGCCTGCGCCTCGTTTGACGAGTTCTCGGGCTTTGAGGAGCGCGGCGACCGCTTCCGCTCCTACGTGGCCGAGCTCGCCGCGGCAGAAGACGCTCGCTAAGGGGAAGCCATGCCCGATACACGCAGACCCGGCGCGGACGCAGTCTCCGCGCCCCAAACGAACCAGCAGGGCTCCGTTTCCTCCCGTATCCGCGAGAAGGTCCGCACCCGTCGCCGCAAGCGCGACGCGTCGGAGCACTCCGCGCTTGGCGAGAAGCTCATCGCCGGCGTGCCGGCGCGCATCATGCGCCCGCGCCTCGTCTTCATTTCCTGTCTCTTTGCCATCCTCGCCTTCGGCCTGCTCATGGTGTACTCTGCCTCCGCCGTCGAGGCGCTCAAGGAGTACGGCAGCGCCACGCACTTTCTCGTCCGCCAGGGCATCTTCATAGGCCTCGGCCTTGGACTCATGGCGGTGATCAGTTTTGCCGTCCCCTTGCAGTTCATGCGCTCCGGTGTCATGTGGGTCGTCTGGCTCGGTACGCTTGCGCTCTTGCTTGCCGTGCTTTTGGTGGGCGAGGAGCGCGGCGGCGCCACCCGCTGGATTGTCATAGCAGGCCAGCAGTTCCAGCCCTCGGAGTTTGTCAAGCCGGTCGTCATCGTCACAGCGGCAAAGATCTTCCACGAGTATTACGAGATGGAGGCCCTCGATACGGCCACCTTCCTCCTTATGCTCGGCGCGTGCGTGGCGGGGCCGCTTCTGCTCATCATCCTCGAGCCCGACCTCGGCAGCTGCCTTATCATCGCCGGCACGGTGTTTGCGATGTGCTACTTCGCCGGCTTCTCCTACAAGGTGATCGGTGCCGTGCTCGTGGTGGGCGTGCTTGCGACCATCGTCTTCATCGTGTCGGCCGACTACCGTATGGCGCGCATGGCGAGCGACCCGTGGGAGGACCCCTACGACACCGGCTACCAGGCGGTGCTCGCTATCATGGCGTTTGCCTCGGGCGGGCTTTTTGGCCGCGGTATCGGCAACTCGACCATGAAGTACAACTACCTCCCCGAGGCGCACAACGACTACATCCTCGCCATCATCGGCGAGGAGCTCGGCTTCTTTGGCATGCTCATCTTCTTTGCGGTCTACGCGCTCATGGTCGTCGCCATCTTCAAGATCGCCGAGCAGTCGCCCACGGTGCAGGGGCGCCTTATCGCCTACGGCTGCGGTGTCATTATCTTCTTGCAGTTCCTCGTGAACGCCCTCGGTATCCTCGGTGTCACGCCCATGACGGGCAAGACCATGCCCTTTATCTCCTACGGCGGCTCGTCCATGATCGCCATGCTCGCGGTGGCGGGCCTTGTCATGCGGGTCTCGCTCGAGAGCAACCCGGTGACGGTGCACGATGTGCGCCGCTCGCACATGAGCGTGGTGGGGGAGGGCCGCGCTGCCGCTGAGGGGTATCCCGTGGATGCTTATGCCGCGCCTGCAGTGCGCATTGAGGGCAGTACCGCCGGCCCCGCGCGCCGTCGTTCGGAGCGAAACTCCGCGTTTACGGTGGTGGACGGTAGTGCTGGCGCGTCCTACCCTGCGGGCCGTGCCGAGCGCCCGGCGCCGAGCACGCGCTTTGGCTCGACCGCTCGCGGCTTTGGCCGTTCTCAGGCGCCTGCGGGCGGCTACGAACGGATAAACTTGGACTACGATCCGGCCGAGCGCCTGCGTACGCGCGACCGGGACCGCAACCCGGGCCCGCGCGGAGGCGGGCAGCGCGGAAGGAGTCGATATGACAGGTAAGCTGCGCGTAGCGATTGCCGCCGGCGGCACCGCAGGCCATGTGAATCCCGCTCTCGCCCTTGCCGAGTGCCTGCGCGAACGCGGGCACGAGGTTCGCTTCTTTGGCGAGGAGCGTCGCCTCGAGGGCAGGCTCGTCCCGGAGGCGGGTTTTGACTTCTTTCCGGTCCACGTGACGGGTTTTGACCGCCAGCGTCCCTGGACGCTCGCTACGGCGCTCGCGCACCTTGCGCACGAGGAGCGCCGTCTTGCCAAGGCGTTTCGCGACGACCCCGCGCTTAAGCCCGACGTCGCCATAGGCTTTGGTGCCTACGTGGAGCTCCCGCTCATGCGCGCGGCCAAGCGCCTGCATATCCCTATTGCCCTGCACGAGCAGAACTCGGTACCGGGCCTTGCCAACAAGCAGACGGCACGCGATGCCGCGCTCATTGCCATCGCGCAGCCGAGCGTGGCGGACGTCTTCCGCCGTGCCGGCGCCCGCGAGGATGCCATCCGCTTTACGGGCAACCCGGTGCGCCGTCAGGTGCTCGACGGTGACCGCGCCCGTGGCCGCGCCACCCTGGGCGTGCCTGAGGATGCGACGCTTCTGGTGGTCTTTGGCGGGTCTCTCGGCGCGCACCACCTGAACGAGCGCATGGCATCACTCAAGCACGAGCTCCTCGCAATCCCTAGCCTTTACATCCTGCACTCCACAGGTGCGGACGACTTTGAGGCAACGCGCGACGCGCTTGCCCTCACGCCCGAGGAGGCGGAGCGCTACCGCGTTCAGAGCTACATCGAGGGCATGGGAGACGTGCTCGCGGCGGCGGACCTTGTCCTTTCCCGTGCCGGCGCATCCTCGATCGCCGAGATCGCGGCGCTCGCCGTGCCCGCGGTGCTCGTACCCTATCCCTTTGCCACGGCGGACCATCAGACCACCAACGCGCACCTGCTCACCGAAGCCGGTGCCGCCGTTATGTTCAAGGACGCCGATATTGACGGGCGTCCCTTTGCAGACGAGCTTTTGGGCCTTATCGCCGACCCCGCGCGCCGCGCGCAGATGCACGAGGCGGCTTGTGGTCTCAACCAAGCCGAGGCTGCCGAGCACCTGGCGGACGAGTTGGAGCGCGTCGCCCGCTAGCGAGAAAGCACCGTGTGTGTCCGGGCAACTCAATGCGACATATGGTCTTGAGCTGCGCTGTGCTACACAGCCCGCGTTGAACCCACACGGCCCCTCCTCGCCAACCCTTTACAATTGCGCTAAAGTAACAAGCTGATACAACCAGCCTCTTTAGGGAGCATACGCATGACAGACACCCCGACCTCGTCCGCAGCGCCCTCGTTCAAGCGCGCCCATTTCATTGGTATTGGCGGTGCGGGCATGAGCGGTATCGCGCTCGTCCTGCACGAGCGCGGCTTTGCGGTCTCTGGTTCCGACCTCAAGACCTCGCGCTACATCCGCCAGCTCACGCGTGCCGGCGTCGATATCCACATCGGTCACACCGCCTCCACCATCGACGAGGTGAGCCCCGACGTGGTGGTCGTCTCCACCGCTATCCCCGAGACCAACCCCGAGCTCGCCCGTGCGCGCGAGCTCGGCATTCCCGTGTGGCCCCGCGCCAAGATGCTCTCCGCGCTCGGCCAGGGCTACACCACCGTCGCCGTGGCGGGCACGCACGGCAAGACCACGACCTCGTCTATGGTCGCCACCATGCTCGACCGCATGGGGGAGGACCCGAGCTTCCTCATCGGCGGTATCGTCGAGGGCTTTGACACCAACGGCAAGAACGGCCACGGCCCCTACTTTGTTGCCGAGGCGGACGAGTCTGACAGCTCCTTCCTCTACCTCAACCCCAACGTGGTGATCGTTACCAACGTCGAGGCGGACCATCTTGACCACTACAGCTCCCTCGAGGAGATCGAGCGCACCTTTGCCGAGTTCATGAGCCTCGTGGGCGAGGACGGTACCGTGATTGTCTGCGGTGATTCCCCGCGCCTGGCTGAGCTTGCGCGCAGCACCGGCCGCCGCGTTATCACCTACGGCTTTGAGGAGGGCAACGACGTCGTCTGCGCGCCGCACGCCCATGCGCAAAACATCGCCAATGCCGCTGCGGTCCGTCTTTCCGGTGACCGTTCGGTCGATATCGAGATTCGCAACAACCCCGGTCGCCACAACCTGCTGAACGCGACCGCCTCGATTATCGTGGCAGACGTACTCGGCCTCGACATCGCCTCCGCCGCCCGCGCCCTCTCGAGCTTTGAGGGTGTCCGCCGCCGCTTCACCCATGTGGGCGAGGTCGCCGGTGTGACGGTGGTGGACGACTACGGCCATCACCCCACCGAGATTCGCGCGACCCTTGCCGCGGCCAAATCGCTTGGCTACAACCATGTTGACGTTGTCTTCCAGCCGCACCGCTACTCGCGTCTTCAGGCGTTCGCCGACGATTTTGCCGATGCCTTTGCCGACGCCGACCGCCTGGTGCTTATCGACGTGTTCTCCGCCGGTGAGATGCCCATCCCCGGTGTGACGAGCAAGATGCTCGCCGACCTCGTGGAGAAGCGCCATCCGGGCAAGGAGGTCCACTACATCGCCGACCGCCTGGCGGTGTCCGAGGAGCTCTCGCGCATCGTCGACGAGGGCGATTTGCTCCTCACCATGGGTGCGGGTGACGTGACCACGGTCGGTCCCGAGTTCATCTCCTATCTCTCGTCTAAGGAAGCCTAAGCACGATGGGCCTCTTCAACGCCGTCATGGCGCTCTCGGGCGCCGCCGACACCGAGCTTATCGAGCAGGAGAGCCTGGCCCGCCATACGAGCTACCGTATCGGCGGCAAGGCAGACCTGTTCCTCGTGTGCCACAGCTACCACGCGCTGCGCCGCGCGCTCGACGTGCTCACCGAGGAGGACGTCCCCTGGGTCATCATCGGCAAGGGGTCCAACCTGCTCGTGGCAGACGAGGGCTACCGCGGTGCGGTCGTGACCCTCGGCCGCGAGTTCTCGCGCATGATCTGCGCAGACGACGGCGTCACGCTCACGGTGGGCGCGGGCGTTATCTTGGCGCGCTTGGTAAACGAGGCGCTCTCACGCGGCCTTACCGGCCTTGAGTTTGCCGTGGGCATCCCCGGCACGGTGGGCGGTGCCGTCTCCATGAACGCCGGCACCCGCACCGAGTGGATGGGGTCGGTCATCGAGGACGTGCTCACCCTGAAGCCGGGTGTGGGCCTGCGCCATTACAGCCATGACGACGTCTTCTGGGGGTATAGGACCTGCACACTCCCGCGTGACGAGATCGTCCTCGAGGCAACGGTCAAGCTCGCCCCCGGCGATAAGGCGCAGATTCGCTCTCGTATGGAGCGCTCACTCGACCGCCGTCGCAAATCGCAGCCGCTCGGCAGCGCCTGCTGCGGCTCGGTCTTCAAGAATCCGCCCGACATGAGTGTGGGAAAGATGATTGAGGACTGTGGATTGAAGGGTTTTTCCGTGGGCGGGGCCGAGGTGTCGCCGATTCACGGTAACTTTATCGTCAATACGGGAACCGCCCGCGCCGAGGATGTCGCGGCGGTCATAAAGAAGGTGCATGAGGAGGTACGAAAGGCGTATGGCGTCGAGCTCCAACCGGAAGTCAAATTCCTCGGTTTCTAAGGCCTCGAAGCCCACCTTTCGTCGTGCCGGTTCCAAGGCGAGCGCCCCGCGTCCGCAGGCAGCTCCCGCGCCTGCGCCGCGTCAGGCTAAAAAGCCCATCTCCTCCTATACGGCTCGCACGCGCGTGGGCACCCCCTCGGCGCGTCCCGGGTCCAAGAAGCGCACGGTACAGCCGCAGGCGCGCCTGGGGTCTGCCACGGTAGCCTCAAAAAAGCCCGTAGCAGCCAAAAAGCAGTTAACCGTGGCGCCTAAGGTTTCTTCTGCAAACAAGCCCGCGGGCAAGCCGGTGATGCGCAAGCAGGCGAGTGCTCCGGCATCCAAGCCCCTCAAGCAGAAGCCCGATGCCCAAAAGCCCACCGGCTCCAAGCTCTCCACTCCCGCCGTTGCGGCACTCAAGAAGCCCCAGCGCCGCATGAAGCCGCTTACCACGGTCGCCGCCCCCGCCAAGCCGGCACCTGCCGGTAAGGCAGCCTCCTTACTCGGGCGCATCGGAGCGGTGTTTGCGGGAATCGCCCATGCGGTAGGCAGCCTTGCCTCCGGCAAGGTCATCGCCATCGTCGTCGCCTGCGCGCTCGTGCTCGGCGTCGGCGGCGTGGTGCTCGTCAACTCGCCCGTCTTTGCTGCAACCGATGTAGTGATCGAGGGGAGCGAGCACGTCTCCACCGAGACGGTCCAGCGCCTGGTCACCATCCCCAGCGGCACAACGCTTTTCAACGTCAACGCAGACGCCATCACCGAGGCGCTTTCTGAGAACCCGTGGGTGACGGGCGTCTCCATCGAGCGCGAGTTCCCGCACACCCTGCGCATCAAGCCCGAGGAGCGCACCGTCGCCGCCATCGTCTACATCCCCGCCGATGACATCGCCTGGGCCATCGGCAGCGATGGTAACTGGATCGCACCGGTGTCTCTTTCCGTCTCGACCGACGCCGAGGGCAATGTGGTCGAGGGTGCCGTCGAAGGCGGCCAGACGCTTACGGGGGCACACGCGGCGCGCGCTCTTGCCCGCAAGGACGGCGCGATCCTCTTCACGGACGTCCCCGCCGATGTGGAGCCCTCTACGGGGCGTGAAGTAACTTCGGAGGTCGTGCTTGCCGGCCTTGCCTACGCGAACGGCTTCTCGCCCGAGTTCATCGCCCAGATCCAGAGCCTGTCTCTGCCTTCGGTCGATGCGATCACGGCCTACCTCGACTCCGGCATTGAGGTCTCGCTCGGCGCGCCCGATGACATCGAGACCAAGGAGCGGGTCGTTACGCGCTTGCTCGAGCAGCAGCAGGGCGTCACCTACATCAACGTTCGTGTGCCCGACAACTATACGTTTAGGAGCGCACCGACCGATTAGGGTGGGTGATTCGGCGAACGGTTGCCGCAACTACCTGCGCTTCTTCTGGTAACTCCACAATTTAGGCCTCTCCATTTGACGGTGACCTGCAATTTGTGCAAAGATAAGCGGGTTTACCTCGCCCTTTAATGTAAACTTGAGCTTTAAGGTTATCTACGTCAGCCAAGATGGCTCAACCCGTCGCATCGGAGGACCACATGCACGAGAACGAGATCAACAACTATCTTGCCGTCATCAAGGTAGTCGGCGTGGGCGGTGGCGGCACCAACGCGGTCAACCGCATGATCGAGGAGGGCATCCGCGGCGTCGAGTTCGTTGCCATCAACACCGATGCCCAGGCTCTCGCCATCTCCGATGCCGATATCAAGGTGCACATCGGCACCGACATCACGCGCGGCCTCGGCGCCGGCGCCAACCCCGAGATCGGCCGTAAGGCGGCCGACGAGAGCCGTGACGACATCAAGGAGGCGCTCGCCGGCGCCGACATGGTGTTCATCACCGCGGGCGAGGGTGGCGGCACCGGTACGGGCGCTGCTCCCATCGTGGCCGACATCGCCATGAACGACATCGGCGCGCTCACCGTCGCCGTCGTCACCAAGCCCTTCACCTTCGAGGGCCGCAAGCGCAAGAAGTCCGCTGAGGAGGGCATCGACACCCTTGCTCAGAGCGTGGACACCATGATTGTCATCCCCAACGACAAGCTGCTCGACATCGCCGAGAAGAAGACCACCATGCTCGAGGCCTTCTCCATGGCGGACGCCGTCCTCTCGCAGGGCACCCAGGGCATCACCGACCTCATCACCGTCCCCGGCGTCATCAACCTCGACTTCGCCGACGTCAAGACGATCATGAAGCAGGCCGGTACCGCCATGATGGGCATCGGCACCGCCTCCGGTGACACCCGCGCGGTCGACGCCGCCCAGCAGGCCATCTCGAGCCCGCTTCTCGAGAGCTCCATCGACGGCGCTACTCGCGTGCTGCTCTCCATCGCCGGTTCCAAGGACCTCGGCATCCAGGAGATCAACGACGCCGCCGATCTCGTTGCGAGCGCCGTTGACCCCGAGGCCAACATCATCTTCGGTACCGTTGTGGACGAGTCGCTGGGCGATCAGGTGCGCATCACCGTTATCGCTACCGGCTTCTCCGATGCCAACGTCAGCCGTCAGGACGAGCTCTTCTCTGCATCGTCCAAGGCCTCTGACTCCGCGCCTGCGCGCACGGCCGCTCCTGCCGCCCCGGCTGCGAGCAGCCGCACCATCGGTGGCGAGCAGGTTCACAACTTTGGCAACGACCAGTTCGAGCTTCCCGACTTCCTGAAGCGCGGCAACTTCTAAGGCAACGGCCAACACAGTGGTA
>CAUGVQ010000035.1 GCA_959602875.1 uncultured Collinsella sp. | reverse complement strand
TTCTCCGGAGCGAGTAAGGGCCCGTGCATTGGCCACGTCTCGCCCGAGGCCGCGGCGGGTGGTCCCATCGCGCTTGTGGAGGAGGGCGACCGTATCGCCATCGACATCGAAGCCGGCTCGCTTGAGCTCAAAGTGGCGGACGAGGAGCTCGCCCGTCGCCGCGCCGTATGGCAGCCGCCGGCGCCCAAGTACACCCGTGGCGTGCTCGCGAAGTACGCGAGGCTCGTCTCGTCTGCAGACAAGGGGGCGTATCTCTCATGACCGACCAGACGATGGACACTGCCGGCGCCGCCGGCGCCGAGGCCGCCGCGGCCGCGGCCCCGATGGCGGGCAGCCCGCGCACGCCCGACATGCCCGACGACATCCGCCAGCACCGGTGCGCGAGCGCTGTGGCGCCGCGGGCGGGTGCGGGCGACGGCACCACGCGTGAGGAGCGCCTCGCCTTAAAGGAGCTCGCCATCTCGGGCAAGCCCTTTGGTCCGGGCAGCCATACGGACAAAGAGGGCAAGACCATGACCGGCGCGCAGGCGATTATCGCCTCGCTTGAGGCCGAGGGCGTGGACGTGCTCTTTGGCTACCCCGGTGGCCAGGCTATCAAGATCTACGACGCGCTCTACGACTCGACCAAGATCCGCCATATCCTGGCCCGCCACGAGCAGGCCGCCGTGCATGAGGCGGACGGCTATGCGCGCGCAACCGGACGCGTGGGCGTGGTGCTTGTGACCTCGGGTCCCGGTGCCACCAACACGGTGACGGGCATTGCCACGGCCTACATGGACTCCGTGCCGCTCGTGGTCATCACCGGTCAGGTGACGCGCGGTGTCATCGGTACCGATGCGTTCCAAGAGGCGGACATCGTGGGCATCACCATGCCCGTGGTGAAGCACAGCTTCCTGCTCCAGAGCTACGTCGTCCTCACTCGCACGTTCCGCGAGGCGTTCTACATCGCCTCGACCGGGCGCCCCGGCCCCGTGCTCATCGACATCCCCTCCGACCTCGCGGGCGAGGAGATGGTCTTCCATTATCCCGACCAGGTGAATATCCCGAGCTACCGGCCCACGTACCGCGGCAATGCCAAGCAGGTGCGCCAGGCGGTCGAGCTCATCCGCGAGGCCGAGCGCCCCGTGCTCTACGTGGGCGGCGGCTGCGTGACGAGCCATGCCTGTGCCGAGGTGGTCGAGCTCGCCGAGAAGATGCAAATTCCCGTGGTGACGACGCTCATCGGCAAGGCCGCCGTGCCGTGCTCGAACCCCTTGAACCTCGGCCCCGTGGGCATGCACGGCTCCAAGTACGCCAACATGGCCATGACCGAGGCGGATCTCATCATCGCGGTGGGCGCGCGCTTCTCTGACCGCGTGACGGGCAAGCTCTCTGAGTTTGCGCCGCATGCCACGTTCATCCACATCGACATCGATCCGGCAGAGATCGGCAAGGTAGTGGACCCCCGCGTGCCCATTGTGGGCGACGCGCGCAACATCGTGTCCGCCATCAACGAGCGGCTCGACCGCGTGGGTGCCGAGCCCCGTGACGAGGAGTGGGTGAAGACCGTCTTTGAGTGGCGCGAGCGCTGGCCGTTCTATACCGAGGACTTTGCCGACTACCCGGATCGCATTGCCCCCGAGCAGGTGCTCGAGGCGCTCTCTTCCAAGCTCGACCCGCATGCGAGCGTGGTCACCACCGAGGTGGGTCAGCACCAGATGTGGGCGCACCAACACATCCACCGCGAGGAATCGCGCACATTCATCTCCTCCGGCGGCCTTGGTACCATGGGCTTTGGCTTCCCCGCGGCGGTTGGCGCCAAGATCGGCCGCCCCGGCGCGCAGGTGGTCTGCATCGCCGGCGACGGCTCCATCCAGATGAACATCCAGGAGATGGCAACGGCTGTGGGCAACGGCGTCGCCGTGAAGATCCTGCTCATCGACAACAACGCGCTCGGCATGGTGCACCAGTGGCAGCGCCTGTTCTACCACGAGCGCTACAGCTGCACCGAGTTCACCGCCAACCCCGACTTTGTCAAACTCGCCGAGGCGTACGGCTGGGGTGCGGAACGCATCAACCACCCCGACCAGATCGATGCTGCGCTCGACCGCATGCTTGCGGCCGACGGCCCGTACCTGCTCGACGTGATCATCCCCACCGCGCAGACAGTCTACCCGATGGTCGCTCCCGGTGCCGCTATCGACGACATCATCGGCGCCATCGACGTGACGCTCGGCGGCGTGCGCGTGACCGAGAAGGGCATGAGCCCGGCGGGCGAGACGGCGGGCGACATCGCCCGTCCGCTGCCCTTGAACGAGCGCACCGACGGCGCATCGCGCACGGGCGGCGCCACGCGCGTCTCCGATCCCGCGATGGGTGCCGAGGCGCGCCCGGCGATCGCCGCAGATGACGAGGCCCCGAAGGGAGGCGAGTAGCGATGAAATACATCCTCTCCGTACTCGTTGAGAACAAGCCCGGCGTGCTCAGCCGCGTGACGGGGCTCATCAGCCGTCGCGGGTTCAACATCGACTCGCTCACGGTCGCCCCCACCGAGGACGTGACCATGAGCCGCATGACCATCATCGTGAACGCCGACGAGGTTGCCTACGAGCAGCTCACCAAGCAGTTGCACAAGCTCGTGTCGGTCTACAAGATCTCGGACCTCACCGAGGAGGACGCCATCGAGCGCGAGCTCGTGCTCTTCAAGGTGGTGGCTCCGCCCGACCGCCGGCACGAGATTATCGAGATTGCCAACATCTTCCGCGCCAACATCGTCGACGTGGGCAAGAACTCGCTCACGGTGGAGGCGACGGGCACGGCGAGCAAGCTGGACGCGATGGAGGACCTCTTCCGCAGCTACGGCATCCGCCAGCTTACGCGGACCGGCAAGATTGCGATGAGCCGCGGGGCACGGGACGCGTAAAGCACTGTGGGACCGCCCGCTGGCATATCGCCACCCGCTGCGGGCAGTCCTGACTCGCACGGAGGCGCCACTGGCGCCTCCGGCTCGTGCGGAACTTGCGGGCGGCGATATACCCGCGGGCGTCGGCAGTGCCCGTTTGCTCTCCGCGGGCGTCAAGACAGGTGATTGTCGCGCGGCACGCGCGGTGACCATAGCAGATAGGGTTTTAGAACCGAAAAGGTAAGGAGTTAGAAATGGCCGTTACGATTTATTACGAGCAGGATTGCAAGCCCGAGGTGATCCAGAACATGAAGGTCGCCGTCATCGGGTACGGTAGCCAGGGCCACGCCCATGCGCTGAACCTGCTTGACTCGGGCTGCGACGTGCGCGTGGGTCTGCGCGAGGGCTCCAGCAGCTGGGCAAAGGCCGAGGAGGCGGGCCTCAAGGTAATGACGATGGACGCCGCCGCCGAGGAGGCCGACCTCATCATGATGCTCGTCCCCGACGAGACTCAGCCCAAGGTCTACGAGGAGCACATCAAAGACCACCTCAAGCCCGGCAACACCCTCGCCTTCGCCCACGGCTTCAACATCCACTTCGGCTACATCAAGGCCCCTGAGGACGTGAATGTCATCATGTGCGCGCCCAAGGGCCCGGGCCACATCGTGCGCCGTCAGTACACCGAGGGCTCCGGCGTGCCGGACCTCGCCTGCGTGGCGCAGGATGCCACGGGCAACGCCTGGGACATCGCGCTCGCGTACTGCTGGGGCGTGGGCGGTGCCCGCTCCGGCATCATCAAGGCCACGTTTAAGGAGGAGACCGAGGAGGACCTCTTCGGTGAGCAGGCCGTGCTCTGCGGCGGCCTCGTGGAGCTCGTGAAGGCCGGCTTCGAGACCCTCACCGAGGCAGGCTATCCGCCCGAGCTCGCCTACTTTGAGTGCTATCACGAGATGAAGATGATCGTCGACCTCATGTACGAGAGCGGCATCCACTTCATGAACTACTCCATCTCCAACACCGCCGAGTACGGCGAGTACTACGCCGGTCCCAAGGTCATCAACGCCGAGAGCCGCGCGGCCATGAAGCAGATCCTCGCGCGCATCCAGGACGGCAGCTTTGCGCAGGAGTTTGTGGACGACTGCAACAACGGTCACAAGTGGCTCCTCGAGCAGCGTGAGAAGATCAACGAGCACGAGATTGAGAAGACGGGCGAGAAGATCCGCTCGATGTTTACCTGGATTAAAAAGTAGCCCGCACGTTTTTTGTCGTTTGGTCAAATCGGTGCGTGGGAGGGCAATCGCGCGCCCGGAAAAGCGTCCTCTGCGGTTGGCGGAGGACGCTTTTCTTCTGGCTATGGGGCATGTGGGGCGCGCGTTTGAGACGAAATGCGCGCCTCGGCCGGTTCGCCCCCGTGGGATATGCCCCCTCGCGGGGTGATTTGACCAAACAGGCGTCTGCGAACGCGCGCTGTGGCGTAGACTGGGAAGCAGGACAGACGGAGGGGGAGCGGCTCGTTGCGACCCGCGCTGCGTTTGCCGAGCGGTGTGCTCCCCGGCAGCCGTCGTACCGCATCTGAGCGGGGCACAAGAGGGCCATACCTCGCAATGGGGTATCGTTGGCGCAAATTCGGCGAACGGTATCTTGGGCGCGCGGAGCGTGCGCGCTAGGTTAACACTTGGTGACACCCCCGGCGACGCCGGGGGCTTGTCTATTATGGACAGCACCCGGTGAAAGCGCGGGTGTCCGGTCTTTGTGGATAAGCGCGCTTACAAACGGTGGCCCGCCCCGCGCGTCGCCACCGCACCGAGCCGGTGGGGGAAGTATCCATCTTCGAATGAAGGAGCTCGCATCATGAAGCGACTCAAGACCTTTGGCGCGGCACTTGCTACGGGAGCCCTTGCTCTTGCGCTTGCTGCCTGCGGCGGAAACGGCGGTACGGTAGAGGGCTCGTCCGCGGCATCGGGCGACGCTGCTACCGGTACTACGTATAAAATCGGCGTCCTGCAGCTCACGGAGCACGCGGCGCTTGACTCCGCTAACGAGGGCTTTGTGGCCGCGCTCGATGACGCGGGCATCACCTACGAGATCGATCAGCAGAACGCTCAGAACGATCAGCCCACGTGTCAGACGATTGCGTCCAAGCTCGTGAACGACGGTGACGACCTCATCCTCGCTATCGGCACGCCCGCAGCGCAGGCCGTCTCGAGCGCGACTGCCGACATCCCCGTCATCGGCACCGCCATCACCGACTTTGCCGAGTCCGGCCTTGTCGCCGACAACGACGCACCCGGCGGCAACGTGACAGGCACCTCCGACCTCACGCCCGTCGCCGATCAGATCGAGCTTCTCGAGCAGCTCGTCCCCGAGGCAAAGACCGTCGGCCTGCTCTACTGCACGGCGGAGGCCAACTCCGAGGTGCAGATCAAGATGGCCGAGGAGGCGCTGGATGCCGCGGGTATTGCTCACGAGCGCTACACCGTCTCAAGCTCCAATGAGATTCAGCAGGTCGTCGAGTCGATGGTGGGTAAGGTAGACGCCGTCTACACGCCGACGGACAACACCATCGCCGCAGGCATGGCCACCGTCGCCATGGTCGCCAACGAGAACGGGCTGCCCGTCATCGTGGGCTGCGACACCATGGTCGAGGACGGCGGCCTCGCCTCCTATAGCATCAACTACTATGATCTGGGGTACAAGGCCGGTCAGATGGCCGTGCGCATCCTCACCGAGGGCGCCGACCCGGCCGAGATGCCCATCGAGTACCTCGCGGCCGAGGACTGCCAGCTCATCGCCAATCAGCAGACGGCAGATGAGGTTGGCGTCGACATCTCGGGTCTCGAGGGCGCAGAGATCGTCTAACGCACCTTCCGCGCCCGCAAGGGCGCCCAACGAAAGGACTTCGCCATGACTACGATTATCGATCGCCGCATGTTTACCAAGGGTCTCGCTGCCACCGCCGTGGCCACGGGCGCTGTCGCGCTCGCCGGCTGCAGCGGGGAGGAGGCACCTGCCGGCTCCGGTGCGGCATCCGGTGCCACGTACAAGATCGGTGTGCTGCAGCTTACCGAGCACAGCGCTCTTGACGCCGCCAACACCGGCTTTGTAAAGGCGCTCGACGACTCCGGTATCACCTACGAGATCGAGCAGCAGAATGCGCAGAACGACCAGTCAGCCTGCCAGACGATCGCGCAGACGCTCGTGAACGACGGCTGCGACCTCATCCTCGCCATCGCCACGCCGGCCGCCCAGGCGGTTGCAGGTGCGACGAGCGACATCCCCATCATCGGCACCGCCATTACCGACTTCGCTGCCTCCGACCTCGTTGCCGACAACGACGCGCCTGGCGGCAACCTCACTGGCACTTCCGACATGAACCCCGTCGCCGACCAGATCGACCTGCTCCAGAAGCTCGTTCCCGAGGCAAAGACCGTCGGTCTGCTGTACTGCACCGCCGAGTCCAACTCCGATATCCAGATCGCCATGGCCAAAGAGGAGCTCGACGCCATCGGCCTCACGGGCGTCGAGTTCACCGTCTCGAGCTCCAACGAGATCCAGTCCGTGGTCGAGTCCATGGTCGGACAGGTCGATGCCATCTACACGCCGACGGACAACACCATCGCCGCTGCGATGACGCAGGTTGCCTCGATTGCCAACGAGGCCAAGGTCCCCACGATCTGCGGCGAGGTCGGCATGGTCGAGGCCGGCGGCCTGGCTTCGGTTTCCATCAACTACGAGGAGCTCGGCTACCGCGCCGGCGAGATGGCCGTCGAGATCCTCACCGAGGGTGCCGATCCGGCCGAGATGCCCGTTGAGACCATGAGTGCCGCCGAGTGCGACCTCGTCTTCAATCAGGCGACGGCCGATGAGATCGGCGTCGATGTCTCGGCGCTCGTGGACGAGGGCGGCGAGGACGTGAGCGCGGCGTAAGGCGCCTGAGCGTTTCCACTCCATTTCGCGACGAGCTCCGGTGGCAGGCTCCCGCGGTCCCTGCTACACTGTCACATTACCTGCGCCTCGACGGGAACAACCCCGTCGAGGCACATTTGGCTGAAAGGAACGGGCGGCGCGCCCGTACGGAATAGGGAGGCTACGTTATGGGACTCGCGCTTCTGGGTGCCGTATCCCAAGGTATTCTCTGGGGCATCATGGTGCTCGGGGTGTTTATCACCTACAAGCTGCTCGACATCGCGGACCTGACGGTCGACGGCAGCTTTGCGCTCGGCGGCTGCGTGTGCGCCGTCATGGTGGTGGGCGGGATGGACCCCCTGCTCGCCATCGTGGTCGCCATGGTCGCCGGCATGGTCGCGGGCGCCGTCACCGGCTTTCTGCACACGGTGTTTGAGATCCCTGCGATTCTCGCCGGCATCTTGACGCAGATCGGTCTGTGGTCCATCAACCTGCGCATCATGGGTAAGTCCAACACGCCGCTGCTCAAAAACGAGACCATCTTCAGCTCTGTGACCGACGCCACGGGTCTTTCCACCAATGTGGGCGCCATCATCGTGGGCGTTATCGTGGCCGTGGTCATCATCGTGGCGCTGTACTGGTTCTTTGGAACCGAGATCGGCTCGGCCTGCCGCGCCACCGGCAACAACGAGGCCATGGTGCGCGCGCTCGGTGTCAACACCAAGGTCACCAAGATGATTGCGCTCACGCTTTCCAACGGTCTCGTCGGTCTTTCCGGCGGGCTCATCTGCGAGAGCCAGAAGTACGCCGACATCGGCATGGGCACGGGTGCCATCGTCATCGGTCTTGCCGCCATCGTAATCGGCGAGGTGCTCTGGCGCGTGCTGCCGGGCGCCAAGCTCCATGCCTTCGGCGGCCGTCTGACCTCCGCTGTGGTCGGCTCGATTGTGTACTTCCTCATCCGTGCCATCGTGCTTCAGATGGGCATGGACGCCAACGACATGAAGCTGCTCTCTGCCATCATCGTGGCGCTTGCGCTCTGCGTGCCCGTGGTGTGGGAGAAGTACCAGCTCCGTCGCGCCTACGCCCGCGCCTCGCGTGAGCTGCCCGAGACCGAAGGCGCCACCACCGAAGGGGGGCGATAGGCGATGCTGACGCTCTCTCACGTCTCCAAGACCTTCAATGCCGGCACCATTAACGAGAAGCGCGCCCTCGTGGACTGCAACCTCCACCTCGCGCCCGGCGACTTTGTGACGATCATCGGCGGCAACGGCGCCGGTAAGTCGACGCTCATGAACATGGTCGCCGGCGTCTATCCTATCGATGCGGGTACCATCACGCTTGATGGCAAGAACATCTCGCGCTTGTCTGAGCCGGCGCGCGCCAAGTACCTCGGCCGCGTGTTCCAGGACCCGATGATGGGCACGGCGGCTGACATGCAGATCATCGAGAACCTCGCTATGGCCAAGCGCCGTGGACGCACCCGCACGCTCGCCTGGGGTGTCACGCGCGCGGAGAAGGAGGAGTACGCCGACCGTCTGCGCGAGCTGGGGCTCGGGCTTGAGAAGCGCCCGACCGCCAAGGTGGGCCTGCTCTCGGGCGGCCAGCGCCAGGCGCTGACGCTTCTTATGGCTACGCTTACCGAACCCAAGCTGCTTCTGCTCGACGAGCACACCGCCGCGCTCGACCCCAAGACGGCCGCCAAGGTGCTCGATCTCACCGAGAAGATCGTGGCCGAGAAGAACCTCACCACGCTCATGGTCACGCACAACATGAACGACGCCATCCGCATGGGCAACCGCCTCATCATGATGCACGAGGGTCGCATCATCTACGATGTTCGCGGAGACGAGAAGCGCTCGCTTACCGTGAAGGACCTGCTGCAGAAGTTCGAGGAGGTCTCGGGCGGAGAGCTCGCCAACGACCGCATGCTGCTGTCGTAGCGCAGTCCTCGCTAAAGGCATAAATGACAAACGGCACCCCGCGGGGTGCCGTTTTTTCTGACGAGGGTGCGGTTATGCGCTCCTCTCGCACACAATGTTTGGATGGTAGCGTCGGCGCGCTGGGCCGTTGTTGCAGCGTTGTAGAGGGTGCAACAGAATGCGCGGCGCGGTGCACACGCGGCGCAGGCGAGGTTCGTCGCTAGATGAGAGATCCTTACTTTTCGAGGTAGCGTTGACGGAGCGTAGCACGGTCCTCCTCCGTGACGCCGAGCGCCTGCTTGAGGTAGCCGTCGATGCCGCCGTACTCGCGCTCAAGGAAGCGAACGGCGGAGTTTAGGGCGGCCATGCGCGCAGCGTAGTCGATCGAGTACTCAAGCGGCGCGAAGAGGTTCGTGGCGAGGTAGTCGCTCTCAATCTGGTCCCAAGAGACGCCGAGCACCCACTCCACGAGCATGGACGCCATGCCGCAGCGGTCGCGCCCCACCGAGCAGTGCCAGAGTGCCGCTCCCTCCTCGCAGGCAAGAAGCGCTTCAAAGAACTGCCGGTATCCCTCAAGACCGCCCGGGCCGGCCAGGATAAAGGGGTAGAACGCCTCCATAAATGCATCGGGGTTCTGCGACGCCTGCGCCTTTTGCATATCGACGGTCGCTTTGGTGGCGCGCTCCTGCGTGATGCCGGCTGCTTCCTCGGGCAGGATGTTGGCGTGCACGTAGCGCGCGCCGGGGAAGTAACGGATAGGGTCGGGGAGTTCGGAGAGCTCGATGTCGTTGCGCAAATCGACGATGAGGGAGAGATGGTAGTCGTCGCGCAGGCGCGCGAGGTCGCCATCGCTCGCAAAGCCGAGCGCGCCCGAGCGCAGCAGCAGCCCCGGCTTGACGCGCCGCCCGTCGGCGCCGATAAGCTCGCCGAGGTCGCGCGTGTTGGGCAGCACCTCAAAATCAATGCGTCCGTAGCCCTCGCGGCCGGCGGGGCCGGGCAGCGCCGGGCGTTCGACGTAATCGGGAAGGTTCTCGGTCAGACCGGTTATCACGCAATGCTCCTTTGACGGTTCCGCGCGCGGGCGCTGCCGAGCGCGGCGGTTTCTCACGGTTATGTATTGTGCCACCACCGCTCGCTGCGAATGTTAGGGAACTGTATGGAATAGCGTCTAGAGCTTGAGTAAGATAGAGGCGAGCAAAACGCTCAGCAACAACGAGCGGCCCGGCCGCTCTGGCATGGCGAGGAGGCCTCCATGAAGCTGTGGGACAAGATCAGAAAGACCGGTACGTCCGAGGAAGCCTATCGCCCCGAGCAGGCGACGTTTGCTGTGCGACCGGATACCGTGTACGCCCCGGTCTCGGGCGTGCTCGTGAGCATCGAGGAGATTAACGACGAGATCGTCTCCTCCAAGTTGCTAGGCGAGGGTTATGGCATCCTGCCCGTCGGCGACGCTATCTATGCGCCGGCAGACGGCCGTGTGGTCATGACGACCGTCACCAACCACGCCATCGGCATCCTCACCACGACGGGGGCCGAGGTCATCATCCACATCGGCCTCGGTACCGTGGCGATGAACGGCAAGGGCTTCACCAGCTACGTCAATCAGGGCGACGAGGTCCGTGCCGGCACGCCGCTCATTGGGTTCGATTCCGCTGCAATCAAGGATGCCGGGTTTGAGGACGTGGTAACCGTGGTGGTGTCCAACGCGCCCCAAGTGGGGCACATCGAGCACGCCGCCGTCTCCAACACGCTTATCGGCGACCGTCCGCTCGTGAAGATCGGCGACCCGTTGCTCGTCATTCGCTAACGGCAATACGCCCAAACGCCTGAACCCCGGCGCCCCGACGGCACGCTCTCGTCGGGGCGCCGTGTTGTCGCGCGCGCTTCGGTCGCGCCTTGCCGGTCGCACCTTACCGGTCGCACCTGCTATCATGGTGTGCGCACAACATCGCCCGCATGACGGGCTCGGAAAGGAATCGCATGGATCGCACCAAGATCGCGCAGCTCTACGCGGACGCCGAGGCACTTGGCGGCAAGAGCGTCACCGTCGCCGGATGGGTCAAGTCCGTCCGCGACATGAAGAACTTTGGGTTTGTCACCATCAACGACGGCAGTTGCTTCCGCGACCTGCAGGTCGTCATGAACCGCGATGCGCTTGCCAACTACGACGAGATCGCGCACCAGAACGTTTCGGCGGCGCTCGTCTGCACGGGTGCCGTCAAGCTCACGCCCGAGGCGCAGCAGCCCTTTGAGCTCACGGCGGAGACCATCCGCGTAGAGGGTCCCTCGGCGCCGGACTACCCGCTGCAGAAGAAGCGCGCCACCGTCGAGTTCCTGCGCACCCAGCAGCACCTGCGCCCCCGCACCAACCTCTTCCGCGCGGTCTTTCGCGTGCGCAGCGTCGCGGCCGCCTCGATCCACGCGTTTTTCCAGGAGCGCGGCTTTGTCTACGTCAACACCCCCATCATCACCGCGAGCGACTGCGAGGGTGCGGGCGAGATGTTCCGCGTGACCACCATCGACCCGGCGAATCCGCCCCGCGTGACGGCAGAGCAGGCCGCCGCCTCGGACGGCGCCCTCACCGAGGGCGATGTTGACTGGAGCCAGGACTTCTTTGGCGTGCCGGCGTCGCTCACGGTCTCCGGCCAGCTCAATGCCGAGAACTTTGCCATGGCTTTTGGCGACGTGTACACCTTTGGCCCCACCTTCCGTGCCGAGAACTCCAACACCACCCGTCACGCCGCCGAGTTCTGGATGATCGAGCCCGAGATTGCCTTTGCCGACCTCGCCGACGATATGGACCTCGCTGAGGCCATGCTCAAGCGCGTCATCCGCGACGTGCAGCAGAAGTGCCCCGATGAGCTCGGCATGCTCAACCGCTTTGTCGACAAGGGTCTGATCGAGCGCCTGGAGCATGTGGCGAGCTCCGACTTTGCCCGCGTGACCTACACCGAGGCCATCGAGATTCTGGAGCAGGCGGTCGCCGCAGGCCACAAGTTTGACTACCCGGTGAGCTGGGGCATCGATCTGCAGACCGAGCACGAGCGCTTCCTCACCGAGCAGCACTTCAAGAAGCCGACCTTCGTGACCGATTACCCGGCCGAGATCAAGGCCTTCTACATGCGCCTGAACGACGACGGCAAGACCGTCGCCGCGGCGGACTGCCTGGTGCCCGGCATTGGCGAGATCATCGGCGGCAGCCAGCGCGAGGAGCGCCTGGACGTGCTCGAGCGCCGCATCGCCGAACTCGGTATGGACGCCGAGCAGTACAAGTACTACCTGGACCTGCGTCGCTTTGGTACCTGCAAGCACGCTGGCTTTGGCCTTGGCTTCGAGCGCCTCGTGATGTACCTCACGGGCGTGGGCAACATCCGCGACGTCATCCCGCATCCGCGCACGGTCGGTAACGCCGAGTTTTAAACTCCCCTCAACCAGATCGGCCCCTCCAAGTACCGTATCTTCGTCCTTAATCGTCGGTCACCGCCCTAAGGCGTGCTCCCTCCTCTTTCGGACGAATCTACGGCACCTGGAGGGGCCGTTTCCTTTGTTGGTGAGAGGGGCCTCCTCGTCGCGTGCCCTTGTGGGCGGCGTCGGGGAGGCCTGTTTTCACGGGCGGTCGCGTTCGCTAGCAGGTGTGCCCGCGTGCAGGTGCGTCCGCGTTCGCAAACGGGGGCGTGCGGTCGCGCCTAGCCGATGAGCTCGACCTGCTTGGTGGCGCAGCGGGCGCCGCTCGTGGTCACCTCGATGGTGTGGAAGTGCTCGGGCGCGTCGATATCGGTGGTGTAGCCGTCATCGTCGTAGAGCGTGTAGGTGATGCGCTCGGCGCCACCTGTGTTGGCGAGCAGGTGCAGGTGATCGAAGTCCATCGCCTGCGTGCTCGACGCGGGCTGAGCGACGGGCACCATATGGCCGGGGCGGATGAAGAAGACCATCTCGTTGAGGTCGGCGCTCACGTAGTGGTCGCCCGCGGCGAGGTCCTCAATGTCGTAGTCATCAAGCGCGCGGTAGCGCACCATGCGCATGGGCTCGGGCAGATACACCATACGGCCGCGTGCATTCTCCTCAATCACGGGCGCGATCATGAGAGATTCGCCCACAAGCAGTTGGTCCTCGACGCGGCGTGCGCGCTCGTCGTCGCCAAACTCAAAGGCGAGCGGCTTGAAGTAGAGGTCGCCGGCAAGCGAGGCCTTCACAAACTCGCTGTAGAGGTAGGGGAGAAGCGCGTAGCGCAGCTCCACGATGCGGCGCATGGTGTCGACGTGCTTGAACGTGTCGAGCTCCTGCGCGCGACGGCTCGCGGAGTGGTTGCGCATAAGCGGGGTGAAGACCGAGAACTGCAGCCAGCGCGTCATGAGCTCCTCGTTGGTGTCGCTGCCAAAGCCGCCGAGGTCGGGGCCGCAATAGAGGAAGCCGCACATTTGGATGCTCGGCATCTGGCAGACGGCGAGCTTCAAGTGCGACCACCAGGCCATGTTGTCGCCCGTCCAGATGCCGCTCACGCGATGCATGCCAATCATGGAGCTGCGCGAGAAGAGCAGGATGCGCTTTTCGGGCGAGAGGCGGCAGAACGCCTCACCCGCCGCGCGCGAGAGGTTGGAGCCATAGAGGTTGTGCACGTGGTCGTGGCGCACGCGCTTGCCGTCGATGGTGTGGTAGAAGAGCTCGTAGTCGGCGGGGTTGTTGGAGAGCCCTGAGAAGGTGGCGACCATGTCGAAGAACGTGTTGAGGTCGAGCTCGCCCTGACGCAGCTCGTCCACTTTAGCGTACGCCTCGGCCAGGCGCTCCTCGGTGTAGAAGATCGAGGGCTCGTTCATATCGTTCCAGAAGCCGTCGATACCCATGTCGAGGAGCTTCTTGTACTGGTCGCCAAACCAGCGGCGGTTGTCGGGGTCCATAAAGTCGACCAGGTGGCAGTGACCGGGCCACACGCCGAGGGTGAAGTCCTCGCCGGCGGCGTTCTTGCAGAAACGGTTCTCGGCCACGCCCTCCTCGTACACGTCGTAGCCCGGCTCGACCTTGAGGCCGGCATCGATGATGGGGACGAGGTGGATGCCGTCGCCCTTGAGCTCGGCGGTGAGCTCCTCAAAATGCGGGAAGCGCTCGCGGTCGACGGTGAAGCTCTTGTAGCGTTCCATGTAGTCGATGTCCATGTAGATGGCATCGAGCGGGATGCTCGCCTCGCGGTAGCGGCGCGCGATGTCGCGGAAGTCGTTCTCCGTCTTGTAGAACCAGCGGCTCTGCTGGTAGCCGAAGGCCCACTTGGGCGGGATGTAGCTTCTGCCCACGAGCGCGCGGAACTGACGGACGATGTCGGTGGGGTCCTCGCCCTCAATAAGGTAGAGGTCGCAGTCGGGGTACTCGAGCGCGATCTGGATGCGGTCGATGTCGGTCTCGCCCATGTCGAAGGAGATGATGCCCGCGGTGTCAAAGAAGGCGCCGAAGGTCTCGCGCCCGCTCACGATAAAGAAGTTGTGGGCGCTGTAGAGGCTGTGGCGGTCCTCGGTGTGGCGCGCGTTGTCCATACAGCGCGACACGTAGGTGAAGTTGCGCTTGTTGATGCCGCGCACCTGCTCGCCGAGACCGTAGACGATGTCATCGGGATCCATCGTGTAGGTGAAGAAGAGCAGGTCGGTGAGGTTGCTGGCGTCGAGCGGGTTTCCCTCCACCTCGCCGGGGTTGCTTACCTCGGTCGAGCGGTCGCGCTCGTGCTCGACGGGTTCGCCGGGGCGGTGCACGGTGAAACGGCGCACCTCGCCCGTCTCGGCCTCGGGCTTTGTAAGGACGGCATCCGTCTCGATGGGTTGTCCAAAACGATAGCGAACAATCATGAAGGCCAAACCTTTCTCGCATCGGTGCCTCGGCAGCGCGCCTTGGCTCTACGTGGGACGTTGCGCCACAAGATACCCTAGGGGGCCGGGTGGATTCTTGCGTGATTCGGCGGTATAACTATAACGATTATGACTTTCTTGCCAGGGAGGTTGGTGCATATGCTCGCTCGCCTCAAAGAGGGTAGGGAACACGGCTCGGACCTCTTCCCGCTCGATACCTTTGACCAGCGCGCCCAGGCGGGGTGCGACATCGGCTACATCCACTGGCACGATGAGGTGGAGTGGGTCTATGTGGCCGAGGGCGCAATTGACGTGTTTGAGGACGGAAGCACGCGCCGCGTGGGGGCGGGCGAGTTCTTTGCCGTCGAGCCCCGCACCCTCCACCGTTATAGCGCCGTGAGCGACTGCCGGCTCTTCGTGATCGTTTTTGACGGTGGGCTTTTGGAGTTTGCGCAGGCAGACGTTGCGTCACGCCGCTATATCGATCCGTACCGCTCTGGCACCCTGACAGTGAGAAACCCGGTGCGCGACGAGGACGGCGCCATCGGCGCGGCGTTTGAGCAGATCCTCGCCGACTGCCGTGATCTGCCGTCGTGTTTCACGCTTGACGTGCGGATATGCCTTTTGCGCATCTTCCAGGAAATCGTCCGCACGGAAAGCCTTGTGGAGAACGAGCGCGACCGTCACAGCCTCGCGGCAGCGGAGCGGGCGGTCCGCTACGTGCAAGATCATTATGCCGAGCAGATATCGAGCGCCACGCTCGCCCAGGTGAGTGGGTACCAGCCGCAGTATTTCTCGCGCTTCTTCAAGCGTGCGACCGGTCTCACCCCAACGGCCTTCATCAACCGTTACCGTATCGAGCGGGCTTGCGACGAGCTGCTGGATACCGACCGCTCGATCATCGATATCGGTTTCTCGTGCGGGTTTCAGTCCACGAGCTACTTCATCAAGAAATTCAAGGAGTTCAAGGAGGTCTCGCCCCAGCGGTATCGCAAGACGGTGCTCGGGAGCTACCGGGCGAACCGTGAGCACTATCAGGCGATCGAGGTCGGTGGGACAGGCGTTGACTTTATTCCGTCTGCTGACAAAAATAGCGTTTGTGCCTAAGAAACTTTGCCGCCTGGTGCGGCTAGATGCGGAAGAGGAAACGCATGAAGTACGATTTCACGACCATCATGGACCGCCGCGGGCAGGATGCCGTTGCGGTGGACGGCCTGACCGACACGCCGACCGGCATGGCACCCACCAAGCCCGCCGAGGGCTTCGACGCCATCCCCATGTGGGTCGCCGACATGAACTTCCCCGTGGTTCCCACCGTTCCCGAGGCGCTTATCGAGCGCGCCCGTCAGCCGCACTTCGGTTACTTCGAGCCGCGTGACGAATACTTCCAGTCCATCATTCGCTGGCACGAGACCCGCAACGGCGTCACGGGACTCCGCCCCGAGCACATCGGCTACGAGAACGGCGTACTCGGCGGCGTGGTGTCGACGCTTCAGGCGTTTGCGCGTCCGGGCGATGCGGTGCTGCTGCACAGCCCTACCTACATCGGCTTTACCGGCAGCATCGAGAACGCCGGTTTCAAGATCGTGCACTCGCCGCTCGTACGCGACGAGGCGGGCGTCTGGCGCATGGACTACGCCGACATGGAACGCAAACTCGCCGAGCATAAGATTCACGTCGCGGTGATGTGCTCGCCGCACAACCCCTGCGGACGCGTATGGGAGCGTGCCGAGCTCGAGCAGGCGATGGAGCTCTATCGCAAGTACGATTGCGTTGTCATCTCGGACGAGATCTGGTCCGACATCATTCTTCCCGGGTACACCCACACGCCCACCCAGTCGGTCTCCGAAGACGCCCGCCAGCGCACCGTGGCGCTTTACGCGCCGAGCAAGACCTTCAACCTCGCGGGGCTTGTGGGAAGCTACCACATCATCTACAACGACTACCTGCGCGACCGCGTGGTCGCCGCGTCGTCCAAGGCACACTACAACGAGATGAACGTGCTCTCCATGCACGCCCTCATTGGCGCCTACAAGCCGGAGGGCTACGAGTGGGTCGATGAGCTGCGCGAGGTGCTGGGCAAAAACGTCGATTGGGCATGCCGCTATATCGACGAGCACTTTGCGGGCGTGCACGTGACCAAGCCCGAGGGCACCTACATGCTCTTCCTCGACTGCACCGAGTGGTGCGCCGCGCACGGGCGCGACATCGACTGGCTGCTTTCCGAGGGCTGGCGCGTGGGCGTAGACTACCAGGACGGCCGCCCCTTCCACGGCCCCTGCCACATCCGCGTGAACCTTGCGCTGCCGCTTTCGCGCGTGCAGGAGGCGTTCGAGCGCCTCGACCGCTACGTGTTCAACGCGTAGGGCCGCTTGCAGCCGGGGCATCGCGTGCCGCGCGGGGCGAATGACACCCCTCTGCGCAAAAATGCGTTTGCTGACCTCCTGTGAGCCCCTATAAGCTGGGATTTCTTTGGTGCCCTTTCGCCCCGGTGGGCAAGGGGCACTTTTTTGGGCAACAAAAGCCCAGATGAGCAGGGTGTTATTTTATAGATAGAGCCCTCAAAAAGGTCAGCAGATCAATTTTTGAGCAGGGCGCCACGGCTCGCCATGTGTCAGTGCCGTTTGAGGCCGTTTGAGAGTTTTATTGCTGCGATGACACGCCGATAGCCGCCGCGAGTGCCGCAGCATCGCCCGTGAAGTGGAACGCCTGCATACCGGCAACCTTGGCGCCTGCACAGTTGTCCGCGTTGTCGTCGACAAAGAGGCATTCCGCCGGCACGAGCCCGTAGCGCTTGCAGAGCAGCTCGTAGATGGCGGGATCCGGCTTCATAAGCTTCTCATCGGCAGAGACGACGCGCCCTTTCATAAGGGGGTAGGCGGGACAGTGGTCGAGCTGCTCGTCGATGCGGGTGCCCGCATTCGAGAGCAGGTAGAGGTCATAGCCTTGCTCGTACAGGCGGCAGGCAAGGTCGTTTACCTCGGGGATGGGCTCGGAGTAGCGCGCCCAGTGCGCCGCCATGTCGTGTAGGTTGGGCCAGAGCCGCTCGGGCAGATGCGCCTCGGCGATGCGCAACATGGTGGGGTAGCCGATGGTGCCCGAATCGAGGAGCGCCCATTCGCCGCGGCCGAAGTACGCCGCCTGCAAGAGCGCGGCGTCCTGGTCGTTGTCAGAGAAGCGCGTTGCAAAGTACGGTCCGTTGAAGGTCATGAGCACGTTGCCCATGTCAAAGACGACGTTTTTGATGGGGTGGTCGGCTGCGTCCA
>CAUGVQ010000034.1 GCA_959602875.1 uncultured Collinsella sp. | reverse complement strand
CGCTTCGAAAAGAGGCGCCTTAGCTCCTCGGTGCCCTCATCGGTGGTAAAGAGTTCGGCTTCATCGCCGGGGGCGAGTATGGTATCGCCGTTGGGGACGGCGAGCGCCCCCTCGTGCTCGACGCCCGCCACGATGGTCTCTGCGGGAAAGGCGATGTCACGCAGGGTCTTACCTGCCACATGCGCGCTGGGCGCCACGGTCGCTTGGACGATGCGGTGGTCATCGCGGCCAAGGCTCATGAGCGTGTAGACGTCGCGGGCGTTCATGCCTTCCAAGATGAAGCGCGCCGTGATCTCCGCCTGGTTCACACCCACATCGACACCATTTGCCGGGGTGAACATCCATGCGTTGGCCGGGCTGTTCACACGGGCGACCACGCGCGGCACCGAAAACTCCATCTTGGCGAGCATCGACACGACGAGGTTGACCTCGTCTTCGCCCGTGACAGCGGCGAGCGCATCCACCATATGGATGCCGGCGCGCTCGAGTACCTGCGGGTCGGATCCGGATCCCTCGATAACGGTAGCGGTGGGGCAGGCGGCGCGCAGGTGGCGGGCCACTTCGGGACGTCCCTCGATAACGGTCACGGCGGCACCGTCTTCGGTCAGGCGCTCGGCTAGGTGCGAGCCGGTCTTGCCGCCACCCACGATGATAATCTGCATGATGAGTCCTCCTTACGCGGCGATGCCGAACATCTGCTTAAATTTGCGCGTGGCACTTGTGGCGACGGCAGCGTAGACGATGTCGCCGTCGACGAGCACGGTGCCCTGCGTGGGGATAAAGGTCTCGTTGTCGCGCGAGACGCTCACAATCTGAACTTCGCCAAGTGCGGTGAGCTCGCGCACCGTGGTGCCGTCGAGTAGCGCCGGCACGTCGGCGCGCACGATGGCCACATCGCCGGAGCCCACGTCATACACGCTGTCGAGGTGCTGGTAGGTGAGCAGCTCGGCCGTGCGGGCGATGCCCCAGGCGTTGGGCGAGATCGTCTGGATGTTCAGGCGGCGATACGTATCCGCCTTGGAGAGGTCGTGCAGGCGCGCGATGACGCGCGGTACGTGGAAGGTCGAGCGGGCCACATGGGCGACGACGATGTTGGCTTCGTCAGACCCCATGCACGATACGACGGCGTCGGTGCGCTCAATGCAGGCCTGTTCGAGAACGTCGCGGTCAAATCCCACGCCGCACACGCGCTTTCCAGGAAAGGTATCGCCCAGAGCGTCGAGCGCTGTCTGGTTCTGGTCAACGGCGGTGACGGAAAATCCTTGATGGATGAGGCGCTGGGCAAGACCGGTACCCATAAAGCCAATGCCCACAATGATAACGTTCATGATGATCTCCTAACTCTTTTGGGATGTGCGCTCGGAGCTTCGCGCGCTTCGGCGGCGAAGCCAAGCTTTGCGGAGCTCCTCGACGGCAAAGACGATTGGCGGGATGCAGCAGAGGAACACATAGTCCTGCCAGCCGAGAGGCGTGGTGTGGAAAAGGCCCTGGAGCGGCGGAAACACCGTAAGGAAGATGATGAGTGCGATTTCGAACACGATGCCGGTGAGTATACGGTGGTTCGACAGAAGGCCGATCACAAAGACAGAGGTGCGCTCCGTGCGGCAGTTCATAACCTGGCCGATCTGCGCGAAGACGATGCCCGCAAGCGTCATGGTCGTGGCCTGGATGTAGACAGGGTCGCCGTCGTTGCCAAGGCCAAAGAGCGGCATACCGGGCGTCCAGCCGTGCAGCATGTTGACGAGGAAGTACCCCGCCATAGCGGCGAGGGAGCCCATAAGACCGTACCAGAGGAAGGCCTTGACGAGCACGCGGCGGTTGAGCAGGCGCTCGTGGGGATCGCGTGGCGGCTGGTCCATGATGGCGTCCTCGGGCGGCTCGGTGCCAAGGCCGAGGGCGGGCAGCATGTCGGTGCCAAGGTCGATAGTCAGGATCTGCATCGTGGTAAGCGGCAGCGGCACGGCACCGCCGGAGAGCAGGTACACAGCGGAGGGCACGGCCTCGGGCGCGTTGGAGTTCAAGATGTAGAGGAGGAACTTGCGGATGTTGCTGTAGACGGCGCGGCCCTCCTCGATGGCGGCAACGATGGAGGCAAAGTTATCGTCCGTCAAGATCATGTCGGCCGCTTCTTTTGCCACGTCGGTACCGGTGACGCCCATGGCAACGCCGATGTCAGCCTTCTTGAGCGCCGGCGCATCGTTCACGCCGTCGCCCGTCACGGCCACGATCTCGCCCATCTCCTGCAGGGCGGTGACCACGCGGAGCTTCTGCTCGGGCGCCATGCGGGCAAACACCACCTGTCCGGCAAGGCGGCGCTTGAGCTCGTCATCGTCCATGTGGGCGAGCTCAAAGCCCGAGACGACCGACACGTCCTCGCCCTCCACGATCTTAAGGCGACGCGCGATGCTCACCGCGGTGAGGCCGTAGTCGCCCGTGATCATGACGATGCGGATACCCGCACGGTGGCATTCCGCTACGGCGGCGGCGACCTCGGGGCGCGGTGGGTCCATCATGACCTCGAGGCCCACAAAGGTAAGGTTGCGCTCGATGGTGTCGGGATCGTAGTCGCTCATTGCGGCAGGGATGTCGCTATCGGCCCGAGGCCCGTCGAGGGGGCGGTACGCCACGGCGAGCACGCGCAAGCCGTCGGCAGCGTACGCGTCGTTTGCCGCCATGATGCGCTCGCGCGTCGCCTCATCGAGCGCAACGGTTGCGCCGTTTGCGCGCACCTGTGTGGAGAGGCGAACGACCTCGTTGGGCGCGCCTTTCACAAAGGCGATGCGGTGCGCCCCATCGACGGGGTTTTCGAGGGCGTGCACCGTCGTCATGCGCTTGCGACGGCTCTCAAAGGGAAGCTCCTTCACGCGCGGCATGCGGTGCTCGAGCTCGGTGCGGTCGATGCCGCCTTTCTCGGCGGAGACGATGAGGCATGCCTCGGTCGGGTCGCCAAAGACCTCCCAGCGCCCGCTCTCGGCCTCGGGGGCGGCCAGGCGCGCGTTGCCGCAGAGCAGGCCGCCTTCGAGCAGAAGCTCCAGGTCGGCGTCGTCCACGGCGCGCCAGCTGCACCCTTCGGCCTCGATATGACCCTCGGGCGCATAGCCCACGCCGGTGATTTCGTACTCGCGCGTCGCCGTCCACAGATGGTTCACGGTCATCTCGTTTTGGGTGAGCGTGCCCGTCTTGTCGGTGCAGATGACGCTCGTGGAGCCCAGCGCCTCAACGGAGTCAAGCTTCTTGACAAGGGCGCATCGCGTGCTCATGCGCTGCACCGCCATGGCGAGCGAGAGCGTGACAGTGGGGAGGAGTCCCTCGGGAATGAAGGCGACGACCATGCCGAGCGCAAAAATGAAAGAGCTTGCAAACGGCTCTTTCACCACAAACATGCTGAGCAGGAAAAACGCGATGCCCATGCACATGGCAAAGACCGTCACCTGTTTGGTGAGGCGATTGAGCTCGCGGGTGAGCGGGCTCTCGGCAGCCTCCATATTTTGCGTCAGGCTCGCGATTTTGCCAAACTCGGTCGCCATGCCGATGCGAAAGACAACGGCGCGACCGTTGCCCTCCGACACGCTGGTTCCGGCAAAGACGAGGTTGGGAATCTCGGCGGCTGAGAGGCCGTCCTCCACAACGGCGTCGGCAGTCTTGCGCGACGGGGTGGATTCGCCGTTTAAGGTGGACTGGTTTACCTGCAAGTCGGAGCTCTGGATGACACGGGCGTCCGCCGAGATCTTATCGCCCTCGGCAAGGAGCATGACGTCGCCGGGAACGAGGTCCTCGGCAAGAATCTTTTGCTGCTGACCGTCGCGGATGACGGTGGCGTATGCCGGGAGCATCTTTTTCAGGGCCTCGGTCGCCTGGCTTGCACGGTGCTCCTGCCAGAAGCTAAAGACACCGTTGATGATGTTCACGAGCCACACGGCCACGCCGAGCTCGGGCATGCCGGCGAAAAACGCGATTGCGCCGGCGACCCAGAGCAGGATGGCCATAAGGTGCGTGAAGTTCGAAAGAAACGCGAGAAGCGGCGATCGCTTTTTCGCGCTTTCGATGAGGTTCTTGCCGGATTTCTGCTGGCGGGCGGCAGCTTCTTGCGAGCTCAGGCCGCCCTTGCCCGAGCCGAGCTCGGCAAGAACATGATCGATTGATTGTGTACGGATTCGTTCGAGCGGGTCGGTGTCCTCGCACCCCTCAGCCCGCTCTGCCGCGCCTTGCGTCTGCGCGGCGGACGCATCGCGCATGACAGCGGGCGATGCGCCGAGACGGCTTCCCATGAAACCTCTCCTCTCCCCATGTCGGCAGCTCAGGGCTGCACGGCGAGAAAAAGAAACCACACGGTCGCGAGTGCGCCTCCGGATGCGTTGCCTCGCGATGCGCGGTATCCTAGGACTTGGCGCATGTGTTTGCAAGGGGAAAACACAACTTTTTTCATGGCGTTTTACCTGCGGTTTTTACGGTTCGCACTAATATATATTTCACCTGCTGGAGAGTCATCTTTTCGGTGAACGGTAGTGCGGCTGCAGAGATGCGGACGGTATTCGTACGACGCGTGTGCCGTTCAGTGCCCCTTTGTACAAGGACGTTGTACAAGAGCGCTGCCGCTGCCGCCGCTCACCAGTGGCCATGCGTTCCTGCCGTTTGCCGCTTGCTATAGCTTGCCATATCGAATCCGTACGTTCCTGACGTTTGCAGGGTCTTTTGCGTCAGGAACGTACGGATTCGATTGCTCTATCGTCAGGAACGTACGGATTCGCCGGCAGGCGATGGGCGGCGCCAAAAGATCCGTCAAGCACGTTTGCGCCTGTTGCCTCTCGCCTCACAACCTTGCATATTGCGTGGTAGCGCCTGCGAGGACTGTACCGGCGGCCGCAAACGGTATATCATGCTAAAGTTCATGCTCACATGGGCCAGCTCGGCACCCTAGCGCCCCGTGGCCGCAAATACTTAGAAGGAGTCTTGCATGTCCGGACATTCTAAATGGGCAACTACCAAGCACCGTAAGGGCGCTCAGGACGCCAAGCGCTCGGCGCTCTTCTCCAAGCTTTCCCGTAACATCACCGTCGCCGCCCGTCTGGGCAACGACCCCAACCCCGATAACAACGCTTCCCTCGCTGCGGCGGTCGCCAAGGCCAAGGCTCAGTCGATGCCCAAGGACAAGATCAAGTCCGCTATCGACAAAGCCTTTGGTGCCGGTGCCGATGCCGCCGTCTACGAGAACATCGTCTACGAGGGCTACGGCCCCGCGGGCGTTGCGGTCTACGTCGAGTGCCTGACCGACAACCGCAACCGCACCGCGGCCGACGTGCGCTCCGCCTTCAGCCACTCCGGCGGCAACCTCGGCACCACCGGCTCCGTTGCGTTCCAGTTTGAGCGCAAGGGCCAGGTCGTGGTCGCCAAGGAGATTGTCGACCCCAACGACAAGAAGGAGAACCTCATGGCCAACGGTGCTGCTGGCGATGAGGAGGAGTTCATGATGGCCGTCGCCGAGGCCGGTGGCGACGACTACGAGGACGCTGGCGAGGAGTGGGTCGTTTGGACCAACCCCGGCGACCTCATGGCTGTCTCCAAGGGTCTCGAGGAGCAGGGCATCGAGGTCAAGGGCTCTGAGCTCACCATGGTTCCCACCACGCCGACCGCGGTCTCCGCTGCTGACGCCAAGAAGGTTCAGCGCCTGATCGACCGTCTTGAGGAGCTCGACGACGTCCAGGACGTCTACAGCACCATGGATATGACTGACGAGGTGCTCGCCGCCCTCGAGGAGGAGTAACGTCTCGCCTTTAGGTTCATATGGCAATGTGCTTAAAGCCGGGTCTGTGGCATGACGCTGCGGGCCCGGCTCGCGTATAATCAGACCATATCGCCCCTAGGGCAAAGCGCCGCGGCGCCGTGCCCGACCGTCTGCACGCGAGGAGGTGTGCCCGTGCGCGTCTTCAAGAGGGTATGCGCGCTCATCTATCTGCTTTCGGCCATTGTGGTGCTGGGGCTGGTGACGGGTCTTACCTACGGGCCGTTCACCGCGCGTTTTGAGCGGTTGCTTGATCATCCGGTGGCTCAGGTAGTGCTCGCCGTCTGCCTGGTTGCGCTCGCGCTCGGCGCCCTCATCACCGTGCTTGCCATCTTCCTTGCCCGTCGCGAGCCCACGTGTTTGAATCCCGGCGGCAATCCCGATATAGAGGTGAGCCTCTCTGCGCTTAAGTCAACCGTCCGCTCGGCGGCAGAGCGCGAGGGCGTTATGGTTGAGTCCATCCGCGGCCGCATCTTTGGCCGCAATCGCGACCAGGTCCGCTTCACCGTCGAGGCCATCGCCTTTACCGAGGACGGCCTGACTGAGCTTGCCGAACGCATCCAGAAAAGCATCGAGCGCGCTTGCGACGAGACCCTCGGGGCCTCGGGCGCCACAGCGCTCGTGCGCTTTCTTCCCGCTAAGACCACGGTTGTGACCAAGGAGGTTTCTCGTGAGCGATAGAGACGACGCGCGCCAGGCGCGGATACCTCGGCTTTCCATCGAGACCGAGCCCTTTGAGGACGATCAGGACGCTGCTGCCGAGGGTGCCTCTGCATGGGAGACTGCCGGGCACGCGGTTCACGACGCGGTGAATTCCGACGACTTCAAGAACGCCGTCGGGTTTGCCAAAGGTCTCGGCGCCACCGCCTGGGCCTACGCCAAGCGCCATCCGTTTACCGTGACGTATGGCTTCGTCGGGTTGGTGCTTGCGGTTCTCATCCTGACCATCGGTCTTTGGGACACAATCGTGATCGCGGTCTTTGTGATCGTGGGCGCCGTGATTGGCCAGATTCGCGATGGGGATAATGGCATCGTCAACTTCTTCTCCCGTCTTTTGCGCGGCGGGAGATAACGCGCGGCCCTGCCGCTGCTGTCTGTAAAGGTTCCAACCGGCCTTACGGCCGATAACCGAGAGGGGCACACATGGCTCAGGACAAGGAACTCCGCGAGAACATCGAGGTCGCCGACGAGGTCGCCGCTGCTGAGGACGAGGCTATGGTTGAGGCTGACGAGGCTGCCGAGGAGACGGTTGGGGACGTCGCCGAGGCCGTCGACGCCGATGAGGCGGATGCCGATGAGGCGGATGCCGACGACGCGGATGACGAAGACTACGAGGATGATGAGGACGACGAGTACGAGGAGTCCGAGGACTCGCTCACCTACTCCAACGGCGTCATCGAGAAGATTGTTGCCATGGCCACCCGCGAGGTCCCGCACGTGCTCGGCATGAAGGGCAACCTCATCCACTTCGTGCAGGAGACGCTCGGCGCCAAGGATCTCACCAAGGGCGTGACGGTCGAGGTGACCGACGACAACCGCGTCATCGTGAACATCTCCGTCATCATCGAGTACGGCTGCTACGCGCCGGCGATTTTCGAGGACGTGAAGGAGCGCGTGACCGAGCGCTTGGCCGCCATGACGGGCCTCGAGGTCGCGGGTATCAACCTGCGCATCGAGGATGTCGTGACGCTCGAGGCCTACAACGCGAGCAAGAAGCAGGCAGAGGCGGCGCGCGAGAACGCGGCCTAACCTATTCTGACGGCACGTTTGCCGAAGGCATGCGACGGGCGCCCACCTAGATGCGGTGGGCGCCCGTTTTGTGTCGCGGGGATGGGCTCCGGCACGGCGGCGCCGTGCTTTTCCGTATGCGGTCGCGGGTCGGCTCAGGACTCCTCTGAGACACCCTGTTGGTCTGAGCGTGCGAGAAACGTCCCGAGTATTTCCTCAAAGGCAAGAATGCAATAGCCAAAGAAGTAATTAGGCTCGGTGTTCTCGATGTCAAACGGCGCGTCATCTTGAATGACAAATAGTGAGTCCGCGTATTGTCTCAGGGCGCTATTGGAATTGCCGGTGATGCCGATCACGGGGACGCCCACGTTATGGCATTCCTCCGCGGTGTCGAGGATAGCCCGCGTGTTGCCCGACTTGGTGACGAGCAGGTAGGCGTCGAGCTGGGCTCCGAAGTTCTTGAGTATCGTGTGCGGCTCGAGGTCGTTTTGCTGGATCACCTGGCAGCCGAAAGCCATGAGCTTGCGTTCCATATAGGTGGTGACGAGGGCCGAGTAGCCCTGCCCGGCCATCCCTATGCACCCTTTGCGGGAGAGCACATCAAAGAGCCGGTTGAGATCATGGGGACGATAGCGCAGATACGAACCGTTTCTGCTGGCAGAAAACCCGCTCGGTGTATGGGAGAGGTGCTCGAAGGCAAAGAGCATGTCGCGCGAGTTCTTGTAACCGAGCTTCTTCGCAAGACGTGTTACCGAGGTCGAGGAGGTGTAGCACGCCCGGGCGATGCCGTTTGCGCCCATCGAGATGGCATCCTCCATATTGTTTGCGATGAATTCCATGATGTCGCGCTCTGCATCGGTCAGTCCATTGGTGGCGTAGAGAACAGAGAGCTGGCTTTGATCGACCATGGCTGCGTTCCTTTCTACGGAATCTGCGACCTCATCATACCGGTATTCCATTCACCTAGTTTTTCGACCGTTCGCGGATTGGTACGTAGAAACGGTTCGGTGTGTGCTGCGTCGTATCCGGCCGTTCTGACCTGCGAAGAGGGACGAGAGGCCTATATTCGGGTCATGCGATCGCAGGTATATCGGAGGGATGGATCACATGAAGCGACTCATCATCAATGCGGACGATTTCGGTTATTCGCGCGGGGTGAACTACGGCATTGTAGACAGCCATCGCGCGGGCATCTTGACGTCGACGACCATCATGGCGGGCATGCCCGGATTTACGCACGCGGTCGATCTTGCCCGCGAGGTTCCCACGCTCGGCATCGGCATTCACCTCACGCTCACCTGCGGGAGGCCGGTGCTCTCGGGTCACAAGACCCTGGTAGATGATACCGGCGTCTTCCCGCGCCTCGGGTTTTACGAAGACCCAGAGACCGAGGTGTCGGTGGACGAGGTGCGCTCCGAGTGGACCGCGCAGATCGAGCGCGTGCTCGATGCCGGCATCAAGCCGACGCATCTCGACTCACATCATCACATCCATACCTATAAGGACCTTTGGGAGGTGTTTGTCGAGCTGGCGCATGCCTACCGGTTGCCGGTGCGGGAGTCTGCTCCCATCCGGCCGCAGGTCGATTTGGGCGACCTTGCGCATCCCGACTGCCTGATCGACCCGATTAACCCGTCGGGTGTCGACTTCTCGATGCCGTTTGACGCCTATCGCGAGGGCATGCTCCGGGGCACCGCGCGTCAGCTCGATAAAGCATTTGAAACCAATGAATGCGTCGAGCTGATGGCGCATCCCGCCTACGTCGACCATCTCCTGTTCACCAGCTCATCTTTCAATGCCCACCGCGCCGTTGAAGCCGACCTGCTGCAGAGTGCAGAGGCACGAGACGCGGTCGAGCAGCTGGGAGACGTCGAGCTCGTGTCGTTCAAAGCCCTTTCGTAACACCTGGGAGGATCATCATGAAAGAGCTTCTTAACCGTGCGCTCAAGACGCTGTCAAAGCTCGGGCGCGCCATGCTTATCCCCATCACCGCCATGCCGGTTGCCGGTATCATGGCGCGCTTGGGGGCAGCCGACATCCTGGCCATTCCGTTTATTGAGAGCGCGGGGTGGGCGGTCTTCGGAATCCTCGATGTCCTGTTCGCTTTCGGTGCGGTGACCGCCTACGTAAAGACCAAGGATAAGATTCCGCCTATCATCGCCGCCATCGTCTCGGTATTTGTGCTGCGCGATACGCTTGCGGCCCTCAACCCCGATATCAACATGGGCATCTTCGGCGGCATCCTCGTGGGCTGCTACACCGCATGGATTCACAACCGTGCGTGCAACTGGAAGACGCCGCAGATGTTCGCCTTCTTTACGGGCGATAAGTTCTCCATCACGCTCGCACCCCTCTTCACCGTCTTCTTTGGCTGGGTGATGAGCTTCGTGTGGCCCGTGCTCCAGAACGGCCTCGACACCTTCGCCATCTGGCTCGGCAGCATGGGTGCCCTCGGTATCTTCATCTTTGGCTTCCTGAACCGCCTGCTGATCCCGGTCGGCCTTCACCACGTGCTCAACTCCTACATCTACTACGGTCTCGGTTCGTTCACGATGGCCAACGGCGATATCGTTACCGGCGAGATGACCCGCTTCGTCTCCGGTGACCCGACGGCCGGCTTCTTCCTCTCCATGTTCTTCGTCATGATGATGTTCGGTCTTCCCGGCGCGGCGCTCGCCATCTACAAGACGGCCAAGAAGGAGAATCGAGCCAAGGTCGGCGGCCTCGTCGGCTCCTCTGCGGCGACCTCGTTTGTCACGGGCATCACCGAGCCCATGGAGTTCTCGTTCATGTTCGTGGCGCCGCAGCTGTACGTAGCGCACGCGGTGCTCACGGGCCTTGCGGGCGTGGCCTGCTACCTCTTCGGCGTCCGTATCGGCTTCGTGTCCGGCGGCAACATCATCGACCTCATCGTCAACTGGAACATCGGTTCCAACGTCATCCTGATCATCCCCATCGGCATCGTCTTCTTCGCGCTCTACTTCATCGTGTTCAAGTTCTTGATCGAGAGGTTCAACCTCAAGACGCCTGGCCGCGAGGACGAGGTCGAGGTGGGCGAGGAGATCACCGAGGAGGAGCTCAACGCCACGCTCAACACGACGAACTACGCCTACCTTGCCAAGAAGCTGCTCCAGTGCTGCGGCGGCGCTGAGAACGTCGAGGATGCCACGCACTGCATGTCGCGCCTGCGTCTCGAGCTTCATAACGCCGACGAGGTGAATGTCGAGAAGATCAAGCAGACGGGCGTTATGGGCGTCGTGTGCCCCTCGCCTACGAGCGTCCAGATCATCATCGGCCGTGACATCGCCAAGGTGTACGACGAGTTCGTCAAGCTCCTGTAAGCGCCATCTCCCCCGGCGGGCATCCGTCTTGCGGGCCGGTGCCCGCCGGTTATTCACAGATGAACCAACCCAAGTACAGCTGGAGGAATACCATGGGAAAGAAATTCGTAATTGTCGGCTCGGGTTCTTCGTATACCCCCGCCATCGTGGACGTCCTGCTCCATCGCAGGGATGATCTTGACCTGACCGAGATCAGCCTGTACGACAACGACGCTGCCCGCGCCGCGCGCACGGGCGCATACTGCAAGCTGTACGCGAGCGAGAACTTCCCGGGGGTCAAGGTCGACTACATCACCGATATCGAGGCTGCGTTCACGGGCGCCGACTTCCTGTTCATGCAGATCCGCCCCGGCTTGAACAAGCAACGCGAAATCGACGAGAAGATCTGCCTCAAGCACGGTGTGCTCGGCCAGGAGACCTGCGGCTTGGGCGGCATGTCGTTCGCCCTTCGCTGCATCCCCGCCATCCTGGAGATCGTGCGCCGCGCTCTCGAGATCTGCCCCGATGCATGGATCCTCAATTACTCGAATCCCGAGGCGATGATTTCTGAGGCTATCTACCGCACGTATCCTCAGGCCAAGGCCCTGTGCATCTGCGATATGCCCATCTCGCAGGAGGAGACCATCGCCGACTTCTTGGGCATGCCGCTCGACGAGCTGAATTTCAAGTACTTCGGTCTCAACCACTTCGGTTGGTTCACCCATATCTACGATACCAAGGGGCACGACCTTCTGCCCGCGATGCGCGAGAAGATCATGGCTGACGAGGCCCTGCATATGGTTAATGCAGAGGCCGACGGCCGGGGCGACACCTACTGGTCCGAGATGTACGACCATGTGCTCGAGGGGTTCCGTGCGTACCCCGAGTACCTGCCGCTGTGCTACATCTCGTACTACTACTTCAACAAAGAGATCGTCGAGAGCATGGATCCCGAGTACACGCGCGGCAGCTACGTGCTGGATGTGCGCGAGAAGGTCGTCTTCGATGAGTGCGACCGCTGCGTGGCGGCGGGCACGACGGCGGACAGCTCGATTCACTCCGGGGTGCACGGTAACTACATCGTCGATATCGCCAACGCCATCATCAACAACACCCATGAGCGCTTCGTGGTGAACGTGATGAACAAGGGCGCCATCGGCAATTTCAACCACGACGCCGTGGTTGAGGTGCCGGTTTACGTTGATGCCGCCGGCATCGAGCCGGTTGCCGTGGGCTATATCCCGCAGTTCCACAAGGGCCTTATGGAGGCTCAGAAGGGCTACGAGAAACTTGCCGTCGAGGCAGCGCTCGAGGGCTCGTATCAGAAGGCTCTGCAGGCGGTGCTGCTCAACAAGACGATTCCCTCCTATGCGGTGGGCAAGGCAGTATTCGACGAGCTGATGGAGGCCAACAAGGAATGGTGGCCCAAGCTGTTCTAGGAGGCGCGAGATGGAGGTGCTCGAGGCGATCGAGTCGAGAAGGAGCCTCCGCAGGTTTCGACCGCAGCTGCCCGATCGCGCGTTGATCGAGCGCGTGTGCCGAGCGGGATCCTTCGCCGCTGACGGATTGGGGCGCCAACCCTGCCGTGCCGTGGTCATCACCGATGCGGACACGCGGGAGCGCCTGTCGCGTCTCAACGCGTCTTTCACCAGCCATCCCCACCACGACCCGTTTTACGGAGCGCCCGTTGTGATCGTGGTGCTCGCCCAGGCAGACGATGACACCCGTGTGGAGGACGGCAGCTTGGTGATCGGCAACATGCTGCTCGCCGCCCATGCACTGGGACTGGGAGCGTGCTGGATCCATCGGGCACGCGAGGAGTTTGAGAGCGAGGAGGGCAAAGAGATGCTGCGCGCATGGGGCATCGAGGGCGCGTATGTGGGCGTGGGCCATTGCATCCTGGGATATCCGGACGGTCCGCTCCCGCGGTCCCGGCCGCGGCGAGGGGACTTTGCGATCATGCGTTAAGCGCTCGCATAGCGTTTTAGGCACGGGGCGGTGTTACGCCTGCGATTTGTTTTTGGGCCCGGGGGGGGGGGTGTGGGGTGCCCCCCCCGCCCCTCCGGCGTATTGTAACGACGCGGAAACAACGCTTGCACCTCAAGGCGCGCGCTGCTAACCTAAACACCATGTTTACGATTTCCGCACATATCACGATGATGATGGTCATGCAGATGCCCTCGCCCGGGCACTTTGTCATGCCGCGCGATCGTCGCGTGCAGGGAAAGACCGGGCGCCTCAGTTAAGCAGCCTCCGGCGGGAGGCTGTTCGCCTCTTTTGAGACCATCCTCATCGAGCGGAGCCAACCTCGTGATTGAAATCAAACACCTCACTAAGACCTTCGAGAGCGCCGGTGGTACGGCCCATGCGCTAAACGATGTGAGCCTTTCTATCGCCGACGGCGACATCATGGGCATCATCGGCATGAGCGGCGCGGGCAAGTCGACGCTCGTGCGCTGCATCAACCTGCTCGAGAGCCCCACGTCGGGCAGTATCATCGTCGACGGCCAGGACGTCACCGGGCTTTCCGGCGCCGCACTGCGCGCTTATCGTCGTCGCGTTGCCATGATCTTTCAGAACTTTGGCCTGCTCGCGCAAAAGACCGTGCTTGCCAACGTGTGCTTCCCCTACAAGGCCGCCACGGGCAAGGTCACGTCCGAGAATCGCGAGCGCGCGCTCGAGCTGCTCGACATGGTCGGTCTCAAAGATAAGGCTCAGTCCTATCCGTCTCAGCTCTCCGGCGGGCAGCAGCAGCGCGTGGCCATCGCCCGCGCTCTCGCGTGCAATCCCGAGTATATCCTTTGCGACGAGGCCACGAGTGCCCTCGACCCGGCGAGCACGAACACGATTCTTAAGCTCCTGCGCGACATCAACCGCAAGACGGGCGTCACGGTCATCGTCATCACCCATTCTATGGGCGTGGTCGAGAAGATTTGTCGCAACGTCGCGGTGCTCGAGCACGGTCAGGTGGTCGAGCAGGGGAGTGTCGCGGATGTTTTTGCCGCACCCCAGTCCCATGCTGCACAGGTGCTGCTCGAAAGGGTTGATTGGGATGCTTGATACCGTATCCGCGTTTCTCGCCGAATACGGCGGGCTTCTTCTTGAGGGCACGGGCTCGACCATCATCATGGTCCTCATCCCCACCGCCATCTCCTACATCATCGGCCTTGCGCTCGGCGTGGTGCTCTACCTCACCGCACCGGGGTCGCTGCGTCCCATGCCTGCTCTGAACGCGGTCCTCGGCTGGGTGGTCAACATCCTCCGGTCGTTCCCGTTCATTGTGCTCATGGTGTTCATCATCCCGTTCACGCGCTTCATCATGGGCACGGGCTCGGGAATCCTCGGCACCATCCCGCCGCTCGTACTCTCCGCCTCGCCTTTCATTGCGCGCATGATCGAGCAGTCGCTTGCCGAGGTCCCGCGCGAGAGCGTGGAGGCCGTAGAGGCGTGCGGCGCGAGCACTCCGCGCATCGTGTTCTCGGCGCTTCTGCCCGAGGCGCTGCCCTCGATCGTTCGCGGTGTCGCGGTCGTGCTTATCTCCGTGCTCGGCTATACCGCCATTGCCGGCGCTGTGGGCGCAGGCGGTTTGGGCGATATCGCCATCCGCTACGGCTACTACCGGTATCAGTCTGACGTCATGCTCGCCGCCGTCATCATCTTGGTGGTGATCGTGCAGGTCATCCAGAGCCTGTGCGACCTCCTCGCGCGCAAGACTGACCATCGCTCGGCGCATTCGTAACCGTAGCAGCTCCCTTTGTCTATATCTTCTAACAGTAAGGAATCACCATGCAGAACTTCTCGTTTACCCGTCGTTCCCTGTTCGCCTCCGCTGCGGTGCTTGCGGTATCGTCTCTTGCTGGCTGCGGTAGCAAGCCCAAGCACGAGCACGGCACCTTGAGGATCGGTGCCTCGCCGAGCCCTCACGCCGAGATTCTGAATGACTTCGTTGCGCCTCGCCTGGAGGAGCAGGGCATCACCCTCGAGGTCACCGAGTACACCGAATACATCAAGCCTAACCAGGACGTTTCGTCGGGTGACTTGGACGCAAACTACTTCCAGCACATCAACTATCTCAACAACTACAATGCCGAGAACGGCACCGACCTTGTTAACGCCGGTAAGATTCACTTCGAGCCGATGGGCGTGTTCGCTGGCCGCTCGAACGATCTTGCTGCTATTGCCGACGGCGCCACCATCTCCATCCCTAACGACCCCACCAACGAGGGTCGCGCGCTGCTGCTTCTTCAGGAGCAGGGTGTGATCACGCTTTCCGACGACGCCGGCCTCGAGGCCACGCCCAACGACATCGTGGACAACCCCCACAACATCCAGTTCTCCGAGCAGGAGGCGGCTATGCTCCCCTCCACGCTCGCCGACGTCGATTTTGCGGTCATCAACGGCAACTATGCCATTGATGCCGGCCTCACGCTTGCTGATGCGGTTGCGCAGGAGCGCGCCGACTCCGAGATCATTGCCGAGGATTATGCGAACGTCATCTGCACGCGTCCTGATCTTGAGGATGACGAGTGCATCGCGGCGCTCGTGGCGGTTCTTCAGACCGAGGACTTCAAGGCCTACCTTGCGGAGACCTTCGGCGATTCCGTCCAGGCGGCGTTCTAGGAATCGCTGGACGGGTTGACGTTGGCCACTGCGCCAAACGACCCTAACGATACCGTTTCGTAAAGGCCTCGCACCCTGCGGGGCCTTTCTTGTTTGCATGATATGATGACGCCAAGAGCGACTAGGGAGGCCAGCATGGGGGATGCGGTGGCCGAGCGAACCGTGCTCATTGTGGCCCATCAACATGATTTGACCAGACGCGCCGAGCCGATTGCTGCGGCGGAGCGTAACGGTTGGCGGGTGCTGCCCGATGCAGCCGATCCCGCTCAGGCGACGCTCTGCGTTGTGCTCCTGTCCGAGGCGGCTGCGGCAGACTCCGCGTTTATGGCGTGCGCCGAGGCGTGTGCCGATGCGGCCCTAAGCGCTGTGCCGGTCCAGCTCGATTCCATTACCCCTGAGCGCTGCGGGCCTTCGGGCTCCCCGATACGTGAGCGCCAGTGGATTTGGGCCCGTGAGCTGCCCGAGGCATGGGACCGTCTGTTCCAGGCGCATGTCTGGCTGTATCAAGAGTTCGAAGATCTGAGGGCACGTGCCGAGCGTTGGGATCTGGTGGGCCGCGACAACAGTTTTCTTATCCAGAACAAAGAAGATGCCGAGCGTGCGTCCAATGTGATCCAAGAGATGGCGGAGGACGCATTCTACGCGGTCGATAAGACGCTAGCCGCCTATGCGTACGCGTCGCTGCGCCTTTCGGCGCAAGTGCGCAGGCAAAACGCGCGCAGGGCCGGATTCACAGCGTTGTTTGTGATTGTGGCAATTGGCGTTGTGCTGCTGGTGCGTTGGGCCGTGTCCGAGCAGGTGAGTGAATCGCTCGCACTTGCACGCAGCTCATTCAGCTCGTCTTACGAGAGCGATCCAGCATTCACCGCCGTGGAGACGGCGTCCATGATGAGTGAGGACCTCGTGGGCGACTGGCTTGTGACGACCGAGGTGGGGCTCTATTACAGTCTCTGGTCACATTGGCCTGCTGGCACCCTGGGGACGGTCGACCTTCAACGCGATGGCACATGGCAGGGTGATGGGGCCTTTACCGACGATGGAACCTACTGGGTGCGCGCTCGTGGCGGCGTGCTTGAGGCTTGGGACATGCAGAGCCTTTACGGTACCGCGTCTGCCCAGGCTTCTCAGGATGACCAGTTTGTGTTCGATATCACGCCCGACGGCTCGCGGGCGGTTGTTGCCGATACGGGGGGCGTGCACCTGCTCGACCTGGCAAGCGGCGCGCGGAAGACCCTCGCAGAAGAGGCGTTTGATGTCGTTGACGTGGCGATTTCTGTAGATGGAGATGGCATCGTCATCGCGCGGACAAGCGCGGTGGAATGCATTGTCTCCGCGCGTGCCGGTTCTCGCGTGGATGGGTTTGACGAGGTGCTTGCGTGTGCACGCACCGCGCTCGGCCCCTGTGCCCTCGTTCGCAAAGGGGCGTCCGTCGAGCTGCTGAAGGGCCCCGATCTGGGGACCGTGTTTGAGGTTACGGTCCCCGCGGCGCAGGTGTACACCGGTGCGCTGGCGCCCGACGGCAGCGCTGTCATCTGTGCGGACGGCGCTCTTTTAGAGGCGAGGTCCGATGGAGATGCGACGGCGCTTAGGCGTATTGGTGCCACTGTGCGCGACCTTCCCGACGCGATGGCGGCGACCGACGATGTCGTCATAATCGCAACCGCTCAAGACGGCGTGCAGGTCTTTGACCGCACGACAGGCGCGCTCCTGGGTGAGATTGCCCGGACGATGGCGGGCGTCTGCTTCATATCCGTATCAACTGACGGCATCGCATGCTGCTCGAATGGCTTCTACACGACGGTCGACAATCTCGACGATATGGTTCCGTGTACTGCGGAGCCCACCTACGCCCGCCTGAGCAAGGGGCTTTCCGACTCTGTGGGATGGATGAGCGTAGGGGCTGAGGGGTCACGCATCACGATGACCAATGATTCGGGCTCAGACGGCATCGTTCTCAAGGAGCGCATGGGGGAGGTAACGACGGTGAGCCTTGCTTCAGACGGCCTGGCATTTGCGGCGGGTACGTCGTCAGGATTTGTGGTGTGCTATTCCCTCTCTCCCAAGATGCGCTTTCAGCAGACGCAGGCTTGGCAGGTCCCCACGGGCGACCCGGTTGAGGCGATCGGCTGGTCTGAAGACGCTCAGCGCCTAGTGGTAAAAGCGGCTGGCCGATGGTGGACGCCGTGGTCCAATCACACCGCAAGAGATAACGAGGGAATTACCGAGCTGATTCGTGCGCGCCAGCCCATTGTGTGGCGGCAAACCGAAATCGACGTACTGCCCCAAGACTATGTACAGGAACTGGGAATGCGGGCTGCCCCTGCGTTTGGTGAGAGGGGGCGCAGTTAACCTATGGGCTACATTTTTGTTTCCTATCCCAGGGTTTGCGAGCCTGAGGTTGCCGAGCTGCAGAAGCAACTTGAAGCGCGCGGGATTGAGGTCT
>CAUGVQ010000033.1 GCA_959602875.1 uncultured Collinsella sp. | reverse complement strand
CGGTGGGGTTCTTGTTGGAGTTCTCCTGCTTGACCTCTTCGTTGTTGCACTCGATAAGGGCGAGGATCTTGTCGTCGGTGGTGTTCTTCTGGCGCTTCAGGCTCTGCACGTAGCGGTAGATGATGTACTTGCGCGCGACCTCAAAGCGGTCGAGCTTCATGAGCTCGTCCTCGACGAGGTCCTGAATCTCCTCGACCGACACGGTGTGGCCGGCGTTCTCGCATGCCTCGGCAACGTTCTGCGAAGCGTAGATGACCTGGCGCTCGGTCAGACGGTCGCGTTCGGCCACGTCCTTGTTGGCCGAACGAATGGCGTTCTCGATCTTGGTGATGTCGAAGGCGACCTCGGTACCGCTGCGCTTGATGATCTTCATGCGAGTCCCGTTTCCATTCTCCTCGTATGGGGTTAGCTGAGTGCAAAACCGCGGCGCGAGCCCGTCGTTTGCGGGGCGGCGCTGCGGCGTGCTATCCATCTTACGGCACGCGCGTTCACCATATGATGAGGATTTTATTCTGCCTAACACAATATGTTGTGTTACTGCAGGTAGATATAAATGGACTATTTTGGGACACATTATAATTTGGTTTAGGCACCCAAAGCGGTCGTGACACCCCGGCGCCCCCACCTGCGCTTGTATCACCCGTGGCGATTTTATCGTCCAGATTTGTTCCACAACATCGACCGCTGACCATTCGGCAAATGGCGCAGATTCCCTCTTGACCAAGATGTTGTGCGGCGGAGCGGTGGGGCACCCGTGCCCCGCCGCCACCGGCGCCGCCTCACACGCCGATCGCCCAGAGGTTGGCGCACTGGCCGAGCACCCGCTCGATACCCCACGTCTCATGCGTGCGCTCTGCGCTATTGGGGTCGCGGATCTCGAGCTCGCCGTTGGCGGCGATGCCGGCGAGCACGATAAAGTGCCCCGTCGTGGTGAAGTCGCCCGGGCGCACGCTCGCGATAATCACCTGCCCCGCCTCGAGCGCCGCACGGATGCTTGCCGCGTTTGCCGGCAGCTCCTCGCTAGTGAGGCCGAGTGCATGCGCGCCCTCTGTCATGAGCGCCCAGGCCGTCATGCCGTCGACCGTGTAGCCCTCGCGCTCGCTGAAGGCCGCCATGGTGGCGGGGTCCATGTCGGTGCGCCCCGTGAGCGCCACGTAGGCCATGGCAAGACACGTGGGGCCGCAACCGTTCTCGCCCACCGTGCCGCCCGCGTACGGCTCATCCGCCCAGGCAGGATCGATCTGATAGAGCTCCGGCAGCTCGCCGGCGCGCCACTCGGCAACCGGGGTCGACGATGGCGCAAGCCCCAGGGTGCGCACCGTGCTCTCTCCCATCCGCCCCACAACAGAACCAATGCCGCCAAGCGCGCTCAGAGGACCGCGCCCCGCCATGCCCAGCACCGCCAGCACAACCAGCACCGCGGCGGCTAAGACCCTGAGGAGCCGATGCCGCCTGCGCGGGCGACGGGGCCTGCGATGGCGTGCCTCGCTCAGCACTGCGCCGGCGCGAACATGCGCACCGCGCCGGTACCGTGCAGGCGCGGTGCGCGTCGACGCACGGGCGACACGGACGGGCAGCGGCCGCGTACCCCCGACCGCGTAGGTAACATCGGACGGGGCGCACGGTGTCGGCGCGTTCTCGCAAAGTCTCATGGGGCGACCTCTCTCTTGGGGAACTCACGCTCCCAAGATAGAGGGCGGCCGCATAACAAGACTTGAGCGAAACACTAAGGTTTGCCTAACAGCATCGCCGGCATAAGGGCATCGCCGGCATAAGGGCATCGCTTGCCTTACGGCCTACCTGCCTAGCAGCGCCCTCGCCTAACCGCGCCCCACGGCACGCGAAACCGCCTGTCACCCGTGTCCCCTCACGCAGGTAGCTCGACGGTAAAGGTCGTGCGCCCCGCCTCACTCGCCGCGGTGATGGTCCCGTCGTGGAGCTCCACGATCTCGCGCGCGATGGCAAGACCGAGCCCGGCGCCTCCGGTGGAGGTGGCGCGTGCCTCGTCCAGACGGAAGAACTTGTCAAAGATGACCTCGAGCTTGTGCGGCGGGATGGTAGCCCCCTCGTCGGTCACCGTCACGCGCACCCACGGCTCCCCCGGCGCGCCGGCGCGCTCAAAGCGCTCGGCGGCGACGGCGATCTCGGTCCCCTCGTGGCTGTAGGCGATGGCGTTCTTGAGGATGTTGTTGAACACGCGCGCGAGCCTGCCGGGGTCCGCCGTAATCCAGAGCTCCACACCCGGCGCCTCAACGCTTGCCGGCGCGCCCTCGACCGTGAGCGAAACGGTGTTGCCGTGCGCCGCAAGCAGCGGGTAGAACTCGTCTGCCATCTGCACGAGCAGATACGACAAATCGACGCTTTCCGTCTCGAGCTCAATATGCGAGAGGCTGTAACGTGTGATGTCGAAGAACTCGTTGATGAGGCGCTCCAAGCGCTTTGCCTTGTCGAGCGTGATACCCACGTAGCGGCAGCGCTGCTCGCGCGGCATCTCGGGAATCTCGTCCAAGAGCGAAAGATAACCGATCACCGAGGTGAGCGGCGTCTTGAGGTCGTGCGCGAGGTAGGTGATGAGGTCGCTTCTGCGCTGTGCCTCGTCGCGCAACGCTCGCTCGTGCGTCTCCGCTGTGTTTTTGACCTCGGTCGCCGTGAGCGCCAGCGCACCGAAGCCGTCAGGAAAGACCTCGCTCGCCTCCGCGTCGTGGCGCATGTAGAACGCGAGCAACTCGGCGGCGCGCTCCGCCGTCTCGCGCGAGCGCCGGCGGGCGTAGAGGTAAGCTACGAGCGCAGATACCGCCACGAGCACGACCACAAAGGCGAGCCCGAGCTTCAAGAAGAACTCCTTGGCACCGATAGGGTCAAAAACGAGGTTATAGGTGGTGTTGGTCTGGTAGTCGACCTCCCAACTGGATACAAAGGTCGAGAAGAACCAGTCGACGAAAGCCCCGTTCAGAGCGTCGTCCACAAAGCGGAAGAGCAGGATGTAGAGCATGATGCCCACCGCACCGCCGCCGATGATGACGGCAGCGAGTGTGAGGCGCTCGCGACGCGTCTCACGCGCCGCCGCGGCTATGGGAGCAAGAGGCGGCACCGGGGCGCCAGAGCGCCTCTTAGCGGTGCGATCTTTAACGTTCAATCTTGTATCCGCACCCCCAGACAGTCTTGATGTATTTCGGCTCGTCGAACGAGTCGCCCAACTTCTCGCGCAGATGACGGATGTGCACCGTGATGGAACCGGAGCCGTTCTCGTAGTACGCGTCGCCAAAGATCTTGCAATAGAGGTCGCGCGCCGAGACCACAGCGCCCTCGGCCTCGAGGAGGATCCTCAGGATGGAGAACTCCGTCGGCGTGAGGGAAAGCTCTCGCTCGTTTAACGTGCAGCGGTGGGCCCGCACGTCGAGCACAAGGCCCGCGTAGGTAAGCACCTCGCCCGCATCGCGGCTGCCCGCGGCGCCGCCCTCGCCCGCCGAGTAGGTCTTGTAGCGCCGAAGCTGCGCCTTCACACGCGCAACGAGCTCGAGCGGCAGGAAGGGCTTCACCACGTAGTCGTCCGCCCCGAGGGTGAGTCCGGTGATGCGGTCAACCTCCTCCCCTTTGGCGGTGAGCATGATGACGGGGTAGGTATGGCGCTCGCGAATCTTACGACAGAGGGTGAAGCCGTCCGTACCGGGAAGCATCACGTCGAGCAGGGCGAGGTCGAAGGCGGGCGCCTGGGCGTCCTCGATGCGCGCGAGCGCCGAGGCGCCGTCACGAAACGTCTCGACTGTGTAACCCTCGTTTTCCAGATAGACGCGGACGAGGTCGCAAATCTCGCGCTCGTCGTCCACGACCAGTATTCTCTCGCTCACGCCATTCCCTCCTCATCCTATAAGCAGCAGCATAGCGCGGGCGCGACGTGCGAACATGAAGGAAATCCTAAGACGCGGCGTGCTCGACAAGGCCACGCTCAGAGCTCGCGCGAGAATACCGTCTCGACCTCGCCGTGGCGGTCGCGGCCGACTCCGCAGGGCGCATAGCCAAATTTCTCGTAGAGCCCCTCCTCGCCCGAGCGAATGTACATGCGGGTGAAACCCGCCGCGCGGGCCCGGTCCTCCGCCACGCGGATCATGTGCTCGGAGAGGCGCCGGCCGCGGAAGCGCTCGTCTACGTACACGTAGCCGATGAAGGGCGTGCGGTCATCGTCCACAAGGCCGTCCTCCGCCGCGAGCGTGCAAAAGCCCGCCGGCTCTCCATCGACCGTCACCAAGATCACGCACTGCCACCCGGTGAAGTAGCCCTCGCGCATCTTGCGGGCAAGCGAGCGGGCACCGCGCCACGGACAGGCGTCCACGAACGCGAGCGCCGTGCTCCAAAGACCGTTCGCTTCGTCAATCGCTAAGATGGTGGCGTCTGAAAACGGGGAAAACTGGGGCATTGAGTGTTTCCTTTCACAAAAATGCAGGAATTCAATACTATCCCTAAGCACTTCCTTGTATCCCACTGTTCCGAATATGAGAAGACCTAGGTAAGATACTCGTGGATATGCGGTCTACCTATCCGCTCGCTCTCAGATTATTGAATACTTGAAAAACTGAGAACAGCAGGGTCCCAAGAACCGATTACGAAGCTATCCATCCCACGCGCGCTGACGTTCCTCCGCCACGATGCGCGCGACAGCGCTACGACGAACTACAAGGTAAACAAGCGGAACGGCGAGCACGACCAGACTCGCCCCCACGAGCACGCCCTGCACGCCAAAGACGGCGGCGAGCGCCGGAGCGGCAAAGAGCGGCAGCGCGCCCGCTCCGCTGAACCCCGCGTTCATGACCGAGTTCACGCGGCCGAGGACCTCGATGGGGGCATGCATCTGCACAAGTGTGTTCTGAAGCGGCGTCACCATGCCAAACGCGCACCCGAGCACCATCTGCCCCACAAGCGCGCACGCCACGTACGGCGTGCCCACGTAGAGCAAGCAGCCCACGCCCTGCAAGGCGATGAGAAGGATGAGGGTAAGCACGTTCACGTGAGCGCGCGGCACGCGGATCGCCAGAAGCGACCCGATGACGCTTCCCGCCCCCGCCGCGCTTGAGAGCCAGCCCATCCAGGCGATACCCACATGCAGGACGTCACGGTAAAAGAGCGACTCAAGCGGGTCGAAGGCGCCGTAGCCGGTATAGGCGAGCACGCCCACGCCAAAGAGCAGGGCGAGCGAGGGCACGGTGAAGACCGTTCGCACCGAGTCCGCAAACGTTGCCGCCGGAGCGTCGGGCACAGGCGTGGCGACGTCAGGCGCGGCGGTGTTGGATGCATCAGGCGCGACAGTGGCAGGCGAAGGATCGGATGCGTCGAGCACACGTGCCCTCACCCGCGCCGCGCGGACGCGCAGGACCCGCTCTACAAGCAGGTAGGCGGGAACCGCTGCAGCGGCGGAGAACACCGCCGTGGCCAGAAAGACGCGCTGAGCGGGCAGCACCGTGGCAATAAGGCCGCCCACCGCGGGACCCACCACCACCGCTACGTTGGACACCACCGCAAGCAGGGCGTTCACGCGCTTGAGCTCGTCGGCGTCGTCGGTCAGATAGGCGGGGTACGCCGAGAGGAAGGCAAAGCCGAGCCCCGTCGCAAACCCAAAGGTGCAGCTCATGGCAAGCACGTTCGCCACGCTAGGGGGCGCGAGCTGAAAGAGCACACTCGTCGCCACCGCCACAGCAAGTGTCACCGCGGCATGCAGCCGGGGGCCGCGCACGTCGAGAAGCGTCCCGCCGGCGGCGTTGCCAAAGATGATGAACAAGTTGAAAAAGCCCACCGCCCCGGCAAGCGCCCAGGTGGAGGCGTCCACCTCATAGGTGAGCGTCCCGATGATGCCTATGAAGTAGGCCGCCTGCACGCCAAGGTAGACAAGAAAACGGGTCGCCACCAGAAGAAACGTTCCCGCCGGCAGGCCGGTGCGCGCGCGAGGTGTCACTTCGCGTCTGCCCAGGTGGTGCCCACGGAGGCATCCGCCACGAGCGGCACAGCGAGCGTGACCACACCCTCCATCTCGGCGCGCACCATCGCGATGAGGCGCTCGACCTCGTCCTCGGGGCACTCAAAATCGAGTTCGTCGTGCACCTGCAAGATCATGCGCGCGGCAAATCCCTCGTCTTCCAGGCGGTGTGCCACGCGCACCATAGCGATCTTGATGATGTCTGCCGCGGTGCCTTGCATGGGGTGGTTCATGGCGGTACGCTCGCCAAAAGCGCGCTGCGAAGGCACGCGCATCTTGAGCTCGGGAATGGGGCGGCGACGCCCAAAGAGCGTCTCGGCGTAGCCCGTCTGCTTGGCGTCCGCGACCGTGCGGTCCAAAAACGTCCGCACGCCCGGGTACGCCTCAAAGTAGCGGTCGATCATCTCGCGCGCCTCGGCCTGCGGAATGTCGAGAGACTGCGAGAGGCCGTAGGCCTGCTGACCGTACACGATGCCAAAGTTAACCGCCTTCGCGCGGCTGCGGAGCGCGGGCGTGACCTCGTCCACCGGCACATCAAAGACGCGAGCTGCGGTCTCGGCATGGAAGTCCTCGCCCTCGTTGAACGCGGCGATAAGGTGCGCGTCGCCCGAGAGGTGCGCGAGGAGCCTGAGCTCGATCTGGCTGTAGTCAACCGCCACAAAGACGCTGCCCGGCGCAACCGTGAAGGCGGTCTTGACCGTGTGACCGAGCGCGGAGCGCGTGGGGATGTTCTGCAGGTTGGGATTGGACGAGGAGAGGCGGCCCGTCGCCGTGATGGTCTGGTTGTAGGTGGTGTGCACGCGACCGTCTGCACGGCGAAGCGCGCCCAGGGTGTCGAGGTAGGTGCTCTTGATCTTGGTCTTCTCGCGGTACTCAAGGACAAGTTGGACAAACTCGTTGTCGCGGGCGAGCTCCTCGAGAACGCGGGCGTTGGTGGAGTAGTAGCCGCGCGCGGTCTTCTTGAGGCCGCGAGTCGGCAGGCCCATCACGTCGAAGAGGATATGCGAGAGTTGCATGGGGCTCGCGATGTTGAAGGTATCGTCGCCGGCGAGCGCGCGGATGCGGCGGGCGAGGTCGTCGATCTCTGCCCCCAGGCCGTCGGCGAGCTCGGAGAGGCGCTCGGGGTCGACGTACATACCCGTGCGCTCCATGGCAGCGAGCACCGGCACGAGCGGCATCTCGATCTGGTCAAAGAGCGGGCGCGCTCCGTCGCGGTCGAGCGCGGCGGCAAGCGGCTCCTGACATGCGCGGGCAACGACCGCGGCACGCGCGGCAGCCGTGGGCGCGTCGTCACCGGCACCCTCCTCCCCCGCTGCCACGGGCAGCGAGAGCGTGAGGTAGGTATCGGCGAGGTACGCATCATCAAAGCTCGAGCGCACCGAGTCGAGCAGGTACGCCGCGACCACGGTGTCGAAGAGGCGCGAGGCGTCGAGCGCAAGCGGGTCGAGAAGCTCCGCCTCGGCAGAATCCACGGGCGAGAGCTCGTGCAGAAGCGCCTTCACATCCGGCGAGGCCACCTGCCCCTCGCGCAGCAGGCGCGCAAGCACGCTCGCCACCAGGCCGCCCTCAAAGATGAAGCCGGCGACGGGACCGGTCGCAAGAACGGCCGTCGGGCCGTCTGCCGGCTCCTCCACCGCCACGAGTGCACGCGAGGTAGCAGCCCAGAGCGTATGCGTGAGCCCAAAAAGCGCGCCCTCCTCGCGATCGTCGTCGAGCGTCACGCCGACCCACTCGCCCGCCGTAATGGCGCGGTCGAGCTCGGTGAGCGCCGCCTCGAGGGCCGCCGCATCTGCCACGTCCGCACGTAGGACCTCGGGCATCGTGAGCTCCGAGGGACCGGAAGCCGCCGCACCCCCCTCACCGAGCAGCGCCAAGAAGCGGTTCTGCATGGCCATGATGCCGAGCGCCCCCAGCGATGCCGTAACGTCGTCTGCGGTGTAGGCGGGAAACGCCGTCGTGTCAAAGTCGACCTCCACGGGCGCATTCGTCTGGATGGTCGCCACCTTGCGCGAGAGTAGCGCGTCGTCGATGTGGGCGCGCAGATTCTCGCCCATCTTGCCCTTGACCTCGTCCGCATGCGCGATGACCTCGTCAAGCGAGCCGTACTGCGCGATGAGGGCGCTTGCCTTCTTGGGACCGATGCCGGGCACGCCGGGAATGTTGTCGGAGGTGTCGCCCTTGAGGCCGTAGAAGTCGGGCACGAGCGCCGGGGTGATGCCGTGGTAGAGGTCCTCCACCGTCTCGGGCGTCATGATCTGCACGTCCGAGAGGCCCTTTTTGGTGCCTACGATCTTTACGTGCTCGGTGGAGAGCTGGTACATGTCACGGTCGCCCGTAATGAGGTACATGTCGCAACCGGCCGCCTCGCCCGTGCGGGCGAGCGTGCCCAGGATGTCGTCGCCCTCCCAGCCCTCGGCCTCGAGAATCGGGACCTTGAGGCCGGCGAGCAGGTCCTTTACCATGGGGAACTGCTGGCGCAGGTCCGGGTCCATGGGCGGGCGCTGCGCCTTGTACTGCGGGAGCATCTCCATGCGCACGCGCGGGCGGCCCTTGTCAAAGGCAACGGCGACCCCGTCCGGATGGAAGGCATCCACCATTTTGAGAAACATGTTGAGAAAGCCAAAGACGGCGTTGGTGGGCCGGCCGTCCGGTGCGTTCATGGTGGGCGGCACGGCATGAAACGCCCGGTGCATAAGCGAGTTGCCGTCGATGACGGCAAACGTGCGGCGGTCCTTAGGCTCGGTAGTGTCAGACATGGGGCATCCTCTCCGGTTGGCTGCCTACCAGTCTACCCGCCCGTGCGGACGCGCGCCACAACATTGCGCGCCCGGTGCCAATCCGGCAGAGGCGGCGACTGGCGCGGGCGCACGGTTTGCTGCCGGCTCGCGCGCTGGTGCCTCACGCATGCGATAATGGCGCAAGCACCCCGCCCGGCTGTCGCAAGAAAGGACCGCCATGCCCTACCGCGCCGTGATCTATGACATCGACGGAACCGTCCTCAACACCCTCAACATGAACATGTACCCCCTCATGCGTATCATCGAGGAGGAGACGGGCGAGGCTTGGACCTTTGAGCAGGTGCTCGAGTTTGCCCCGTGGCCCGGCATGAAGGTGATGGATGCCCTCGGCGTCGCGGACCCCGAGGGCACCTACGCGCGCTGGGTGCGCTATGTGAACGAGTACGAGGAGGGCGCGACCCTCTACGAGGGTTTTGACGAGGTATTTGCCGAGCTTTCCGCCTGCGGCGTCACGCAGGCCGTGGTCTCTGCCAAAACGCGCGCGCAGTACGAGATCGACGTTGTCTCCAAGGGCATCGACCGCTATATGGAAACGGCGGTGCTCGCCGATGACACCGACCGCCACAAGCCCGACCCTACCCCGCTTCTCATGTGTCTTGAGCGCTTGGGCGTCGAGCCCGCCGAGGCAATCTACATTGGCGACGCGCGTTCGGACTACGAGGCGGCGCGCAACGCCCACATGGCCTTTGGCTACGCCACGTGGGGCAGCACGTCCTCGGAAGGCATCGAGAAGCCTGATATGGTCCTCAACGCCCCCGAGGACATCTTGAAAGCGGTTCTTTAACCGAGGTCTTCGCCGTTTGAGGCGATGACATCGCGATACCAGAAGAACGAGTCCTTGCGGATGCGGTCGCGCGTGCCGTGGCCGCGGTTGTCCAGGTCGACGTAGATGAAGCCGTAGCGCTTCTCGATGTTGCCGGTGGAGAGTGCCATGAGGTCGAGGGCAGACCACGGCAGGTAGCCGATCACGTTGACCCCGTCCTCATCCACCGTCGCCTTGAGAGCGCGCACGTGCTCGCGCAAATACGCGATGCGATACGGGTCGTGCACGCATCCGTCGGCGGACACCTCGTCGCGCGCGCCGAGTCCGTTTTCCACAATCATGATGGGCAGCTGGTAGCGGTCCCACACCTCATTGAGGAAGATGCGCATGCCCGTGGGGTCGATCTGCCAGCCGTACTCGGACACCTCGAGATAGGGGTTGCGAAGCCCCTTCACGAGGTTACCGTCCGCGCGCTCGGCATCCGGATCGGTGCCCACGCAATAGGTGTTGTAGTAGCTCGTCGAGTAAAAGTCGGGCCTGCCGGCGGTAAGCGCCTCGGCGTCGCCGTGTGCCCAAGGGATCTCAATGTCGTGCTCGGCAAGGTAGCGCTTCGCATACGAGGGGTAGGCGCCGCGAATCATCACGTCGCTCGCAAACCAGTTGCGCATGTGGTTGGTCTGCTGCGCGAGGAGGATATCCTTAGGGTTGCAGGTCATGGCGTAGTTGTACATGGACCCAATCATGCAGCCCACCCGGTAGGCAGGGTCGATCTGGTGCGCCAGCGCCACAGCGCGCGCGGCGGCAACAAACTGGTGATGGAGCGCCCGGTAGCGCACCTGCTCGGTGTTTTCGGGCGAGGACGGCGTCGAGAAGATGCCGCCGCCTGTCATGATGCCAAAAGGCAGCTGAAGCACGTTGATCTCGTTAAACGTGATCCAGTAGCGCACCTTGCCCATGTAGCGGCGAAAAACCGCCTCGGCGTACTTGAGGAAGAGGTCGATCATCTCGCGGTTTGCCCAGCCGCCCTTGTGGGCGCGCGCAAACGGCGGCTCGTAATGGCTGAGCGTAACCACCGGCTCAATCCCCTGGGCAGCAAGCTCGTCAAAAACCTCATCGTAGAAGGCGAGGCCCTCCTCACAGGGCTCGGCCTCCTCGCCCGTGGGGAAGATGCGCGTCCAGGCGATGGACATACGGTACGCCTTGAGGCCCATCTCGCCCATAAGGCGGATGTCCTCGGTGTGGCGATGGTAGAAATCGGACGCCTCGTGCGAGCTGTAGTAGCGCTCGGGGAGCACGCCGTCGGTCTCCTCGCGATGGTCGGCCTCTACGCCCTGCGCCATGACGTCGACGACGCTCACGCCCTTGCCGCCCTCGTTCCAGCCGCCCTCAACCTGGTTTGCCGCGGTCGATGCGCCCCACAGAAAATCGCTTCTCATAAGTCAACTCCACTTGCAACTCACCGGGCCCGGCGCTGTGCTTTGGCGACACCGGGCCAGACGACTACATGATACTTACGCCTCGGGCTCGAGGTCCTTAAAACCAACCAGATAGGTGATCACGAACGTGGCCACAAAGGTGGCAACAACCGAACCCACACCCATGAGGATGTTCACGCCGCCCGGGATGAAGATGAGCATGGTGAGCACACTCGGCGTGGCAAAGGCGGGCGCGGCAAGGCCAACGAGGCCCATGATCACACCACCCACGGCAGCGCCGGCGAGCATGGAGAAGAACGGACGCCTCATGCGGAGGTTCACGCCGTAGAGCGCGGGCTCGGTAATACCCAGAAGCGCCTGGAGAGTCGCGGAGAAACCGGTCGACTTGAGACGGGCGTTTTTGGTCTTCACTGCAACGGCGCAGGCAGCACCGGCCTCGGCGATGTTGGCGGCAAGACCGCTCACCAGGAAGATGGGGTCAAAGCCCTGAGTCGAGAACATCTGGACGATGAGCGGGGTGGACGCGTTATGCGTACCCGTAAGCACCATGAGCGGGAAGAGCAGCGCGTTGATGGCAACGGCAATGGGGCCCCAATCCTGCATGAAGAGGCAGAACTGGAACATGAGGTTGTTGAGCATGTTGGCCACAGGGCCCACGACGCAGAGCATGAACGCACCGGTGACAAGCAGCGAGATCATGGGGCGCAGGAACATGGAGATGACCTTGGGGCTCACCTTGGCGGCAAAGCGGTCCACGTACTTAAGGAGCCACACGCCAAAGATCGACGGGAGCGCCTGAGCGTTGTAGGCAACGATCGCCACCGGCAGGCCAAAGAGGCTCGTGGAGGTACCCGTATCACCAAGCGTGGCGAGCGTGGGGTGCATGATGATTGCGGCGAGCACCATAGAGAGCGCCACGTCCACGTTCATCTTCTTGGCGGCGTTGTACGCCACAAAGAACGGCAGGAAGTAGAAGACCGCATCGCCGATCATGTTGAGCAGCTGATAGGTCGACGACTCCGCGGGCAGCACGCCCGCAAAGTTAAGCAGGACCGCGAGGACCTTGATCATACCGGAACCGGCAAAGACCGGGATCGTCGGCACAAAGCAGGCAACGAGCGTGTCGAGCGCCCTCGAGGCGATACCCTTGATGCCGCCCTGCTGCTCCGGCGCATCCTCCGCGAGCTCAACCGAGCCGCCCGCGAACGCGGTACCGAGCTCGTCGATGGTCGCCTTGTAGACGTCCTCCACGCCCGGGCCGATGACGACCTGGTACTGGCCGCTCGAGACAATGCAGTCGAGCACGCCGTCGACGCTCTTGATGCCCTCGAGGTCAACCTTGGCGTCGTCGGCAACCACAAAGCGCAAACGGGTCACGCAATGGGTGACGTTCTTGATATTCTCCTTACCGCCCACTTTTTCGATAAGGGCGGAAACCATGGCCGTATCACTCACGATTCCTCCTTGGGAGTTGGTCTGATCCAACGGGACGCGCGCTGTCCTTGTGACAGCATCATCATCCGCAAATCCAGGGGGTCAGTCAGCCGAATAATCGGCATAGATATAGTCGATTATTTAATCTCTTGTAATGGAAATGACTATTTCCGACAGATTAGTAATTATTCAGCTCTATTTTTTAATATCGCTGCGAAAGGGCTGTTGAAAGGCGAGCCACTTGAGCGGCGCTCCGCCGTGCGCGCTATTTGAACTGATAGATGGCATGGACGTTAGCGAACTCGTTTGCGGCAAGTTCGATTGCAAGCTCGAGCACACCGCCTTTTGCCCGCGCCTCCCCCAGCGTGATGCGTGGCGTGGTGACGCGGCGCAGGTACGCAAGGTCGTTGGGATGAATGTCACGAAGCGATGCGTCGCCCATCTGTACGAGCTTATCCTGCACGCTCCCCTCCGCAGAGCTGATGGAGCGCTTCTTGATGAGATAGGTACCGTCGCGCACACCGGTGATGCGGATGCGGACCGTGAGCGGGCGCCTGTCCTCAAAAAGCGTCGGCAGGTCGTCCACGCCGGGCTGGTCCTCCATCGCATAGTACGCGGCGGACAGGCGCTTGGCATTATGGCAGATCACCTGGTAGTTGGAGCTACCGTTTGAGAAGACTGCCACGTGCTCGCCCTTTGCCAGGTAATAGGCGCCCGCGCGGTTCATAAGCTCGTAGGCAAAAAACGATGGCTTGGGGATGCCGTGGCGGCTCACCATGCCGTCGCCACCAAAGAGCATGCCGCGCTGCTGGCTGAAGGCATCCATGGCGTCAAAGAGGCGTGTGGGTGCAAGCGATGCCACATCACCAAAGCAGTCGATGAGGTTCTTGATGGTCGCGGCGCCGCGGTAGCACGAGTCGTTGAGCACGTTCTCGCCCGCGTACGCGCTGTTCCACTCGGTGACGCGGAGCGCCCGGATGCCCTCGCGATACGCGGGGAGCCGGCGCGCCAAGGCGTAAAGCTGGTCTTTGATGTAGGAGCTGTCAGACGCGCGCCGCGACACCCCGCCCGACGAGGTGCGGACCGCCACGTCGGAATCGACCCTAAACGTCTGGACGGGCAGGGCAAGGCCACGCTCGGCCATAAGGTGCGCCCAGCGCTCCAGGTCATCGAGGTCGCGCAGGGCGAGGTTGGGACCTATGAGCCCCTCGCGATGACCGACCTGTGCCAACACCTCGGAGAGCGCCGCAAAGCAGTCGAGGTAGCCGCGCACATCCGTGAGCCCCTCCGCGCCCGTGGCTAGCTCGAAGCGCCACGCAAGAACGTTGCTCATGTCGATGCGGTTGGCGTAGTGGGCTATCTGCTCCCTCAGGTAACCCGCATACCGCTCGGGCGGAACATCGGGCGTGTACTCAAACATGATCCAAGGACGCGCCCCTAGGTTGAAGAGGTAATCGATCTGCTGGTCCTCAAAGTAGAGCGCGCGGCGGCGCATCTCCTCGTCGCCCGCTACAAAGGCGTGCGACACGCCAAAGCGCACGTAGTCGAACTTGAGGAGTTCCTGGAAACGCGTGAACTGATCGCGCACCTCATAGTTCTCGAGCGTCACGAGCTCGCCCAAGTTGACCGCGTCGCGCCAATACGGCTCATAGACCGTCTGGGCGGCGGCGTCCACCACGATCAGCTCCTCGCCCGCAGGCCCCTCGTGACGGCGTGCGCCCATAAGCTGCACGGCCTCCTCCAGAGGCGCCATCTCAAGTGGAGCGCGGAGGGCATCCGCCTCGCGGCGCTGGCGGCGGAAGGCCGCGGGCGTGGTCCCATACGCGCGCTCGAAGGCGCGCCGGAGCGACTCGGCGTTGGGGAACCCGTTGTCGAGGGCCACCTTGAGCACGGTGTCGTTAGTGTGCTCGAGAGCAAGCGCTGCGTGCCCCACGCGCACCCGCTCCAGATACCGGTGGAAGGTCTCCCCCGTCTGGTCCTTCACGTACTTGGAGAAGTACTGCGGGGTAACAAAGAAGGCGCGGCCCATGCGCTCGACAGAGAGATTCTCAGCATAATGCTGCGCCACAAACGCACGGATGGCTGCCATCCTGTCTGAGGTACCGTGCTCGACGCTTACCGAGAAACGGCCCATGAGCAGGGCGGCGATGTCGTAGAAGATACCGCGGAACCGGGCGCCCGCAAGCTCGTCCTGCTCGTAGGCAACGGCAACTGCCTCGCTCAAGAGGGCGCGCAGACGCTCGACGCTATCGTTGGTCGAGGTAACAGATGAGCAGGCAAAGGCGAGAACGCGATCGGGGAAGCAGCGCTGCAGCTCGGCAATGTCGAGCTCAAAACGCAGGTAGCGCACCTCACGCGAGGCGATATGGCACGATGCGCCCGCGTTTACCAGATGCAGATCGCCCACCTCGAGAACGCTCGGCGATACGCCCGCGTCCCCTCGTGCGCTGCTTGCCGAGGATGGAGACGGGAGCGAGCCCGCGGCTGCCGCCTCTGTCACAGTGAGCGACCCCGAGAGACAGAGGAAGATCCGCACGTTGGGAAAAGCGTCCTTCGCATCAACCGGCCCCTTTAAGACCGTGAACCGCAACGGGGTTCCCTCCAACGTGCACCTCCCGCACCTCGCCCTGCCCTAGGAGCAGTGAATTAGCTGGCAACCAGTATACCTGCTTCTTACGAGCTGCTGTGCAAGGCAGCCCCTCGCTTGGGGCTCGACGGCAACCAGGAGCATCCTCTTACACGCGGCTGTTCCCTAGAGGCACGGCGCTTCAGCAGCCCTTGGCGCGCACCGCGCCCGCGGGGCATACGTGGTAGCAGTTGCCGCACTCGTCGCAGCGCTCACCATGAATCTCATACGCCGCACCATCTGCCACAGGGAAGATAGCCTTGTGCGTGCAAGCCTGGGCGCAGGCGCCACAGGCGATGCAGCGATCCGGATCGATGGAGAGGCCCGGAGCCTCAAACGTGTCGCCACCAAAGGCGAAGCGCTCGCGCAAGATCTTATGGTCGCGGTGCACCATGTTGAAGTCGTAGTCGTAGAGCTCGCCATGGAAGTGGTCGAGTACAAACACGACAGTCTCGGGGTACTTGTTGATGTCGTAGACCGCAACGTTGTAGAGCGGGTTCGCCGCCGCCTTGGCGTCGACCTCAGCCTGCGTGAGCTCGCGGACCGTGCCCGACACGCGCACCATGTAGCCGGGCTGGAAATGCGGCAGGTTGTCTTCGTCCCAGGTGCAGTGCTCGGCGGTCTTCTCCGCGGAGACGGTGAGCGCACCCAGCTTGAGCTGGCGGTAGAACGGCTTGACGCGCATGGTGCGCAGGTAGAGCCCCTCATTGTCGTAGGCAAAGAAGTGCGCGATGCGCGAATCGACCCCGCCCGCCCCATCCAGCGTGGCAAAGCTGCAGCAGCCCACCTCGTTAAACAGGTTGAATACCTCTTCGATTGTCTTCATGGTAGGTCTCCCCTCTCTTCTGGGGCGGGATTCACACTCCGCCCTATCCCCCTGAACCATGGCGCCAGACAAAACGGCGACACTATCCAAACAGTTCCCGGTACCGAGCGGCTATATAGGTGGCGTACTCGGCCATAAGGTCGTAGCCCAAAAGCTCATCGCAATCCGCAGACACATTGGAGACGGAATTAGCGTCGATAAAGACGGGCGCCTGCTCGGTCTCGATGACGTCAAAGCTACCGAGCTCAAAGCTAAGAAGCGTCGCCGCACGCTCCGCCGCGGCTATAACGGCGGGCGGGCAATCCTTGTAGGGCTCGTAGGTGGAGCCAAAGTGGTAGGACGAGAGGCCGTTGGCGGCGATACTCCGACGGTGCAGATGCCTAACCCGACCACCCACGATCTCCATGCGCGTGAGGTAGCCGGCCCGCGCCTGCTCAAACGACTCGACAATAAAAACGGTTGCTGCGGGCGCCTCGGCAAGAAACTCCCGCGCCTCGTCCTCATCGTGCAGCACCGCCGTGCGTGCCGAGCGGCCGCCGCAGTCGGGCTTGATGATGCAGGGGTAGACAAGGGCTGCCGGGTCAATGTCGGCGGGCACAGCGCAGGCGAAAACCGTTGGCACCGCAATACCCGCACGCCCGATCGCCTCAGTGGCGGCGCGCTTACTCACCTCAAAAGCGTGGGCGCGCCCGGGATTGATGAGTGTGCCCCCGCGCTCGCCTGCTTGCGCGACGACCTCCGCCATGTGCGCGTGCGATACGGCGTGCCCGCGCTCGAGCGCACTCGCAAAGACGCGGCTCACAAGGAGCTGGCATGCGAGCGCGCACTCGATGGCGTCCGGCCGCTCCATATCGATCATCCGCACGGGCACATCGCGCGCTGCGAGCTCCTGCGCGAGCTTGAAGTCGGACCATTCGCTCGACTCGTAGAGCACGCCCACCCAGGCGGCATCTGGCGCCGGACCGTCCGCCACGTAGGCAACCTCATCCGCGGCAGGACCGCTCGGCACGCGCTTTGCGCACTCCCCCGTGCATTCCGTCGTAACCATCACACGCTCCATTCCAGCAGCTTGCCCAAGAAGCGCTTGAGCTCGGGCGTCTTGGGCGCGGCGAAGACCTCGGCCGCCGGCCCGTACTCCATAAGGGTGCCCCCGCACAGAAACGCCACCTTGTCGCACGCATGGCGCGCAAAGCCCATCTCGTGCGTTACGGTGATGAAGCGCGTCCCCTCGCGCTTGAGGTCGGCGAGCAGGTCCAGCACCTCGGTGGTGTACTCGGGATCAAGCGCGCGTGTAGGCTCGTCAAGCAGGAGCATCTTGGGGCGCGGCGCCACGGCGCGCGCAATGGCAACGCGTTGGCGCTGCCCACCCGAAAGCTGAGCGGGGCGCTTGCCTCCCTCGCCAGCAAGACCAAAGCGGTCGAGCAGCTCGTCGGCACGCGCGGCGGCATCGGCCTCTCCCATGCCGTGCACGGCGCGCAACGGCAGCGCAATGTTTTCGCGTGCGGAAAGATGATGAAAGAGACCACCGTCCTGAAAGACAAAGCCCAGACTTGCCCGGTAGCGCGCAAGCGCCGCCTCGTCCGTGGGAAGGGCCTCGTCGTCCACCTCGACCGTGCCCGCACTCGGCGCCAAAAGCCCGCCTAGTATACGGAGAAGTGTCGACTTTCCGCCGCCCGAGGGACCGATGATGGCAAGCGTGGTGACATCGTCCTCAAAGTCAATGCCGCAAAGCACCTGACGGTTGCCAAAGCTTCGCCAAAGACCCTCAATTTGCATGCGCATAGTCGAGCCTCCTCTCAAAGTAGCGGCTCACAAACATGATGGGCAGTGTGAGGACGAGGTACGCCCCCGCAAGGAAGAGATAGGTCCCAAACAGGTTGAACGTGGCGGAGCTGATTTCTTGCATGGTCTGGGTGAGCTCAATTACCGCGATGACCGAGAGGAGCGACGAATCCTTGACCATGCTCGCAAGCTGTCCGGTAAGCGCCGGGAGCGTGCGGCTCACGAGCTGCGGCGCCACCACGTAGCGTAGCGTCTGCCGCCAGGTGAAGCCCACCGCGCGCGCCGCCTCCAGCTGTCCGGCATCGAGCGAGTTCAGACTGCCACGCACAATCTCTGCGATGTAGGCACCCGAGAAAATGGAGAGGATAATGATACCCGCCGCCAAACGGTTCTCCACGCCCCAAGCGGTGCCCACGATGTAGAAGAAGAGATAGATCTGGGCGAGCAGCGGCGTGCCGCGCATGAGCTTGACGTACACATCGCAGAGATAGCGCACCGGCAAGATGCGGCTCCCCTGCCCCACCGCAACGGGCAAACCGATGGCGAGGCTCGTCACAAGACTCCCGAGCGCAATCTCAAGCGTGAGCAAAAGACCGTCTAAGATGCGCACGCGGAACTGCGCCACAAAGCTAAAATCAAGAGACACGCCCACTTGCAGGAGCGACACCCAGAAGAACCC
>CAUGVQ010000032.1 GCA_959602875.1 uncultured Collinsella sp. | reverse complement strand
TGCCGCCGCGCACGCCGCGCAGGCTCTCGATGATCCCGGCCTGGACAAGGCCGTGCTGGATGGAACGCGCGAAGGAATACGGCACATCGACCTCTTCCGCCGCCACCCGAACAGAGAGCAGCTCGTTGCCGTTCTCTACCAGCATGGCAAGGATGCGCAGCGCGTAATCCGTCTTTCTCGAGATATCCATGGCGTCCCCTTGATAAGCAAAAGCCCCGCGCTTGGCGGGGCTCTTACAAACAATGGCGGGAAGTACGGGGCTCGAACCCGCGACCTCCGACGTGACAGGCCGGCGCTCTAACCAAACTGAGCTAACTCCCCTCAGCAAATGCTGCGGTGGTAAGTATACACAGAAGACAATCGGCGGCGCAAGTACTTTTTTCGATTATTTTGGCAGAGCGCCCAAATCGCTTCGTTACCTGCGCTTTTGTTTCCAGAATTGCCGTCGGCGAACAGGGGCGCGCTACTCCCAAGCGCTCGCGATACGCAGAATGTCGACGGAGACCACCTTGCCATCCTCCACATACATGCGTGCAATGGAGGGCTTGGCGGAGTCACGCGGGCTCGTGGCGGAACCGGGGTTCACCACCAGGCAGCGCCCCTGCTCGGCCACGCGGGCGCGATGCGTATGACCGCAGACGCCCACGTCGATCGCGCCGACGGGCAGGTCCTCGCGATAATGCGAGACCGCAAACACAAGCCCCTCGTACTCAAAGGTGTTGAGGCGCTTGAGCGGCGGATCATAGTTGTAGAAGGAGTCATTGTTACCAAGGACAGCCTTGATGGGGCCGTAATTCTGGAGCATGTCCCAATCGGCCTCGGAGGTTAGGTCCCCCGCATGGATGACAAGGTCGGCACCTTTGATTTCTGCCAGAAGGGCGCGCGAGAGCCGACCATGGGTGTCGGAGATGATATCGATGCGCTTCATGTCGCGAAAATCCTTTGCTCGTGTATCCGAGCTGGCAGTGTAGCACATCTGAGCAGGGCGAACAGATTCTACATCTCGTTCAGCAGGCCCAAAGAGCCGTTTGATGAACGCGTAAAATCCCACCGCACGCCTACAGGCTGAGCGCCTTTTTGAGCGGCACGACGCGGCGTCGCGAGACGGGCACGCGCTCGTCGGTACCGGTGATGCCGAGCTGGATCGCACCGGAGGGCACCGTCTCGACGTCCTCGACACAGGCGAGGTTCACGATGTAGCGACGATGCACGCGGAAGAAGCCGAAGTCACCGAGCTTGGACTCGAACTGGGCGAGCGAGGTCGTCGACAGGAAGCGGTCGTCGTCGGTGAAGATGCAGGAGTAATCGTCCTTGGCCATGATGTAGCGGATCTGGTCGACCGGGATGAGGACCTTGCGGCCGCCCTTCTCCACCGGAATGCGCTCGATGCTCGACTTGGGCTCGGCCTGCGGCTTAACGTGCAGGGCGACCTTGGCGAGGGCGCGCTCCAAGCGCTCCTCCTCAACGGGCTTGAGCAGGTAGTCGACCGCGTCCACATCGAACGCCTCCACGGCATGGTCGCTGTAAGCGGTCACGAACACAACGGCGGGCGGGTTCTTGAGCTTGTGCAGGGCCTCTGCCAGTTGCAGGCCCGACGCGCTCGGCATGGAGATGTCGAGAAACACCACGTCGACACGGCTCTCCATGAGCTTTTCGATAGCAGAGCGAACGCTCGAGGCCTCGATGATGGAGCTCGTCTTACCCGTCTGCTCCAACAAGAAACGCAACTCGGAGCGGGCGGGAGCCTCATCGTCGACAATCATGGCACGGAGCATTGGCACTTCCCTTTCGAACCTCTAACCGATTGCCCCCGGCAGCCGAGGGCTCTCCCGGATAACCGGGAACTCCATCGATGTGTCCGCAAGCACACGGACAATTCTCTATTTTACCCCATCGCCCCGCGCAAATATGCTGTCGGAGAGATCGAGGTGAAGCGTAACCGTCGTCCCCTTACCTGGAGTCGACTCCACGCGCGCAAACGAATGCGGCCCGTAGAAGCGGTGGATACGCTCGGAGATGTTGCGCATGGCAACACCCGCGCCGCCGCCCTGAGGAGAGCTTGTATCGGGCTTGGGCAGCGAGGCGTCGAAGAGGCGCGCCGCCGTCTGGTCGTCCATACCCACGCCGTCGTCGGCGACTTCGATGGACAGGGCGTTATCATCGCTCGCCTGAACGCGGACAGCGATGTGGAGCGCCCCTTCGTCGGAAAGGGCGTGGCGCACCGCATTTTCAACCAGCGGCTGAATGAGAAACGCCGGCACCGGGGTGTCGGCAACGTCATCGCCCACCTCAAAGGTCGCCTGAATACGGTCCTCGCCAAAGCGCGCTTGCTCGAAGGTGAGGTAGCGGCGCGTCTGCGCGATCTCACGCGTGACCGGGATGAGCGAGCCGGAGTTATCGAGCGTAGAGCGGTAGAATGACGAGAACTCGCGCAGAAGCTCGCGGGCGCGCGTGGGATCGGTGCGCGTGAAGGAAGCGATGGTGTTGAGCGTGTTGAACAGAAAATGCGGGTTGATCTGTGCCTGCAGGGCACGGACCTCGGCACGCGCGGTAAGCTCCTCTTGAATCTCGAGCTCGTGGATGGCGAGCTGGGTGGACAGCAGCTCAGAGAAACCCGTGACCAGCGCGTACTGCGTGCGGTTCACTGAGCGCGGGGAGTGGAAGTAGAACTTGAGCGCCCCGACCGTACGCTCGCCCACCTTGAGCGGCGCGATGATGCCCGCGGGGATCTGGATCTTGCGCCCGGTCTCGCCCGAAACGCCGAGCGGGTTCATGAACGACTGGACGATACCGTGCTTGATGACGTAGTGGGTCGCCTTGGTATGGATGGGAGAGCCTGCGGGGAAGTCCTCGGCAAGGTCGCCCACGCAGGCGAGCACGTGCTCGGCGTCGGTGATGGCGATGGTGCTCGCGCGGGTCTGCGGGATGAGGCGCTTGCAGATCTCTTGGGCGCTCTCGGGCGTGAGGCCGTCTTTGAGGGCCTCGAGCATCTCGGAGGCGACGGAGAGCGTCTCTTCCGTATAGCGGGAGCGCAGCGTATCGGGGTTGCGGCACAGACGCGCAAACAACACGAGGAAGACCACGAACGCCACGGTGGCGACGCCCGTGAGCGTGAACTCCACATGCGTGGCGAACAGGTACAGCAAAATCACGGCGATGATGCAGGCGCACACCACGGTGCCTGCCCAGAGCGCCAGATCGGCGGCGCGCCTTCCCCGGTACGTCGATGCCATCAGGTCTCCTCAATCAGTGCCGCGAGCTCGCGGTCGTTCCATAGGCCATCGACGATTGTAGGCCAGATGCTCGCAAAACGCAGGTAGGCATCTTGGTATTCGCGCGCATACTGCTCGGCCTCCGCGCGGCCGCGACGCCATATGCGCAGGTAGCTTGCGTGCTCGCGCGTAACCAGAGCGCGCACGAGCGCCGTCTTGCGAACCCGCTCATCAAGCTCGGAAGAGATCCATCGCCCTGGGTAGGGCATGAGCGACGCCGGCGTGACGGCGTTGAGGTCGTTTTGCCGGCTCGCATAGGCGAGCTTGGCGCGCTCGTAGTACCAGCGGTAGATGTCCTGCATGAAGCGCGGGGCGCGCTCGTGGCTCTCCGGCGGCAGATGGCGCACGACCCAGCGGTTGTCAAACCAGACGTCGAGACCCATGAGACGCATGTTGAAGAGATAGTCGAGGTCCTCGCCGCGCGTGATGAAGGGGTCGAAGGGGATGCGGCTGTAGGCGCGGGCGTGCAGCGCCAAACAGCCACCGCACACGTAGTTGGACCGCGAGATGCGCGTGGCCGCAAGGGCGCGACGCATCCAAGCGTTGAACTCCGTCCGCTTTGTCCACCAGCGGTGCGCGATGCCCACGCGCGACTCATCGGCAAGCGGCGAGCCCGCCCGATCGTAGAAGTACCCGGTCTTGGCGAGAATGGGGAGCCCCTGCCGCGTTTGCTGGCCGAGCGCATAGAGCGCCTTGCGCATAAAATCGGGGCCGAGGACGACCTCGTCATCGTCCAAAAAGATGACGGCATCGTGGCCAAGGATGGCGGCGACCGCAAGCCCCATGTTGCGGATCGCGCCGTAGCCGCGCAGAGAGACGCACTCGCCAGTTGCCGTTGGGGCGAGATCGGCGATGCGGTCGGCGATACGTGCTGCCTCCACGTTGGTAACCGTCGTTATCGACAGCTTGGGGTGCGCACCCACAATCTCGGCAACGCGGCGAGAGACTTCGACGGTTGCCGACACGGGGCACACCACCAGAAGAATGATGCGGACAAGATCGCGCACCTGCTCGAGCGAGGCAAGGCAGCGCTCGAGCTCCGGGTTGGGATCGCCCAGCTCGGTCGCATGGTCGTAGGCGCCGGGAGACTGGAGCCCGTCCGCTCCGCTTGCCCAGTACGTCGGGATGACAATCGTGGCCCTCAAAGCCATCGCACTCACGCTCCCGCGCTCGGCAGACAGCGCCCGCGCTTGGCGCTATCGGCCAGCCTTGCCCTCGCAGACGTCCCGCACTATGCGCGACTGAAGGAGCGTGAGGCCAGGCGCGTTTCTACCGGTTGGAGCCGGAGCCGCTCGCCAAGCCTGCGTGCGTGCCCGACCCGGCGGAGGACTCGTCCGCAAAGGGCGAGAGGCCGCGGAAGTACGGGGCGCGCGCCAGGGAGCGTCCAAGAGGGTACCCTAGTACATACATGATAACCGCTTCGCCCGCGCCGGTGGTCACAAGGCCAAAGAGGTACATGAGCGGGTACGCCCCGTCGAGCGAGATCGACGTGAACGGGATGGTGTAGAAGCCGGTCGCGGTGAGCAGAATCGGCAGGTACGCCGGCACGATGAGCGCGTTGGCGATGACCGGGCCCGCAAGCGCCACGAGCGGGTGGGTGCGGAGCTTCCAGGTAAAGAGCGCACCAGCGCAAGTTGCAGCAGAGCCAAAGACCACGTCGAGCATGCCAAGCGCACCCGTACCGGAGAGCGCAATGTTGGCGACATTGGCAATGGCGCAGCCGAGCGTGAGGCCGGGCACCGCAGCGGGCGTAAAGAGCGCGAGCACGCAGAGCGCCTCGGAGATGCGGAATTGGATGGGTCCCCACGCAAGGTTGCCCAAAAAGAGCATGGTCATGAGCGTGCACGCCGCGTACACCGCGGCGATCATGCCCGTCTGGGCGATGTCATTCGATTTCAAGAGATCACCTTCTGTTGTTGGAGGGCTTTACTGATGCCCAGAGCCCTCCCCCACCGCAGGTGAGCGCGCACCGCCTTTAGGCGACGCCTTTGATGCGAGCGAGCCTCATGAGCATGACAAAGCCCACGACCAGCAAGATCCCGATGGAAAGCACTCCTAAAGAAGGATCGCCCGTGAGCGATGTCACCACCGATACTAGCAGAGTTCCCATAACGGAGGCGTAGCGCCCAAAGATGTCGAAGAAACCGTAATACTCGTTGGCGTGCTCCTTAGGGATGAGCTTGCCAAAATAGCTGCGCGAAAGCGCCTGGATGCCGCCCTGGAACATACCGACCACGATGGCGAGAATCCAGAACTCCACCGCCGACTTCAAGAAGAACGCCGCAAAGAGCACGATCACCACGTAGGCGGCGACGGCGATGATAATCATCTTGAGGGTGCCCTGCGTCTTGGCGAGACGGCCGTAGGCGATGGCCGACGGGAAAGCGACAAACTGCGTGACAAGCAGCGCCAAGATGAGCTGGGTGGAGTCGATGCCGAGCGACGTGCCATAGGTGGTCGCCATCGAGATGACCGTGTGAACGCCGTCGATATAGAAGAAGAAGGCGATCATAAAGATGACGAGCACGCGGTCGCGCGCAATACGGCGCATGGTCCCCACCAGGCCGCGAATGGTCTTGCCGACCTCGCTCGCAAAGGTCTCGCCCGGCGCGAGCTCCTTGCCATAGCGCTGGCGATAGGTGCGCAGCAACGGCAGCGTGAAAGCGAGCCACCAAGCGCCCGTGATGATAAACGAGAGCCTTGTGCAGAGGAGCATGTCGAGGCCGAGCACCGCAGGGCCTCCCATAATGAGCGCGATGCAGACGATAAAGGGCACGCACGAGCCCACGTAGCCCCAAGCGTAGCCCGAGCTCGACACGGCATCCATGCGCTCGTCTGTGGTGACGTCGGGGAGCATCGCATCGTAAAACGTCATCGACGAGTTGAGGCCAATGGTGCAGAGCACGTACACGATAAGGAAGGGCATGGCCCCCATGGGCAGCGCCTGCGCGAGGCAGAGCACAAGACCCGTCAAAAAGAACCCGAGGAAGAACTTGATCTTGTTACCTGCAAAGTCGGCGAGCGAACCCAGGACGGGCATGAGGAGCGCCACCACAAGCGAGGCGATGGTCTGGGCGTTTGCCCACGCGGTCACGAGCTCGGCGGAGTTGGCAGCGGTGTTGATGGCATCGAAGTAGATGGGCACCACCGATGTGTTGAGCAAGACGAGGGCCGAGTTGCCCACGTCATACATCACCCAGTTGCGCTCGAGCGTCGTGTACTTCATCGCCTTATGCCTCCCCGCTGACCTTGTGCCCCCACGGTCACATGCATACCGCCCTATGGTACGGCAGACAGGGGCGCTACGCACGTCACGTTTCGGTAAAGAGCGGGACGCCGGCGTCGGGCGTCCCGCTCTGCACGCGTTGTTTTCTTACGGGTTGCCGAGGGAAGCGGCTGCGCGTGTTTACTCCTCGCGGTCGAACTCCTCATGTGCCTCGAGCACGCGGCCCGAGTAGTTGATGTGATCGGTAATCTCGGCAATGTCGGTACCCATGGTGAAGCGCGACGCCTCGTCCGCATAATCATCGAGGGCGCGGTCGAACACCTCGGGGAAGCTCTCGTTCGACGTCTTCTGCGTGAAGGGATCGCTCCAGGCGAGGTGCGCGAGGTTACCGGCTGCCGCCGGGGGCTCGGTGGTGACCCGGTGCGCGAGCGACGCCGTAAGCGGGTAATCCTTGAGAATGCCCTCGATCGATCCCAGTGCAAAGGAGAGCGGCGAGCCTGCCGGCTCGATAAGGCGGTACGCGAGCTTCATATCCGCCACCGCACCGCCATACTCGGCAGCACCCACGCGCATGCCGTAGACGCTCGAGGCGACAAAGCTCATAAGCGCGCCCGCGACCTTGTTGATGCGCGCCGTCGTCACAAGCTCGCTCTCCGGCGGGTAGTCCGCCGTGGTGGCGCCGTCGCGCTTGAGCTGGAGCATGAGCACGTCGAGGTCGCCCTCGATGATACCGTGCACCTGCGAGCCTGCATTATCGAGCGTGGAATCCATCTCCTGAATGCCCCACTGCTGCGCATAGACAAAGGGATGCGCCGCGCGGTCGAGCACGTAGTGCGAGAGCAAACCGAGCACAAACGCGCGGCCCACGCCGGCGTCGTAACGATGAAGATGCCCCACGCCGTCGCGCAAGGCCGTGAACTGCCGCGTCATGCGGCAACGATGCATGCGCCGCCCAAACTCCATGCAGGCGCGGGAGTTGAGCGTACGCACATGGAAGAAGAACGGATCGGGGCCCTGATTGCCAATGAGAAAGGCCGCACGCTCGTCTTCCGAGGTGATGATGCCCTGCGGGAGACGGTCGATGCTCTCCTCGCCAAAAAGATGATGGGTGATCAGTGCGGGCATATATCCTCCTTTTCAGCGGCGCCGCGCATTGCGGATGTGCACGATGCCGAGGCACTTACTAGCTGCCCCTCATTATGCCCAGAACCCGCATCCATCAACGGACGACAAGGGACTCCAAAAGCCATGCTACACTGGAGCAACAGGAAACGAGGTCGCACCATGACGCACGAAAACCCCAGACGCATGCCTCCCGGAGCGCGCGGCGGCCGTCGCGCGGGCTCATCCTCCGGCATGCGCGCCTCTAGGCGCCCCCGCAACGGCACCTTGCGCGCAGGCGCGTCCCGCAGCCCCCAAAGTCGCATCAATCTTGCCACCTTTCCCTGGCAGCTCGTGGTGATGGGCATCGCCGGTATTGCCGTTGTTGCCTTGCTCATCTTTGGCGTTGTCACGGGCGTGCGCGCTATAGCCCAGGCGATCTTCCCTCCCGCCGTCGAAGAGACCGCCGGGGCTACAGACACCACGGGCGCAGAGGACGCCAATGCATCTTCTGAGGCTCAAGCGGAAGACGCCAACACCGCAGCGGCAGAAAATCCCAGCGGCCCCAACTCCACCCCCAAAGAGTCCTGGCAAAAGGGCACCGTCCCCGAGCTCTTCCAAACCGATGCAACATGGGCAAACGAAAGCTATGCGGGCGGAACCATGGCCAAAAACGCCTGTGGACCGACCTGCATGGCAATGGTCTACATCGCGCTCACCGGAGACACCAGCATGGGACCGGTGGAGATGGCAAACTTCTGCGAGCAGAACGGCTATGTAGAGAACAACGCAACCACGTGGGACTTCATGACCACAGGGGCATCCCAGCTAGGACTCACCTCAACAGGCCTCAACACTGACGCCGAGACGGTTACCGCCGAGCTCCAAGCGGGGCACCCCGTCATCGTGAACGTAGGCCCCGGATCGTTTACCTCTGTGGGGCACTTCATCGTGCTTACCGGGGTCGATGAGTCCGGCAAGATATGGGTCCACAACCCCAACGCACCCGAGGATAACAAGGTCTCGTGGGACTTCAACATCATCGCTCGAGACGCGCGCAGTTTCTGGAGCTTCTCGGCATAACGCCACGTCCCCGAACCTCAACCACATCCTGAAGACAGCCGCCTGCGACGTTCCGCAGGCGGCTTTTCGTTGCAGCCGAACGGTCGATTTCCGCCTGCAGGCGGAAGGTCGTGCGTCATATTATCAAACAGATTTTCATCATTCCCATATCCGGATGACACGTTTGCATGCAACGCCTTAAATGGAACCATATTGGAGGTATGCCCATGACCCATGGTCTGATATTGCGACTCAACGAGCAGCGCCCGTACGCAAGCCCGGCGGAGCGCAACATCATCGCCTATGTTCAGGCGAACCCACAGGCCGTGCTCTCGCTCAGCATCCGGGAGCTCGCCAGCGCAACCTATACCTCCCCCTCCACCATCACCCGCTTCTGCAAGAAGCTCGGATGCAGCGGCTTTAAAGAGTTCCAGCGCGAGCTCGTCTTTGAGTTCGCGTCCTCACAGGAGCGCGGCGACATGGCGCTCGAGGTAATCGATGCGAGCGACAGCGCCGACGAAATCGTCGCCAAAGTGGTGAAAAGCGACCTGCGCTCCATCGAGGCAACCGGCCGTTTGATCGATGCCGCCACGCTCGAGCGCTGCGCGCAGCTCATCCTCCAAAGCCGCGTGGTGGGCATCTTTGGCATAGGCGCGTCGCTTCTGGTGGCGCACGACCTCGAGATGAAGCTCACGCGTATAGACAAGATGTGCGTCGTCAACGACGACTGGCACAACCAGCGCCTGTTTGCCAAGAACATGCATCCCAACGACCTGGCCATTGTGATCAGCTACTCGGGTTTTACCGAAGAGATGATCGAGTGCGCCCGCTATGCGCGCCAACAGGGTGCCCGGGTCATCGCTATAACGCGCATCGGCAACGATGCGGGGCTTGCGCGCCAAGCCGATTACGTTTTGGGTATCGCAGCGGACGAACCACTGATCAGAAGCGGCGCCATGGGCTCACGCATGTCGCAGATGGTCATGATCGACGCGCTGTATGCCGTGTGCGTTGCAAAAGATTTTGAGCGCTGCTCGGCGCTGATCCGGCGCAACTACACCCTAAAGGAGGATCCGGAAGGACGCCGCAAGGCATCCAAGGAAAGGAAGGGAGGATCCGATGATTGATCTGACAAAGCTGACCACTGAGACGCGCAATCCAGACACCATGGATCTGGACGAGATGTCGCCGCTCGAGATCGTCACGACGATGAATCGCGAGGACGGAAAGGTCATTGAGGCCATCCACGAGGAGCTGCCTCACATTGCGCAAGCAATCGAGTGGTCCACAGAAAGCCTGAGGGCAGGAGGGCGCCTCATCTACATGGGAGCCGGCACGAGCGGCCGCCTTGGCGTGCTCGATGCCGCCGAGTGCCCGCCGACCTTTGGCGTCTCGCCCGACCTGGTCGTGGGCCTCATCGCCGGTGGCGAGCGTGCCTTCATCCAGGCAGTCGAAGGTGCCGAGGACAGCACGGTGCTTGGCGTGGAGGACCTCAAGGCGCTCGGTCTCACGGAGAAGGACACCGTCGTGGGTCTCGCCGCGAGCGGCCGCACGCCCTATGTCTCGCACGCTCTTGACTACGCGAAAAGCGTTGGTGCGCACACCGTCGCCATCGCCTGCAACAAGAACTCGGTCATAGGACAGCACGCCGACCTCGCCATCGAGCCCGTTTGCGGGCCCGAGGTGCTCACGGGCTCGACGCGCCTCAAGGCGGGCACTGCCCAGAAGCTCATCCTCAACATGATCTCGACGGCAACCATGGTCGGTCTTGGCAAGGTCTACCAGAACCTCATGGTCGACGTGCAGCAGACCAACGAAAAGCTCGTGACGCGCGCGCAGAACATCTGCATGGCGGCCACCGAGTGCTCGCGCGGCGAGGCCATCGAGGCGCTCGCGGCTGCGAACGGCCATGTCAAGACCGCCATCGTCATGATCCTGAACAGGCAGTCGGCAGAGGATGCCAAAGAGGCGCTCGATGCCGCCGAGGGGCACGTCCGCGGCGCATTGAAGGCATAACGGATAAGGGAGGAACGTATGGCAAACGAAGAAAAGCTCGTTGAGCAGTTGCTAACCCTTTTGGGAGGCAAGGACAACGTGCGCTCGGCCACCAACTGCATGACGCGCCTGCGCGTGCGCGTGACCGACGGCGGCAAGGTCGACGAGGAGGGCATCAAGAACGCCGAGGGCGTGCTCGGCCTCGTCCGCGACGAGCCCACCTACCTCGAGATCGTCGTGGGCCCCGGCAAGTCGCGCAAGTGCGCCGACGTATGCGCCGCCATGGGCATCCCGGCCTCGGCCGCGGACGCCGGCGTCTCCACCGACAACGACTGGCAGGCCAACAAGGCCGCCATCAAGGCGGGCCAGTCCGAGGGCAAGATCAAGCACGCCCTCAAAACCGTCGGCCAGATCTTCATCCCGCTGATCCCCGGCGTCGTCGCCGCGGGCATCTGCTCCGGCCTGGGCACGCTGCTCACCCAGCTCTACCCCGACTACGCGACCGACGTGGTCTGGGGCACCGTCTGGAACCTGCTCGCCCTCATCAACTCCTCGCTGCTCACCTACATCACCGCGTGGGCGGGCTACCGCGCGGCCGAGCAGTTCGGCGGCACCCCGATCCTCGGCGGCATGCTCGGCATGATGACCTCGCTCGCCAACATCGACAACATCTCGATGCTCGTCGGGCTCTACAACGAGGCCCAGCCGCTCGACGCCATCCTGCGCGCCGGCCGCGGCGGCGTCCTCGCCGTCATCCTCGGCGTCTGGTTCATGTGCCAGGTCGAGCGCGCCATCCGCAAGCGCATGCCCGACGCGCTGGACATCGTGTGCACCCCGCTGCTGACCCTCATCATCACGGTCGTGCCGTACGTGTTCATCGTCATGCCCATCACCGGCTACATCTCCACCGCCCTCGTGTGGGTCGTCGAGCAGGTCTGCATGAACCCGCTGCTGCCCGTGCGCATCATCGGCGGCTACATCGCCTCCGCGCTCTTCCTGCCGCTCGTCGCGATGGGCATGCACCACGGCCTCGTCGCCCTGTACTCCGTCCAGCTCGAGTCGCTCGGCTACGTGACCCTGTACCCAACGCTCGCCATGGCGGGCGCCGGCCAGGTGGGCGCCGCCATCGCCATCTACCTCAAGGCCAAGAAGGTCAACAACGAGCGCATCCGCTCCGTCATCGACGGCGCGCTGCCCGCCGGCTTCCTCGGCGTCGGCGAGCCGCTCATCTACGGCGTCACGCTGCCCATGGGCAAGCCCTTTATCACCGCCGGCCTCGGCGCGGGCTTCGGCGGCGCCTTCGTCATGGCCTGCCAGATCGGCGCCACGGCCTGGGGCCCCTCCGGCCTCATCGCCATCCCGCTCATGACGCAGGGCGCCAACAGCGCGACCATGTCGATGGTCTTCTACGTCGTCGGCCTGGTGATCAGCTACATCGGCGGCTTCATCATCACCAACATCTTCGTGAAGCCCGAAGAGGTCGCGGGCGTCTAACGCCAGACCAGACAATTCCGTCCAGGCGGTAGCCGGCGGTCGGGGCGGGCCCGGGCAGAGCGCCAGGGCCCGCCCCTGTTTTGAGCAACATGTTGCATGTGCACGCCGCGCATTCGGCTATGATGCGGGCAGCGGGAAAGGAGACCGTCATGCAAACCGGAATCTCCCTCTACTTCAGCGAGGGCATCGAGCAAAACGAGCGCACCATCGAGCGCGCCCACGCAGCCGGTGTCACCTTTGCCTTCACCTCGCTCCACATCCCCGAGGAAACCGGGGTCGCCTATGCGGACGCCGCCCGCCATCTTCTTGCCTGCTGCCAAGACGCCGGCATCGACCTTATGGTCGACGTGAGTCCGGTCACCCTTGATAAGCTCGGCTGTTCGCGCATCGAGGACCTGCTCGAGCTCGGCATCACCACGGTGCGCCTCGACTTTGGCTTCAGCGCGCGCGAAACCGTCGAGCTGTCCCGCAGCTTCCGCATCGTCTTCAACGCGTCCACCATCACCACAGACGACATCCGCGCCTGGCAGGCGGCAGGCGCGGACTTCACGCGATTCGCAGCGTGCCATAACTTCTACCCCAAGCGCTACACCGCGCTTTCCATCGATGAGGTGCGCCGCATTAACCAGCGCCTCGCCAACCTTGGGTTCACCACCATGGGCTTTGTACCCGGCGACGACAAACTGAGGGGCCCGCTCTTTGAGGGCCTCCCCACCGTCGAGAAGCATCGCGACCAGAAGGAGCGCGTGGCGCTCAATATGCTGGAACTCAGCGTTGCCGGTGAAACCGATGTAGTCCTCGTAGGCGATCCTGGCCTGAGCGACGGCGCATGGAACGCACTCTCCCGCCTCTCGGCGGGGTATCTCCCGCTTCGCGCTGAGATCCAAGAGCCCTATGCCTATCTGTACGGACAGATCCATCACGATCGGCCCGATTCGAGCGAATACGTATTCCGCTCGCCCGAGTCGCGCACAACGCTCGCCCCTTCAGCGCCCTTTGAGCCGGACGCGCAGGCGGATCCGCGCCCCTGTGGAAGCATCGCCATATCCAACGCCGCTTACGGCCGCTACGCGGGTGAGATGGAGATTTCACGCGTAGACCTCCCCGCAGACCCGCGCATGAACATCGCTGGCGCGGTCATCGATGCGGACCGCGCGTTTCTGCCCTATCTCGTGCGCGGAATGGGCATCAAACTCATGCGCCCGTAGGCAAAGAGCACTCTTGCGCCCCCATAAGAGGGTGCGGTGGTCACAGACCCCGGCAGAATAATAAAAGACCCCCTAAGTTGGAGCGCAAAGGCATCCCTTGCCGGAGGGCTGGCACAACGTTTTCCCAGATAACGGTTCTTTGGGTCTTTGCCATGGCGTTCGAATCAGCCTGTTCGAAGCCCTCGCAGCGCGTTTTTTAGCCGCAAATCATTATTCTACGGGGGTCTGTGACCATCATCTGCGCTCAGCGCCCTATTCGAGTGCGTCGTCGCGCTGTAGCCTCGCGCCAATCGACATCATACGGGCCCCGAAGGGTTCCGTCCGAACGTCCTCGCGCTTACGCGCTGCGGATTATTCGTCCGGAATCCTTTCGGGACCCGCGGCACACCTGGACGCTGCGCCCAACGCTTCTTTTATCCGTCGTCACTCCTCCTGAAGACGTGTGCGGAGGTACTCATCGAAAAACGGTAGGTCGAAACCAACCTTTCCACGACCACGCTCGCCGATGACTCCCTGTTCAAGCAAGCGCGCACGATATTGCGATGCGTAGCTTGAAGACACATTCATGCGAACGGCAATGTCCGCCATCCTACTCTCACCATAGTCGGGGAGCATCGCCCTCAGAAAGCCCAGATCGCCGTCGGACAGCTCTCGATATGTCGCATCGAGAACCCTCGTCTCCATGTCTTTGCGTGCAAGTCCGATTCCGTCCTCAACGTCCTCAAGCCGGATTTCCAGGCTATCAGGACGTTGAGCCCACGATCTGAATCCGACAAGCTGCATCATGTACGGGAATCCACCAGAGGCCTCAACCATCTTGTCAAGCGCCTCACCTGAGATTATTCGACCGCCATCGCGAATCGTCTTCGCCAGGGCATCACGGACCTCGTAGCCAGGAATGTTTCCCAGCTGATGTTGAGCGGCGCGACGGAAAAACGTCACCGAGTCAACGCGCAGCAGCGCAGACACTTGATGAGGTAGCCCCGCCATCAGAAGAGCGACACGTTTCTTCTCACCAAGAAACAGCTGATAGTTTGAGATGAACTGCTGCATCTCCTCAAGCGAGATGCGCACCTCGTCGATAGTGATAAGCAAGCCGATATCGTACTTTTCAAGTCCCTTCAGAAGGCGATTCATGCGCGTCCGCCAGTTCGCCTCCGCCTGCTGCGCCGGTTCCCACTCGACGCCGAACAGCTGGGCGATACTAACCCCTTTGAGCTTGGGAGAGCCCGACACGTCGATGAACTCTTCAGCTGCCTCACATGTGCGCTGATAAATATCCTCAAGCATTCCCGGCATCGCCGCGACACTCACCGAAATCCATCCATGCGCCCGCGCCTGTTCGGCAAGGTATACCAAAAGCGTCGTCTTACCCGTACCGCGCGCACCAACAAAAATGGTCGCAAGATTCGGATCTCCAATACCATTGTCGAGCGCCTGCATAAAATCCTCGATAAGGTACTCGCGACCCGCCATGTATGGCGGCACAACGCCGAAGCTTGGCGTGAAGGGGTTGCGCAGGAGCATGGTCAACCTCGCCTCCATCTTGAATCCAACGCTCGACATCATCATATCGACTTTTGCAGGTTTTAGAAAGTTTAGATTCTTTTAGAAAGTTTAGGCTTCTTTAGAAAGTTTTAGAAACCTTCACAAGACAGAAGAAGGCCCCCGTAGAAAATTCCCTAAGCAAACATTCCGCAGCCGCAAAGCGGCGAGGACGTTTGCGTGGGAACTCCTACGGGGGCCTCCCGTTAGGCGTTAACCCTTAGCCCTTAGACCTCTGCGTAGACATCCTTGAGCTTGAGCAGGTGCTGGTAGCGCGCCATAGCCGCGGCCTCGTTGGCCTGGAAGAGCGCGTCGACCTGGTCCTGCGGCAGGACACGGCTGAGCGAAGCGTAGCGGGCCTCGTTCATCAGGAAGTCCTGATAGCCGCCCTTCGGCTCCTTGGAGTCGAGGGTGAACTTCTTGCCCACCTCGGCGGCGGGGTTGAAGCGGAAGAGGTTCCAGTAACCGCAGTCCACGGCCTTCTTCATCTCGGCCTGGCAGTTCTGCATGCCGCCCTTCTTGATGGAGTGCATCTCGCAGGGAGCGTAGCCGATGATGATGGACGGGCCGTCGTAGGCCTCGGCCTCCTGGATGGCCTTGAGGGTCTGAGCGGGGTTGGCGCCCATGGCGACCTGCGCCACGTAGACGTAACCGTAGCTCATCGCGATCTCGGCGAGGCTCTTCTTCTTGGTGTGCTTACCAGCAGCGGCGAACTGGGCCACCTGGCCGAGGTTCGAGGCCTTGGAGGCCTGGCCACCGGTGTTGGAGTACACCTCGGTGTCGAAGACGAAGACGTTGACGTCGTGGCCAGAGGCGAGGACGTGGTCCAGGCCACCGAAGCCGATGTCGTACGCCCAGCCGTCGCCGCCGAAGATCCAGAAGGACTTCTTGGTGAGGAAGGACTTGTCGGCGAGGATTGCCTTGGCAGCATCGCAGCCGCAGGCCTCGAGGGCCTCGATGTAGGCGGCAGCAGCGGCCTTGGAGGCCTCGGCGTCCTTACGGGCGTCGACCCAGGCCTGACCAGCGGTCTTCACAGCCTCGGGCGTGCCGTCGGCAGCGATGAGCGCCTCGGTCTCGGCGACGAGCTTGTCCTGGACGGCCTCGTAACCAAGAGCCATGCCCAGACCGTGCTCGGCGTTGTCCTCGAAGAGGCTGTTGTTCCACGCAGGACCATGGCCGTCCTTGTTGACGGTGTAGGGGCTGCGAGCCGCGGGGTTGCCCCAGATCGAGGAGCAGCCGGTGGCGTTGGAGATGAACATGCGATCGCCGCAGACCTGGGTGACCAGGCGAGCGTACGCGGTCTCGGCGCAGCCGGCGCAGGAGCCAGAGAACTCAAGCAGCGGCTGGACAAACTGGCTGCCCTTGACGTTGTTGGACTCGAGGACCGGCTTGGGAGCAACGTTCTCGACGCAGTAATCGAAGACCTGCTGCTCGGCGAGCTCCTGCTCGGTCGGCACCATGGTGAGGGCGTCCTTCGGGCAGACCTTGGCGCAGTTGGTGCAGCCCATGCAGTCGAGCGGGCTGATGGCCATGGTGAACTTGAGGCCGGTGTCCTTGGGGACCTTGATGTCGATGGTGCGCAGGTTCTCGGGAGCCGCAGCGATCTCGTCCTCGGTGAGGCCGAACGGGCGGATCGTGGCGTGCGGGCAGACATAGGAGCACTGGTTGCACTGGATGCACTTGGTCTCGTCCCAGTGCGGCACCATAACGGCGACGCCGCGCTTCTCGTAGGCGGAAGCGCCCTGCTCGAACTGACCGTCCTCGTGGCCCTTGAACGCGGACACGGGGAGCTCGTCGCCCTCCATGCGGTTGATGGGCTCCATGATCTCCTTGACCTGCTTGATGAGCTCGGGGCGACCCTTGAGCTCAGCGGCGGGAGCGTCGTCCACGGCGTCGGCCCACTCAGCGGGGACCTCGTGCTTCTCAAACGCGGTGGCGCCGGCGTCGATGGCCTTCCAGTTGGCCTCGACGACGTCCTGGCCCTTCTTGGCGTAGGACTTCTCGGCAGCGGCCTTCATGTACTGGATCGCGTCCTCCTGCGGAAGGACACCGGCCAGCGTGAAGAACGCGGACTGGAGGATGGTGTTGGTGCGCTTGCCCATACCCACCTGAACCGCCAGGTCGATGGCATTGATGGTGTAGAGCTGGATGTCGTTCTTGGCGATGTAGCGCTTCTCAGCCGCGGAGAGGTGCTCGGCAAGCTCGTCGAAGCTCCACTGGCAGTTGATCATGAGCGTACCGCCGGGCTTCACACCCTGAGCGATCTTGAAGTGCTTGGTAATGTAGCTCGGGTTGTGGCACGCCACGAAGTCGGCCTTGGTGATGTAGTACGGGCTCTTGATGGGCTTGTCGCCAAAGCGCAGGTGGCTGATGGTCACGCCGCCCGTCTTCTTGGAGTCGTACTGGAAGTAGGCCTGGACGTACTTGTCGGTGTGGTCGCCGATAATCTTGATCGAGTTCTTGTTGGCACCGACGGTACCGTCGCCGCCGAGACCCCAGAACTTGCACTCGATGGTGCCCTCAGCAGCGGTGTTGGGCGCATCGGCGTCCATGGGCAGCGACAGGTTGGTGACGTCGTCCACGATACCGATGGTGAACTCGCGCTTGGGCTCGTCAGCCTTGAGCTCCTCGTAGACCGAGAACGCAGCCGCGGGCGGCTCGTCCTTGGAACCGAGGCCATAACGGCCGCCGACCACGACGATGTCGGTCTTGCCGGCCTCGTAGAGCGAGGAGACAACGTCCTCGTAGAGAGGCTCGCCGAGGGAGCCGGCCTCCTTGGTGCGGTCGAGAACGGCGATCTTCTTGACCGTCTCGGGGAGAGCGGCGATGAAGTGCTCGAGCGACCAGGGGCGATACAGGCGGACCTTGACGAGGCCGACCTTCTCGCCGTGGGCGTTGAGGTAGTCGATGACCTCCTCGAGGGTGTCCACGAAGGAGCCCATGCAGACGACCACGCGGTCGGCGTCAGCGGCGCCGTAGTAGTCGAACAGGTGATAGTTGGTGCCGAGCTTGGCGTTCACCTGGTTCATGTAGTCCTCGACGACAGAGGGGAGCTCGTTGTAGGTGGTGTTGCAGGCCTCACGGTGCTGGAAGAAGACGTCGCCGTCCTCGTGCGTACCGCGGTTGTTGGGATGCTCGGGGTTGAGCGCGTGATCGCGGAAGGCCTGGACAGCGTCCATGTCGCACATCTCGGCGAGGTCGGCGTAATCCCAGGTGGCAACCTTCTGGATCTCATGGGAGGTGCGGAAGCCGTCGAAGAAGTTCAGGAACGGCACGCGACCCTTGATGGCAGAGAGGTGCGCAACGGCCGAGAGGTCCATGACCTCCTGGACGTTGGTCTCGGCGAGCATGGCAAAACCGGTCTGGCGGCAAGCCATGACGTCGGAGTGATCACCGAAGATGTTGAGCGCGTGCGAAGCAACGGTACGCGCGGAGACGTGGAACACGCCCGGCAGATGCTCGCCAGCGATCTTGTACATGTTCGGGATCATGAGCAGAAGACCCTGAGACGCCGTGTAGGTGGTGGTCAGCGCACCCGCGCAAAGCGAGCCGTGGACGGTGCCCGCGGCGCCAGCCTCGGACTCCATCTCGATGACGTTCACCTTCG
>CAUGVQ010000031.1 GCA_959602875.1 uncultured Collinsella sp. | reverse complement strand
GCTCTGCCAGATGGGCAATACCGCAGCTCAAGGCATAGGTGGTGGCAAGGGTATCCGCACCGGCAAACGCCCGGTCAGACAGAAGCAGCGCGCCGTCCGCCCCGCGGGCCAGGCAGTCGCGCAGAAGCGCCTCGGTGGCCGAAATGCCCATGGAGAGCACGCTCACCCGGCACAGCTCGCCCGCGCGCCGCCGCTCCTCGGCCAGAGAGAGCGCGACCTCGAGAGCCGTCGCATCAAAGGGGTTCACCACCGACGCACCGCCGTCGCGCACGATCGTGTTGGTCACCGGGTCCATCTTGACCTCGGTCGAGGCGGGCACCGCCTTTACGCAGACCACGATATGCATCTCTCACGCACCCCCTTCCAGCAGGCTCTCGTCAAAGAGATTTCCTCGGCCAAACATACCCGCCGGATCGAACGAGAGCTTGACGCGGGCCATCTCGCAAAGCGCGCCCTCGCCGTACATGGCCTTGAGGAAGTCGCGCTTCAGCTTGCCCACACCGTGCTCGGCCGAGACCGCGCCGCCCATGGCGGCGACCTCGCGCGCCCACCGGGCGAAGAGCTCCTTGCCAGCGGCGTAATCAGCGGCGTCGCGCGGCAAAACGTTCACATGCAAGTGGTTGTCACCGATGTGCCCCCACGCGGCGGCCTCGAGCCCGGCCTCGGTCAAAGTCGCGCGGTAGAGCGCCACAACCTCGTGCAGGCGCTCGTTGGGCACCGCCATGTCGCTGCCGAGTTTGGTGATGGCAGGATCGGTCCGCCGCCGCTCGTCAATGAGCATGTTCACGCTCTCGGGCACCGCATGGCGGAAGAACGTGAGGGCCTCGCGGTCGGTATCGGTACGGGCAACCCAGGTGTCGCGCTCGCTTCCGCCCACCGCGATGAGCACCTCGCCCACAAGCGAAAGCTCCGCCATGGCCTCGCCCTCAGAAGCGCACTCGAGCTCGACAAACAGGCAGCACCCCGCCCCTTCCGGCGGCTCCACAAGCGAGGCAAACGCCGCGCCCGACGCGCGCTGTGCACGCAGAATCTCGAGCGCAGCGTGGTCGAAGTATTCGATTGCCGAGGCGCACGAGAGGCGCTCGCGCAGCGCGCACGTGGCGTCGAGCGCCTGACGCTCCTCCGCTAAAAAGCAACTAACCCCCCAGGTGACCGCGGATGCGGGCATAAGCTCGAGCTCGAGTTCGGTGATGACACCGAGGGTGCCGTCCGAGCCGATGATGAGGTCGATGGCGTCCATATCGTCCGCAACGTAGTAGCCCGAGGCGTTCTTGCACGCGGGCATACGGTAGCTCGGCAGCTCGACCGCAATCGTACGACCGCCCTCGGTTGTAAGCGTAAGCGCCCTGCCACAGGCGCGCGCCTCGCCGCGGCGAAGCGCGAGCACGTCCCCGTCCGAAAGCGCGAGGCGCAAGCCGCTCACATGGCCGCGCATGGCGCCGTAGCGATAGCTCCGCGCGCCCGAGGCATTACAGGCAGCCATACCGCCCAAGCAGGCGGACGCCTCGGTGGGATCGGTCGGAAACATCTGCACGGGCGCCTGTGCAAACACATCCAGCGCCGCGCGCGACGCCGCATCCCACCCGCTTGCGGGAATGTCGCGGGCAGAGAGGTGCTTGCGCAGGTCGAGCAGAACAACGCCCGGCTGGACACGCAGGTAGAAGCGCCCCTCGCCGTCCTTGCGCAGGCCCAGATAGCGGTTCATGCGCGAGAGGTTCATGATATGGCCGCCCGCGGGCACCGCGCCGGCGGCGAGCCCCGTTCGGGCACCCTGGACCGTCACGGGCACGCCCTCGGCGGCAAGCGCGCGCAACACGGCGCGGACCTCACCCTCGTCCGTCGGGAAGGAAATGCTCTCCGCCCAGCCGCGGCTGCGCGACTCGTCGCGGGCGTAGTCCTCGAACTCGGCATCGAAGGTATGAATGAGCGCTTGGGCGTTGTCTCTTGCCATCGTCTCTCCCTACGGAGCGGCCCGGCGACTCGCGGGCCATCGTCTGCGAGGATGCACTTTATCAAACAAAAGCGCGTGCTCCCCATTGTATCGGGCAGGGCGCGTGCAGCTTCCAACAAGACGCTGCCGTAACGGTCCCGAAAGAAAGCACGCCCCGGATCGTGCCGGATGCAGGGCATATGTCCGCAATATGTAAGGACCCCCCTCACGCACCCGTCTTGGACACCAACTTTCTCAAAATCATAAACAGGGCCTCTGAGCTGGGCCGGTCAGATTGTGGTTAGACCCCTTCGATTATCTGTAAGACCTCGTCCGTACGCTTGGCATATCGCGCGAGAAGACGATGCGCCCGACGCATCGCAATGACGGGAGGAGATCATGGCACTGTACTGGCCCCACAGCAACGTCGCTCTCGATGTGACCGACGACCCTCAAAGCATGCCGGTTGACCGGGACGCGTTTCCCAACATCCGCGTCGTATCCGCCACCTGTGCGGAACTACGCAACCCCACTCTGCGGCGCCTGGTCACCGAGCGCCTTGCCCGCGCCGCGCGCGGAACGGCCGCGCAGAGCTCCCTCACCTCCTACGTTGCGCAGGCACAGTTGCAGCGCTACCTCGCAACCGCCTACCAATCGGGAGGTGATGCGGCATAAGGGCCGGATGCGGCGCCTCCGCTCCGCACGGAACATGTACTCGCACTCAGCTGAGGTTATTTCAGCCGCTCGCCTCCAAAGCATGTATGCTTAGGGGACACGCCATCATGCGGCAAGGTGCGTATTGCGAAACGAGGTGAGCCGTCGGCCATGGATTCGGTAGTTGAGGAGACCGCACCCGTGCAGCGAGCAGACCATCCCGAGTCTGCCGAGCTCATCGAACTTGTAGACCGCATCGTGCGCGGTGCCTACAGTCATGACTACGAGCCGCTCTTTAGCTGCGCCGCACCCGACTGCACGCTTGTCACCGCATGCGGGCCGACCTTCTCGGGGCTCGATGACATGCGCGCAAACCTCGGTAAACGCGCCGACCTTCCCGACTTCATCGTGCGCGACGCGCAGTTCAGCATCACCCGTTCGAGCGACCCTAATGACGTGACCGTCGTGGGCACGTTCACCATCTACTCTGATTTCTCCGAGCGCCAGGTGATTGTGGCCGAGAACCAGATGGTGAGCATGTGCCTGCGCAAAGAGGACGGTGCCTGGCAAATCTACCTCGCCCACTTCTCGACCCAGCATCAGCCGCCCGCGCAAAACAAGGGGCGCCCACTCGAGATGGGAGAGCGCACCTATCGCTACGTGCAGGCGATTCTGCGTGCCGGTCGCCACGAAAGCGAGGCCCAGGACCGCATCTCCATCATCTCGCGCGGTGCCACGGTCTTTGTCAACCCGCGCCTGCTCATCTATGCCGAGGCTGCCGGCAAGACCACCGTCTTGCATCTCACCAACGGAACCACCGAGGTTCGCCAGCTCCTGTCTGTTGTCGAAGAGCTGCTGCCCGGGCAGTTTTTGCGTATCTCACGCAAGCATGTGATAAACGTCGGGTATGTCGAGCGTATCGAGAACGACGCCATCGTGCTCGCAGACGGCGCCCGACTCCCCCTCCCCAAGCGTCGCGCGCAGGAGCTCCGCCAAACGATCATCGAACGTGCCCGGGACCTCCAGGACAAACGAATCTAGCTAGCCTGTCGCGGTCCATGGGCTGAAGTGCCGCCCCGCACCTCAGCAATATATCCTGCACCAATAACGAACACCTGTTTGTCTCTGTGGTATGATAGAGAGATTCCACGTATCAGATGAACGGGAGGTGGGACATGGCGGCAGACATCGATATTCACGAGCTTATCGCACGGCTCAACGCTAACGAGCGCCTGCGCCAGAGCTCCCACTTCTCAAAGAGCGTCTATAAGGACGAGCCCATCGTGCGGACCGGCCGCCAGGTGGCGAGCTACCTGCCCGACCGTTACCGCCAGATGCGCGGCATCTCGCGCTGGCAGGAACGCTCACCCGAGTCGCGGGGCCGCTGGCTGTCTGAGGCCGAGCTGTTCTACCGGCAGGCCCGCTTTATGGAGGACTTTGAGGACGACTGTCCCTACCACGGGAGCTTCGCCTCCTACTACCCCACCTACAACGACATGAGTGACCGCCAGCTGCGGGGGTATTTCACCTGGCGCGCTGCCGTGCGCCGCGGCGAGGTGGCCGAGGCACCCAAGTCGTTTGCCTACGTCTACCTGTACGAGCTCATCAACGGCATCGGCACCGAGAACCCGCTCGACGGCTACCACAAGATTCGCTCCTTCTGGGAGAGCTTTCGCGCCTTCGCCCCAGACATCGACCGCAACGTGCGCGCCTGGCTCCACGATTACGTGATCTACCACGCGCTCGACCCGGAGCTTCTGTCCGACGATCCCGTCCGCAAGCTGGATCTCGAGCTCATCGCCATCGCGCGCGCCTTCGCGCCTTTTGACGCGGCGCTTATCGATTGGCTGGGTGAGAACGTGCCACTCGCAGATGTTACCTCACTGCAGAAAGCGGCATCCAGCGCTGCGACCGGTGGCGGGAAGTCGGCGCGCCGCACACAAGCGCCCGCCCTCCCCCTGCCGCCGGATGAGGCAACAGAACAGCGCCTCTTTGAGGCCATTGACCTGCACTCCTCCTACCGTCTGAGTGCCTCGAGCCTTTTCCACGAGCACCCGGACGACCTGCGCCATGTGGCGGCGACGGTCTTTGTCCGCATGCTCGCCTACTATCGAAAGAACCGTACGCACGGTTTGGTGGAGAGCTCGTTTGGAGAGGAGGCCGAGATGGGCTACACCATGTTCGGCTCTGCCGTCTTCTTTGAGGAGGACCCTCATCCGGACGCCGAATACGAGCTCGACCCCATTCACCGCTACCGCTGCCGTCGCGGTCTTTGGACCTGCCGACGCATCTACGGCGGCCAGGGGCGCAGCAAGGCCTGGGGCGAGATCGCTCGCGCCTGCGACTTCCGCCTGCGCGAGGAGCTCTCCTTCGAACCGCAGCTCAAAGAGACAAAATGTCCCAAGTATCTTGCGAAGATCATCGATCGTGAGATAGAGACGTGGCTTGCCTGGAAGGAAACTTCCGCGCCGCGCGTCATAGACATCGACCTCACCAAGCTCTCGGGCATCCGCAGCGCTGCCGCTGAGACCCGGGAGGCACTACTCATCGACGAAGAGCGGGTAGAGGCACCCAGCCTGACCGAGTCTGACCTGGACGGCCCGGAGGGCGAGACGGACTCTCCCTCCGCTTCGAGCAGTCCTGCTCTGCGGGAGGCGCCACTGGCGCCTCCCGTTCGTGCGGAACTCGCGGAGGGCGAGCCCGCCTCGCCCTCCGGACAGCACGCTCAACCGACTACGGAACAGACGCCATCAGAAGGATCACTCACACCTGAGGAATCTGCGTACGTTGCTGCCCTTCTGGACGGTGGAGCGGTGACAATGCCCGCGGGGATGTCTGAGGATCTTCTGGTGGATACCATCAACGAGAAGCTTTTCGACCTGCTCGGCGACACCGCCATCGAATTCGGCGCTGCAGGCCCGTGCATCATAGACGACTACCGTGACGACATACGGGAGCTGATTGCATCATGACCGATACCGCATCTGTACCGCGCGTTCCCAAACGCGTCGCCGCCGTCATCCTGAACTCGCTCAAGGGCGGCGTCGTGCCGCGCATAGGCCTCCCCTACATCACCGTGGGGCGCGAGGTCGAGATTCGGGCGCTTCTGACCGACCTCGCTCTCATCGCGGACGGCGGCGCGTCCTTTCGCTTCCTCGTGGGCCGCTACGGCGCAGGCAAGAGCTTCCTTCTGCAGACCATCCGCACCCACGCCATGGGTGAGAACTTCGTCGTAGCGGACGCAGACCTCTCCCCCGAGCGCCGCCTGCAGGGCGGACAGGGCCAGGGTCTTGCCACCTATCGAGAGCTCATCCGCAACCTCTCCACCAAGACGCGTCCCGAGGGCGGCGCACTCACGCTCGTCCTCGACCGCTGGGTGGCGGCAACGGGCGATGATGCCACCGGTGAGGACACTCTCGCTGCCCAGATGGCGCCCCTCGAGGAGCTCGTCCACGGCTTCGACTTCACGCGCATGCTCCGCCGCTATCGCACGGCATCGCTCGAGGGTGACGACGAGACCAAGAGCTGCGTCATCAAGTGGCTGCGCGGCGAATACCGCACCAAGAGCGAGGCGCGCTCGGAGCTCGGCACGACCACGATCATCACCGATGACGACTGGTACGACTACATCAAGCTCTTTGCACAGTTCCTTGTGGGCGCGGGCTACAAGGGGCTCCTCGTCCTCATTGACGAGCTCGTGAATCTCTTCAAGATTCCCAACACCGTCACGCGCCAGTACAACTACGAGAAGATTCTCACGATGTATAACGACACCCTCCAGGGCAAGGCGCACCACCTGGGCGTCATCATGGGTGGGACACCGCAGTCCATCGAGGACCGTCGGCGCGGCGTCTTCTCGTACGAGGCACTCCGCTCGCGCCTCACGCAGGGTCGCTTCGCCCGCGAGGACATGCGCGACATGCTCGCCCCCATCATCAACCTGCATCCGCTCACCTACGAGGAGCTACTCGTCCTCATCGAGAAGCTCCAGCAGATCCATGCGGGCTACTTCAACTACGAGCCGCGCCTCACTGAGCAGAACCTCGTTGACTTCCTCAAGATTGAGTTCGGCCGCGTGGGCGCGGATTCGCACCTCACTCCGCGCGAGGTCATTCGCGACTTCATCGAGCTGCTCGACATCGCCTATCAAAACCCCGGGCTCACCGTCGACGACCTGCTGCGCGAGGTCGGCGGCAGCGCGGTAACCGACCGCGATCCCAACGGAGGCGAAGACACCGGCGCAAGCGCACTCGGCGCTCCGGCGTCGACGGCAAGCGCCTCGGTCGCACCGGGCTCGCCTGCACGTGACGCGTCGGCGTTTGCCGAGTTCACGCTGTAGGATTTCGGGGTTGAAGCGTTCGCTGCTAAAGCAAATCGCTTACCACATAAGCGAACGTTAGTTCTATTCTGTGGTATACTACACCGTATCGAGCGGGCGGTGCCCTCCGAGTCTCGCAGGGAGAAGGGAGGGATCCTATGCTCGCAGCTTTAACTCATCCCTGCGCAGCGCGGGGTCTCACCGGGGCGTCGGACGTCCCTTGTTGTCTAGGGCGTCCGACGTTTGGCGGGCATGTGCCTTTGAGAGGAGGATGAAGCATGGGTGTCTTCGAACGGTACGCACCGTTTATCCAAGACTTCATCTACGACCACGATTGGGAGGGGCTTCGCTCCATCCAAGTCGCGGCTGCAGATGCCATTTTCAACACCGATGACCATGTCCTCCTCACGGCGTCGACCGCCTCGGGCAAGACGGAGGCGGCTTTCTTCCCCATCCTCACACTCTTTGACGAGGACCCGCCCGCAAGCGTGGGCGCCCTCTATATCGGCCCTCTCAAGGCCCTCATCAACGATCAGTTCCTGCGCCTGAACGACCTCTGCGACGAGGCGCACATCCCCGTCTGGCACTGGCACGGCGACGTTGCCGCCTCGCACAAACGCAAACTCATGAAGGAGCCGAGCGGCATCCTTCAGATAACGCCCGAGTCGCTCGAGGCGCTCCTCATGCACAAGCACGCCGCGGTGCCCAGGCTCTTCGGCGACCTTCGCTTTGTGGTGATCGACGAGGTGCACTCGCTTTTGCGCGGCGACCGCGGCGGCCAGACGCTCTGTCTTATCGAGCGGCTCTCGCGCATGGCAGGCGTCGAGCCGCGCCGCATCGGACTCTCCGCAACCATCGGCGACCCCGAGCGCACGGGTGCCCTTCTTGCCTCCGGCACGAGCCGCGGCTGCATCATCCCCCGCTTCGAAGAGCCCCGCCGCACCTGGCGCCTCTCCATGGAACACTTCTACATCACCGGCCCGCAAGCGACGGAGCGCGCGCGGGATGAGTTCGGTCGCACCGGCGCAGCGACAAGAGCCCTCAGGTCGGACGGCACCATCGCTGCCGATGTCATTGCCGTCGAGCGCGTCGATGCAAGCGAGGTGCCCGAGCTGCCCGGCACGCCGAGCACAGCGGAAGGCTCGGGCGCGGAGGTCCCACACGGCAACGCCGAGAGCGATGAGGTTCGCATCCCGCCCGTTGAGGAAAGCGCCCTTCTTGCCCCGAGCGACCGGGCACCCGCCGACGCGGACCCCGGCATCGGCTACATTTTCGAGCGCACGCGCGGCGCCAAGTGCCTCGTCTTCGTAAACTCCCGCGAGGAGGCCGAGGCAGTCTGCACGATGCTTCGCGCCTACTGCGAGGCGGCGTACGAACCCGACCGTTTCCTCATCCACCACGGCAACCTCTCCAGCGCCATCCGCGAGACCGCCGAGGAAATCATGCGCGACGAGGACCGTCTCGACACCACGGTCACCACCGCGACCTTGGAGCTCGGCATCGATATCGGGCGTTTGGAGCGCGCTTTCCAGATCGACGCCCCCTTCACGGTATCGAGCTTCTTGCAACGCATGGGTCGCACCGGCAGACGCGGGAGCCCGCCCGAGATGCACTTTGTCATGCGCGAGGAGCAGCCCGAGCCCCGCACCACCATGCCGGAAACCATCCCCTGGAAGCTCCTGCAGGGCATCTCGCTTGTGGAGCTCTACCGCGAGGAGAAGTGGGTCGAGCCGCCGCGCCTCGACCGCCTGCCCTATAGCCTGCTCTACCACCAGACTATGGCCACGCTCGCGTCAACCGGGGAGCTCACACCCGCCGCGCTCGCCGCGCGCGTGCTCACCCTCTCCTACTTCCACCGGGTCTCGGCGGACGACTTCCGCGTGCTTCTCCGTCACCTTATCGAGACGGACCATATCGAGCAAACCGAGGGCGGCGGCCTCATCGTCGGCCTCGCGGGCGAGCGCTACACCAACTCGTTCAAGTTCTACGCGGTGTTCCAGGAGAACGAGGAGTTCACGGTGCGCTGCGAATCGGCGGAACTCGGCACCATCGTCAATCCGCCACCGCCCGGCGAGCGCATCGCCATCGCAGGCGCCTGCTGGGTGGTAGAGGAGGTCGATTGGAAGCGCCACCTCGTGTACTGCACACAAGTCAAGGGGCGCGTTCCCGCCTACTTTGGCGACTGCCCGGGAGACATCCACACCCATGTGCTCGAGCGCATGCGCCGGGTCCTCGCCTCGCACGAGACCTATCCCTACCTCTTGGAGAACGCACGCGCCCGCCTCGCGCAAGCACGGCGCACCGCGGAGATCTCGGGCGCGGCGACCGAGCCCCTCATTAACCTGGGCGGCGACACCTGGGTCCTTATCCCCTGGCTCGGGAGCTACGCCTTCCTCGCCCTCGAGCGCCTCATCAAGATCAAGTGCGCCAAGGACCTTGGCATCTCGGGAGTGGACGTTGCCCGCCCCTACTTCATGCAATTCAAGATGAAGGCCAGCTCAGAGGAGTTCTTCGCCACCGTGGCGGACGCTGCGGAGGCACTCGAGAACCCCATTGAGCTCGTCTACCCAAGCGAGGTCCCCTACTTTGACAAGTACGACGAGTTCCTGCCCGCCGAACTTGTGCGCAAGGGCTTTGCCGAGGGCGTGCTCGATATCTCAGGCATGCGGGAGCGTGTACGGGAGTGGTGCAAGAGCAATAGCCAATAGGTTAAAGCCTCTCACGTATTTGGGACCGCATCGGCCATGGTCAGGTACACAAGGGCGTCGGCGGCATCCATTGCATTCACAGGGCAGTGGCGCAAAAAGCGCTCGTCGTTAGTAACAAGGACATCTGCATGGCAGCGCATTGCCGCCGCCGCGATGAGCGCATCCTCGAAATCGTGCACTTGACTACGGAAGCGACCTGCCAGCAAGACATCGGAAAGGTCGACCGCGACAGGCGTGGCAATCTCTTGAATGTTCTCTATGCACGACCAGGAGCTTTGCTCGGCAGCTCTTGCCGCGTCTTCATTCAACTCACCATGAGTCGCACGATAATGACGCTTGAAGATAGAAGACAGCGCATAATAGACGTCTTTTAAACTGGTTACGGCATAGAGCAGTGCGACATCTTTCTCGAACGCCAGGTCAAGAAGGGCCCTTGCGCGTATATGACGCTCGCGCTCCCCATCGAAGGCATCAACCCAAACGTTTGAATCCAGCAGGAGGACGGGCGAGGTATTCATTGGATATACCCCCTCTCGAGGCAATACTCCTCACGGAGGAGGTCTCGATACTCGCGCGGCGACATTCCGTCAAGATCAGGGTCACGCCGCGTAATGCAAAGATCCTTGTACATCTTCTCAATATTTAGCAAGCATGTTTTATAGGCAGTTTTTCTACGCTGGCGCTCGGCCATCTCATCGGCAGAGAGAGCGGCTGAGTCAGGATCGAGCACCTCATGCAAGCGCTCAGGCTCATCCTGATAGCGCACCGCGAGCGACCAGAGCATGCGCACCGCCTGCGTAGGCGTGAGCCCAGCCGCCGCAAGCGCAGCGTCGCCCGCCTCCTTGAGCTCGGCATTGATACGTGCGTTGACCTGCGCCTGTCGTGGTTTTTGCGGAGCGGTCGAGACGGCTGTTCGCCCGCGCGGTGCCTGCTGCGCCTGTTGCTGCGGCGTCGCGCGGGGCGTGATCGCTGTTGCCATGGGTGCCACCTCACCTATCCGGCTTACATCCTTATAGAGATGCTACAGATAAAGCACGGTATATAAAGCATGTAAAGCAAGCCCTCGAGAACTAGACGGCGAGCTCGAACACCCCTCGCTCGCGGTCATAGCCCTCGCCCAGCACCTGTGCGCAGAGGTCGTGGCACCATGCGAGCGTGAAGTCGCCGCACCCGCTCGATCGGCGGATGCCGTTGGCGCCGGCAAGCTCCTCGGTGTAGGAGGCTATGGGGTAGGACGCCATCTGCGTATCGAGCGAAAGGTGGCTGACCACCGGCGTGAGCGCAACGCCGGCCAGGCGTGGCGCGTCGCCCGCCATCTCAAAGGTCACCTCGGCAAAGCCGCCCACCATGGTGTCTTTGCGGGCCTGCCAGGAGATGAAGTTGCCGAGCGACCAGAACACGGGCATCTGGCCGCCGTCCGGGCGCGCGACGAGCTCTACCGGCTCGAGCACGTGCGGGTGCGTGCCTATGACGGCGTCGACGCCGAGCTCGGCAAAATAGGACGCCCATTCGCGCTGCCCGTCGGTGGGCTCGAGCTGATATTCGACGCCCCAGTGCGGGCAGACCACCACGATATCGGCCCCTTGATCGCGCGCAGCGGTAACGTCGGCGGCGATGGCCTCGCGCTCGAGCATGTTCACGCACCACGGACTCGCCGCGGGGATGGGAATGCCATTGGTGCTCTCGGTGTAGTTCAAGATGGCAACGATGATGTCGTTGCGCGTGATAAGCGGGATCTCGGCAGCCGCCTCGGCCGTCTCGGCAATACCCGCGCTCGCGACCTCGGGATGGTTCTCGCGCCAGAATGCGCGCGTGGCCTCGATGCCGGCAAAACCCTTGTCGAGCGCATGGTTGGTGGCCGAGCACGCCACGTCAAAACCGGCCGCCGCCTCGGCATCGCCCATCTCCTGCGGGCTGTTGAACGCCGGATATCCGGAGAGCCCTAGCGCATCGCCGCCGAGCACAGTCTCCTGGTTCACGATGGCGATGACCGCATCCTCGATAAGCTCGCGCGCGGGAGCGAAGATGTGGTCGTAGTTGCGCGTGCCGTCCGCACGCTCGCCGCTCATCCACACGCCTTCGTGCACGAGCACATCGCCCACCATGGCGATGGACACGCGCCGGGGCGCGGAGACGGAGTCCTCGATGGTCGCAAGGCTGCCTCCCGCCGATGACTCGGCGGAACCAGAGTCGCCACCCAGGAGGTCGGACGCGCACCCCACAAGAGCGGAGAGCGGCAGCAGCGCCGCGCCGCCACCGAGCGCCGCAAGAACGCCCCTGCGCGAAACGAGGTGCGGGACAGGGCGCCCCGCGTCCGTACGATCCGGTGTGTTGCTCGGCATATCCTGCTTCATGGGGCACTCCATCGACGCGGCTTTCTCCCGCCAGTATACGCAAGGTGCAGCGGCGCGGTAAACCGCGCGCATGGCAAGCGCCGCCAGTGGCGCCGTTTGCACTCGTTGACGCCCGAGCAAGGCTCATGCTTCAGCCGTGCGTTTAGTCCCTCAAGGGCGTGCCCAGAAAGTCCTCGTCAAAGGGAATGGCATCGGTGAACGTATACGCCCCGTCGGTCGCGACTATGAGGTAGTTGTCCTCCCCGCCCCAGAGCTCGTCGATCGCGGGGATAACGTGCACGCGGGCGAACACCTCGGCGAGCGTCGCCGCCTCGTCACGCAGAAACGTGAGGTCGCGTCCCTCTTCGCGCGAGACCACGTTGGTGAGGTAGAGACCACCCGGGCGAAGAAGCGCGCGCACGGAACGCGCGGCCTCCACGGTGGCAAGCGCATGCACGGGGTCGGCGCCGGAGAACGTGTCGTTCACCACGGCGTCGTAGGGTGCGCGGCAGTGCACGGCCGTGGGCGTTGCCGCAAACTCCATGCCAGGCGCAAGCTCGTCGATGAGCTCCCTGCCGTCCGCCTCCATGATGTATAGCCTGTCGCCTACCTGGCGCTTAAGCTCGTCGACAAAAAACCAGCGCTGCGCAAGCTCGATGACCGACGAATCGGACTCCGCCACATCAAGCATGAGCTCCGGATGGCGGGTGAAGGTGTACTTGGGCCAGGCGAAACCGCCCCCGCCGATCGCAAGCGCACGCTCGATACCGTGTCCGTACGCGGTGCGCATCTCATCCTCCGCCTCAAACATCACCTCAAAGGCGCGCTGGTAGGCAAAGACCGGCTCGAAGCGCCGCTCGTCCAGATACGTTGCCGACTGGTAGACGCCACCGCTCTCGAGCACGCGCACCGGCTCACCATCGGGAGAGGTAATCTCGCGCACCTGAGGCGCAAGAGACGCGGCGCCCGCTTTTGCCTGCGCGCGAACGTGCAGGTAGAGCCCGATTAGGACCACCGCCAGCACCACCAAGACGATGGCGATGCCCGCAGGCGGCAGAGTCGCAAGCTGCAAGGCGAAGGCGATCACCAAGATGAGGCCGACCGTCGCGAGCATCTGATGCGCGTCACGCATGTTCATGAGAGCCTCCGTTTTGACCTTCCCGCCCGTGTTGCGGAATTTGATGCCCATAACCGACCTGAGCATTTTTGCCCAAATGCGCGCCGTTTGACGTCTTGGTGAGGTCGCGCCGCTGGTAGAGGCCACAATCGACAAAGCCGAGCCGTCGATAGTAGGCGCGCGTGCCCACCGAACTGATGACGTTTATGTGCATGAAACCCGCATCGTGGGCAATAGCACAGGCGCGCTCCACCAGATCGCGGCCAAGCCCGCGGTGCTGTGCCGCCGCACCCGCCTCGCCCACACGCTCCGCCATGCCGTACACGTGGACCTCGCGGATCATGGCGTCGCCCGATCGAACGGGGGCCGCAAGCCCCGCAGCAGCCATCTCCTCCGCAAGTGCGCGGACCGCATCCTCATGCGGCAGCGACAGGCGCAGAAAACCCGCGATGCGCCCCTTACCGTCCACCCACTGCAAAAAGTGCTCGTCGGTCGCCTGGGTGCAGTAGGAGACTTCGTCGAGCACGAGCTTATCCACATCAATCTCGTGGGTGCCGATCTCGCGGAAGCGAATCTCGCGCACGGGCTCCTCGCCTGCGCGTTCCTGTGCCCGCAGGCGCTCCTCCACAAGCTGGCGCAGGTTGGGCTTCTTGTTGCCCGCCTTGATATCGCCCGAAGAGAAGTCGCGAATCATGCGCGACACGCGCGTCCACGCGGGGGTGGCGCGCACATCGGCGCAGAGCACGTCGATAAGCTCGTCTTCTGCATAGGGACGCCACGCACCGCTCTCCCAGTCGCGGCAGAGCGCCGCGCCGTCGATGAGGGCGCAGGGGTAGAGCTTCACCTCGTCGGGCATAAAGGCCGGGTCGGTGACGAGACGGCGGTAATCCTCCTTATCGCCCGCGGGGTCCGCCCCAAGCAGGTTCACCATGGCGTGCGCATGAATCTTAAAGCCAAAGAGGCGCAGGTACGAGAAGGAGCGGGCGATGCGGTCGGTCGCGGTGTTGCGACCGTTGATGTCGAGGATGCGCTGGCAGGTGCTCTGCACGCCCATCTGGATCTTGGTTGCGCCCATACGGCGGATGAGGGCGAGGCGCGCGGGCGTGATGGCGTCGGGACGGGTCTCTATGACAAGGCCCACGACACGGTGGCGCGCGTCCTCGTTGCGGCGCTGCTCGGCCTCTAGCTCCTCGAGCGACGCGGTCTGCGCGGCCGCGGCACAGCGCCAGGCGGAGCTCTCACCAAAGAGATGCGTGACGGCGGCGTTGTAGGTGGTAGCGCCCGCGTTGACCTCAGCCTGCAGGCGGGCGAGCTCGGCGGCGTCGACCCCCAGATACGCCGGGAGCGTGGACACGGCAGGGTGCTGCCCGCGCACCTGAGCGGCATCGCAGGGGGTGGATCCGGAAGCGAATGAAGCGGGCAGGATGCCCCAGACGGCGAGCTCCGCGCGGCGGCAGCGCACGCCGGGTGGTACGGGGTCGTCTTCCGCCGGCGCGGCGGCATCCTCGTCAGCAAAACCCCTCAGCAGCGGATTTTCCGCCACGCCCGCGATGGCACCATCGTTCAGCGCCCGGAAGAGCTCGCGGATGAACCAGATCTGATACCCCTCCGGGTAGTCGCTCCACGTACCGCCGAGCACGATGAGCTCGATTTTGTCGGTCGCGTGCCCCATCTGCGCGAGCGCCGTAAGACGGGCAGACACCTGCAGGTACGGGTCGAAGGCGTTTTGAGCGGCGCGCTCGCAGGCGGGCTCGTCGGCCAAATAGCTCTTGGGCATACGCAGATCGCTCGGGCAGAACCGGCACGACCCCGAGCACGGCCACGGCTTGGTGATGACGGTGATGGTCGCCACGCCCGAGGCCGAACGGCGCGGCTTCATGCGAAGCACTTGGACGAGCTTGCGCTCGATATCGGGCGTGATGTCCCATGCGGTCCAGCGCTCGGGTTCTTCTGTCTTGATGCGTTGGTAAAAGGGCAGAAGGCGTCGTTTGGCGAAGGCGCGCTTATCGCCGCCCGCGCGCTTTGCCGCCGCATGGATAAGCTTCACGAGCACGCGGTCATCCACCTGCTCGCCCGCGCGCAAACGCTCGACGATATGCAATACAATCTCTTCCATAGTCTGAGATTCTATACTAAGAGCCGCTTTCCCCGGCGACCGGGCGCATGCGTGCATGCGCCGAGAGGACCCCATGGACACCGACGACGCCCGCGCCCTCATCGCGCTCAACAACCGTTTCTACCGCGACCACGCCGCATCCTTCTCTGCTACGCGTGCGACACCGTGGCAGGGCTGGGCGCGCGTAGCCGAACTTGCCGCCAGTGCGTCTGCCGACAAGGTAGACGAGCCCTTGCGCGTGCTCGACCTTGCATGTGGCAACATGCGCCTCGCGCGGCACCTCGCCCGCGCCCTCCCGCGCACGCGCATCGATTACTACGGGGTCGACCGCTGCGCTGAACTGGTTGAAGCGGGCCACCCTTCCGCCCGTCCGAGCGACAACGATGGACTCGCACCGGCACAGGTGCGCGTGCACTTCCGCGAAGCCGACATCCTGGAGGCGCTGCTCGCCCCCGCGACGGCCGGAAACAACCTCGAGTCGCTCGCCGGCATTCCCGCCTGCGACCTCTCGTGCTGCTTTGGCTTTATGCACCACGTCCCGAGCAAGGACCTCCGCGTCGGCGTCATCCGCGCGCTCATCGAGGCGACCGCGCCCGGCGGCATCGTCGTCCTCTCCTTCTGGCGCTTCATGGACGATGATCGCCTTGCCGCCAAAGCACGCACGGTCACCGAACAGGCCCGCGCAACCGGGACGGCTCCGGCACTCGACGCGAACGACTACCTCCTCGGCTGGCAGGACGATGCTGCAGCGCTGCGGTACTGCCACCACTTCACCGAGGACGAGATCTCTGAGCTCGCCCGCAGCGTGGCGGGGTGCGCGCAGGAGATCGAGCAGTTCTCCGCCGACGGCAAATCGGGCGCTCTCAACCGTTATCTGGTTCTTACGCGCCGCGGTTGACCGAACGCCCCCATCACCCCATACTATCGCCGACCGACACCGACCTGCCCGAAAGGCCCCCATGGGACTCACGCACATACGCACGCCCAAAAACTTCGTGCTCGAGGAGCGCCTCGAGCGCTACGGCAACACCATCGAGACAAAGCCCGAGGCGTTTGCCGGGCGCTGGGCAAAGGCGTGCTTTCCGCTCGCGTCCGACGGGGCGTGCGCAAGCTCCTTCGAAGCCGTTTACCTCGACCTTGGCTGCGGCAAGGGTTCCTTTCTTGTTGAGAGTGCTCGCCGCTCGCCGCAAAGCCTCTTCATAGGTATGGATATCGAGCCCATCTGTATCGCCTACGCCGCCCAGCGCATCTGCGAGGAGCAGGTGACCAACGCGCTCGTCATCCCGCGCGGAGCCGGCACGCTCGAGAGCATCTTTGCCACTGGCGAGCTTGCGGGCATCACCCTGAACTTCCCCACGCCCTATCCCAAGCGCCACTTTGCACGGCGCCGCACCACCACGGTCGACAACCTCCTCGTCTACCGGCGCCTTCTCGCACCAGGCGGCACGTTGACGCTGCGCACCGACAGCCAGCCTCTGCGTGACTACACGCTCACGCAGCTCGATGCAGCGGGCTACAGCGTTATCTGGGCCTCGGACGACGTTCGCACCGAGCACCCGGACTTTCCCGAGACGGAGTACGAGGTCAGGCTCGCCGCACAGGGCGCCGCGGTCTGGGGCGTGCGCGCCGTCCCCGGCGACGCACCCACACCCGAACAGATTGAGCGTGGGCGCGACGTCGAGCAGAGCCTCGTCGCCTACCTGCCCGACGACCTTGAGTCGCTTGACTACGTCCCACTCGGCATGGAGGCGGCGGTCATGAACCTCATCAATCGCCGGCGGCGTGCCCGTGAGCGCGCGAGGCGCGATAACGTGTGAGCATCCGCGCAAAGCGCAAACGCCGACGCTGACGGTCCTGCTCCTCGCCTACCATATGCCTAAGGGTGCTTCCCGCCACCGCCGCCAGAATCTGCTGGAAAAGCGTCCCCATCATGACGGGGATGATGGCAGCCCCAGGAAAGAACTCCGTGGCTATGACGGAGCCGGACGAGATATTACGCAATCCCGTGCAGAACGTGATGGAGAAGAGGTCGGGCAGCGGCACGTCGAGCAGCCGCGCGACGACGATCCCCAACAAAAAACCGAACGAGGCAAACAGCAAGATGAACACCGCAGACTCGAGCACGATGGGGTCGAGCGTGAGCACATAGGAACTCATTCCCGTGGCGTTGCAGGTAATGACCACCAAAAGCAGCATGCGGCAAAAGGGCGAGAGCGTGCCAGAGAGGTGTTCATGACCCCAGCCCGCGGTGAGTTCGTTCACGGCAACGCCCGCGACGGCGGGCAGCGCCACCATGAAGGCGAGGTCGTGCATCATCGACCCCGCATCGACCGTGACGGCAACACCCATGAGGAGCTTGAGCGTGACCGGAATGGTAAAGGGGGCGAGCACCGTGGAGATGAGCACGGCGGCAAGGCCGAGCGAGGCATTGCCGTGGAAGATATCGATCCACATGAAGCTCACTACGGCCACGGGGATGCTGTACTCGATCACAATGCCGCAGATAACGTCGGTGTTAGAGAAGGTGAGCCCCGCAAGGACGCGCGCGAGCGCCGGCATCACCACGACGGTGAGGACGAGGATACAGACCAACTCGCGCGGATGCCGAAAGGCCGCACCGATTTGGCGAAGGGTGGCGTTGAGCGACCCTTGGAAGGTGATGAGGGCAAACAGATAGGGCACCGTCCAGGAGACGTGCCCGAACACCTGCGGGAACAGCACGCCCGCCGCCACGCACACCGGAGCGATGAAGGGCATATGCCCGCCTATGAAATCGCCGACCCTCTGTATACCGCTCATATACGTCCGCCTTTCTCGCCGCACGTTACGGTAATACCGATGCGCGGCTAAGGCGCGCTCAATGCACGGGCGAAACACATCGGTCATATGAGCGCCCAAAGCCTGCCATAATGGAGTCTCACGCAAGTGGAAAGGAAGCGACCGCGCATGACGCCGATGCCCACCGACAGCACCCCCGACCGTACCGCCGCAAGCTCGTTTGCCGCCGGCGGTACCGTTCCCGCCGCGCCCGGCTCGCTCGGCGCGCTCTCGCCAAGCTGGTTCGAACCCGAGGACGGTGAGGAACCGGAACCCTGGCTCACGGCGGACGAAGCCTTCGAGCGCTTTCTCGGCTGGTGTGAGAAGCGCGGAATCGAGCTCTGGCCGCATCAGGAGGAGGCCCTCATGGACCTCGCCGCGGGCGACCACGTGATCTTGGGCACGCCCACGGGCTCCGGCAAGTCGCTCGTGGCGCTGGGGCAGCTTTTCATGGCCATGGCACAGGGGCACCGCGCGTACTACACCGCTCCCATCAAGGCGCTCGTCTCGGAGAAGTTCTTCGACCTTGTGGATGTCCTCGGGCGCGACAACGTCGGCATGATCACCGGCGACACGCACATCAACACCAGCGCGCCCGTCATCTGCTGCACGGCCGAGATCCTCGCCAACCAGGCGCTGCGCGAGGGCGACGAGGCGGACGTGGGGACAGTCGCCATGGACGAGTTCCACTACTTCGCCGACCCCGACCGCGGCTGGGCGTGGCAGGTGC
>CAUGVQ010000030.1 GCA_959602875.1 uncultured Collinsella sp. | reverse complement strand
AACCGTTTTTTTTCAGGTGTCGGGTGGGGGTTTGGGGGCGGGGGTGTTTTTGTGCCGACCTTGCACAAAACGACCCCGTCCCCAAATACGCGCTACTCCGTCACGAGGGACTTGTAGCCGTCGATCGTGTACTCGCCCGAGATTCGCACGCGCGGCAGCGACCGCACGTCGTCACCCGGCTCCGCCCAGCGGTTCTCGGTCGTGAAGGCGCAGAGGATGCCCGCGTCGTCCACGGCGGCGCGCGCGTCGTCGGTCACATCGCCATAGGGGTAGGCGAGCGCCTCGCTCGTGCCGAGCACCGCCTGCGCCTGCTTGAGATCGTCTGCAATCTCCTCTCGGCTCAGCGCAGATACGATGCCGCCGTGGCCGATGGTGCCGCCCGCGCGGTGCATGTTGTAGGAATGCGACTGGAAGCTCACGTACGGGCTTGCGTTTGCCACAACGCGATCCGCGGCGTCGGCCTCACTCGCGATGATGAACGAGGTCGCGGGGACCTTGTACTCCTCCAGAAGCTCGATGCCGCGCGAGAGAAAGCCCGCCTCGCCATCGTCGAACGTGAGCACGATGCTTTTTGCCGGTAGGCTGTGCGTGCCCTCAAGGTAGGCGCGGACTTCCTGATAGGAGGGGAAGTAGAAGTCGTTCTCGGTGAGGTAGGCGAGCTGCTCAGCAAGTTTGGTATCGAGCAGGTAGTTGCCGTTCAGGTTCTCGGGCGGGGCATCTTGCGTATAGACGTAGTGGTACATGAGGACGGGGATACCCGTCTGCATAGTGTCCATCTCGTCCACCACGTGCACCCGGCGCTCGGCTGTGGCCGTGCCGCCGTCGGGGTCGGTGACGGAGTAGGTGACGGTGTAGTCACCCGCGCGCGATGCGTCAACATCGCCTGTGACCTCTACCGCATCGTTCAAGATGCCGTGGACGGGGTCTGTGGCGTGCGCGCCCGCCTCGAGGTAGTCCTCGCCGGCAAGCACATAGGTGTCGGCGTCACCGTTGAGGCCGATGACGATGTCGCTCGCTGTTGCCGCAGAGTCCTCGATGATGGCGCTGTCGCCGGCGCTCGGGGTGACGGCACTGGTGATACCGCCTATGAGGGCGCCCGCAAGGGAGATAACACCCCAGAGGGCGATTCCGGCGACGGCGAGTGCGCCGAGGGCGAAAAGCCAGGTGGCGCGCGACGACCGCCGTGCCGATGCCTGTGGTGCGGGGCGCCGTGCCTGCACGCGTGAGGCGCTGCTGGCCGCAGCGCGCCGGGGTTGTGTGCGCGCCGCGGAGTTTGGACCGCGCCGCGCGGTGCTGGCGTGGCGGTTTGCGGTGGGCGCTGCTCCCGGGGCGCGCCTCATGTGAGGGCGCGCACCTTGGCCTTGCGTGCCTGGGATCCGTTTCTCGGCCATATCAATCTCCCCCTAACGCCGCTCCGTACGGCTAACGTGCCGGTTACCTGCTATTTCGCGAACATGCTCTTAAGGTTAAACTCCGCCTGGACGGTACGGAGCATAAGGTCGGTGTCGTCAAGACCAAGATGGCGCTCCGCCTCGTCCTGAGAGAGGGTGCCGCGGCGGCGCGCCCAGTTCTCGAGGCTTGCCGGGGCGGACTCACGGGGTAGCGAAGAGACCTCGCTGTCGAGTTTTCGGCAGATGTCGCGCGAGTCAACGACCACGATCTTGCCGGAGCGGCGTGCCTCGGCGTACCCGTCGAGATGAAGCATGAACCACGAGTCCTCAAAAGCGGCGTTGTGCGCCATGACGGGGTAGCGCTTCATGAGGCGCAGAAGCTTTGCCTGGAGCTTTTTGCTCTCACGGAAGGGCGTCTTGCCCTCGATGTCCGCCCACGTGATGTGGTGGATGTGCTCGAGGGGCACGCCCGCGGTCTTGTAGGGGTCCTCGGGAATGCCGAAGAACTCTGCCTCGCCGTCGCGCGGGACGGCGTCGCTCGTGAGGTCCATGAGCTCCCAGCCGACGTTTAAGATGTAGCCGCGCTCAGGCGCGGTGCCGGTGGTTTCGATATCGATGCCGAGCACGCAGCCCTTGATGGGCTTGCGCACGTAGGCAACGGCGTAGGCGTTGCGGTCGCCGCGCACCTCGCGGGCGACGGAGGCGGCGGAGCGCTTCTGCAGGGCGCCGATGCCCGCGCAGAGGTCCTCGTCTGACAGGGCGCGCGAGAGAAAGCCGCTCGAGAGGTTGCGCAGGCGCGACTCGCCGATGGCGTCGCACACGGCGCGGTTACGGTCGCCGAGTTCGCGCACAAGGTCATAGGAGAAGGGCTCCTCCTCGGCGGCACGCCACTCGGTATCGAGCGTCTTCATGGCGTCCTCGCCCTTCAGGCGCTCGGCCTCGACGACCTCGTAGCCGCTGCCAAAGATGAGCTCGGGAAAGTAATAGGAGTTGGCGTAGTCGAGTGCGTCCTGAACCTTCAAGGGATCTCTCCTCTCGGCGCGCCACGCGTCCTGTGTGCGCGGCGTGCGGATTGTTTGCTATATGAAACTCGTGTAGTACCATACCTTCGCCGCCACGCGGCGCAACCGCTCGCGGCAAGAAGGGTATGAACCCAACACATCCAACCATGATAGGAGATTTCTTCCTATGGAGCTCATCGAGCACATCGTATTTCACAGCATCGAGGACACGCTTCCGCTGGTGCCGTTTCTCTTTATCACCTACCTCGCACTCGAGGCGCTCGAGCATATGGCGGGCGAGCGCGCAGGCGCCCTGGTACGCCGCGCTGGCACGGCGGGGCCGGTCATCGGTGCCGTTCTGGGCATCGTCCCGCAGTGCGGGTTCTCCGCCATGGGCGCCACGCTCTACGCAGGCCGCGTCATCACGCTGGGCACGCTTGCGGCGGTGTTTCTCTCCACTTCCGACGAGATGCTTCCTCTGCTTGTTGCCGAGCAGGTAGATGCAGCTACGGTCGTGCAGATTCTGCTCGTGAAAGCCGTTATCGCAGCGGTGGTTGGCCTTGCCGTGGACGCGTGTTTGCGTGCGCTTCGCAAGAACGCCCGCGCCCACGAGGCGCTTCGCCGCGGGGTGCTCGGACAGGCGGCGGGGGCCTCCTCAGGCGCGCCCGATCTGATTGACGAGCTTTCCGAGGCGGGGGAGGGCGCTGGCCACATCCACCGTCTTTGCGAGCGCGACCACTGCGGCTGTGAGGATGCGGAGCCGAACGGCGCCGATCACTCGACGCCTGAAGCCGGTGGCGATGGGCGCCTCGCTTTCGCAGCGGGCGTGCATGCGCATGACCACGGGAGCGAGGAGGGGCTGCACGAGCACCACCACCATCACGGCGGCGCGCTCGCTATCGTGCGTAGCGCCCTTTCCCATACGGTTCAGGTGACCGTCTTCATTTTCGCGGTCACCCTGCTGCTCGTCGCGGTGCTCGAGACTGTCGGTGAGCCCGCGCTTGCGGCGTTTCTCGCCGGCAACGAGGCGCTTGCCGTTATCGCCTCCGCGCTCGTGGGCCTCATCCCCAACTGCGCGGCGAGCGTGGTCGTAACGCAGCTCTATCTCGAAGGCGTGCTTTCCTTCAACGCGATGATCGCTGGCACGCTCGTGGGCGCGGGGACTGGTTTTCTCGTCCTGTTCCGTACGAACAGAAGCGCGCGCGAGAACCTCGTCATCCTTCTGCTGCTGCTTGCGGTGGGCGTGGCGAGCGGCTTTGCGCTCGGGCTCATCGGTTTCTAGGCGAGCACCTCTTTTGTCGTTTGCCCCGCTAGGCAAAAACCCAGGTGTTGAACCCGCGCCCGTGTCGCGCCACGGGCGCGCCCGACAGCGTTTCCGGCAAGAATCGAAGTAATGAACCCAGTAATGCGCGATTCGGCGCTTTTCGCGGCGTCGGGTGCATTACTTCGATTTTTGCAGGCTCTCTACCTGCGCTTCTTCTGCGGGCGTTTTCCCGGGTGCATTACCGGGTTCATTACTTCGATTTTCGCCTGAAGTGCGGTGCTAGGCGATTGGGGCATGGTGCCAAGCACCGGAAGCGCTACGCCGGGTGCCAAGCACCGGAAGCGCGACGCCGGGCCCCAAGCACCATGCGCTCTTTACGGTTCTCTTACGGATCCCTTCTTGCTGCTCGCCTGAGGAAACCGACCTTTTAGCCCGTGCTTTGCCCTCTTCGGCGCATGCGCAACCCTTACGGTTTCCCGGCAACCGATGACGCACCTTTTACGGATGTATGACACGCGAGCCTCACCATGGCGAGTGTTCGAATCCGTGAAAGGAGAAACGCATCATGCTCAACGACTGCTCGATGACGCAGGTCGCGGGTACCATTGCGGCGCTCATGGGTTTCGAGGCACCTGAGGCCGCCGCCGAGGCCTACCCGTTGCCGCGCGCCCTCATGACGGCAGCAGGTATCGACCTCGCCGAGCGCGCCCTCATCTTCTGCCCTGACGCGGTGGCGATGTGGCTCTATCAGCGCTACACCTCGTGGTACGCGCCCGTGCTTGCGCATGCGCCGCTCGCCCTGCCGGTACGCACCGTGCTTCCCTCGGTTACGCCCGTCTGTTTTGGGACCATGTTCACCGGCGTCACGCCGCACGTTCATGGCATCGAGTGCTATGACAAGCACGTTCTTGCGCAGGACTCCCTTTTCGATACGTTCGTGCGTGCCGGCAAGCGCGTGGCGCTCGTTGCCGTCGCCGATTCGAGTTTTGACATCCTGTTTTCCGACCGCGCCATCGACCGGCACATCCTGCCCTACGACGGAGAGGTGAACGAGCGCGCCAAGGAGCTCATCGAGGCGGACGAGCACGACGTCATCGTGGTCTACAACCAGCAGTTCGACGACGTGATGCACGCAACCTATCCCGAGTCCAAGCCCGCGCTCGATGCGCTCCGCCGCCACATAGCCGCTTTCGACGAGCTCGCCTCTGCGGCGGATGCCGCTTGGGCCGCCCGCGACCGCATGGTGGCGTGGCTTCCCGACCACGGCGTGCACATTGCCGACAACGGCCACGGCCAGCACGGCTCGGACCGCGAGGACGATCTCAACACATTGCATTTTTACGGTTTCAGTCCCGCTCGTCGGGCGTAGCGGGCGCACGTAGCGGCGGCGCCCCATTTTCTCAAGGAGTCAGGTAATGGCAAAAATCGTATGCAAGGACCTCAAGAAGAGCTACGACGGCAAGACCGAGGTGCTCGGGGGCATCAATCTCGGGATAGAGGAGGGGGAATTCTTCATCCTCGTCGGGCCCTCCGGCTGCGGCAAGTCGACGCTTCTGCGCATCATCGCCGGTCTCGAGGGCGTTTCCTCCGGTGAGCTCATCATGGACGGCAAGCTCGCCAATGAGATGCTGCCGCGCGAGCGCAACCTCACCATGGTATTTCAGAGCTACGCGCTCTACCCGCACCTCACGGTTCGCGACAACATTCTCTTTGGTCTCGACGTCAAGAAGGTGCCGAAGGCCGAGCAGGAGCAGCGCCTTGCCGAAGCAGCCGAGATACTCGGCCTCACCGACTACCTCGACCGCAAGCCCCGTGCGCTGTCGGGCGGTCAGCGCCAGCGCGTGGCCCTCGCCCGCAGCGTCTGCAGCCACGCGCCGCTCTGCCTTATGGACGAGCCGCTCTCCAACCTCGACGCTAAGCTCCGTGCGTCGATGCGCGTCGAGATCCGCCGTCTCCAGCAGCAACTCGGCCTCACGGTTATCTACGTCACGCATGATCAGGTCGAGGCGATGACCATGGGAGACCGCATCGCGGTGCTCTCGGCCGGGCGCATCCAGCAGCTGGGCACGCCGCTCGAGCTCTACAACCACCCGGCGAACGAGTTCGTGGCGACTTTTATTGGCACGCCGCAAATGAATATGGCGGTTGCCGAGGTGGCGCCCGAGGGCCTGGTGCTCAACGGGAGCCTCACGGTCCCGCTCTCTGAGGCGGACCGGGCGAAGCTTCCCATGGGGCAGCGCTGGAAGATCGGCTTTAGGCCCGAGCAGGTGTACCCGGCGACGGCGACGAGCGTGCATGACACGGAGGTCACTGTGGTGAGCTCCGAGATGATGGGCAACGAGACCCTCGTCTTCTTCGATGTTGCGGGAACTCTCTTTACCGCCCGTTGGCAGGGTCAGCACCGCATCGCCGATGGCGCAACGCTCCATGTGAGCCTGGACCCGCGTTACGCGCACTTCTTTGACGTGAACACCGGTGCACTCTTGCGCGCCGCCGAGGACTTGGACGAGCTCGGCGTGCGCAGCACGTCTGCTGCGGGCGCCGCTGCGGCAGCGCATATCGAAGCCGCGCCCGCGGCAGCGGAGTAGGGGGCTGTCATGTCTAAGCATTCTGTCGCCCCCAATACCGCGCCTGCCGCGACGGCCGTTTCGCCCCGTGAGGCGCCCGGCGAGCGAAGGACCCTCGCCGGCTGGGTGTACTTGCTTCCCTCGGTTGCCATCTTTGCGATTTTTGTCATCTACCCGTTCGGCCGCACCATCGTGACGAGCCTCTTTGCCACTACGCCGGCGGGCGGCCTCACGCAGTTCATCGGCATCGATAACTTCGTCACTCTCCTCACCGATCCGCTCTACACCCAAGCGATTGTCAATACGCTCGTCTACGTGCTCCTGACGGTCCCGGCGACCATCGTGATCGCGCTCCTGCTCGCTGTGCTCACAGCGCAGGACCTGCCCGGCATGGGGGTCTTCCGCACGATCTTCTCGGCCACGATGGGCATCTCGGTCGCAGCGGCAGCCGTCTTCTGGAATCTGCTTTTCAACGCCAACTCCGGCGTGCTCAACCGCATCATCGAGTTCTTTGGGGGCGAGAGCGTCGGCTGGCTCATCGACCAGAACGTCGCACTCCTCTCGGTTTCGATCATCTCCATCTGGATGAACATCGGCATGGCCTATCTCATCTTGCTCGGGGCGATCAAGAGTATCGACGATTCGTATTACGAGAGCGTCGAGATCGTGGGCGGCGGGTTCTGGTATCGCCTCCGACGGGTCACGGTGCCGCTCATCTCGCCGTCGCTGTTCTTCGTGCTGACCATCACCGTCATCGGAGCGTTCCAGTCCTTCGGCCTTATCGACATGCTCACGCAGGGCGGGCCCAACAACGCCACGGTGCTGCTCATCTACCGTCTCTACCGTGATGCGTTCGTGAACTTCCGCATCGGGTCGGCGTCCGCCCAAGGCGTGATTCTCTTTGCGGTGATCTTCGTCATCTCCTACATCCAGACCAAGCTTACCGAGGACAAGGTGACCTACCAATGATGCCCATCTCCAAGAAATCGTCCGGCCGCGTGGCGGGCTCCGGTCTGCGCACGAGCAAGTCCGGACTCGTTGCAACCTACGCGGTTTTGACCATCGCTGCCGTGGCGATTGGCTTTCCCATCCTGTTTTCCATCTCGTTGTCGTTCACCCCGCTCGAGGACATCATCAACGGCGTCTTTATCCCCACGTCACTGTTTCTCGACAACTATGTGAACGCCTTTGAGGCGCAGCCCTTCGCCCAGTTCATCGTCAACTCCGTGGTCGTGGGCGTGGCCGGCACGGCGCTGCAGATCCTCTTCTCCATGCTCGCGGCCTATGCGCTCGTGTTCATCCCCTTTGGCGGTAAGCGCATCATCTTCCTCGTCATCATGGCAACCATGATGATCCCCGCCGAGGTGCTCGTGGTCACGAACTTCCAGACCATCCGCGCCATGGGCCTCATCGACACCTACGCCGGCCTCATCCTGCCCGGCGTGGCCACCACGTTTGGCATCTTCCTCTACCGGCAGAACATGATGCAGATCCCCTCCGAGCTCAAGGAGGCTGCGGACGTGGCGGGGCTTTCCCGCTTTCAGTTCTTCGTCCGCGTGGTGGTGCCCATGGTCATGAACACCACGGTGACGCTTGCGATTTACTTCTTCCTGGTGACGTGGAACGCCTACCTGTGGCCGCTCGTCTCTACCACTAACAACACGGCGCGTACGGTGCAGATTGGCCTGCGCACCTTGAACAGCTCCGAGGGCCTTTCTGACTTTGGCATGATGGCCGCCGGCGCCGTGATCACATCCATCCCCACGCTTTTGCTCATCTTCTTTGGCCAGAAGCGCCTGCAGGAGGGCATGACCAAGGGCGCGCTCAAGTAGTGCCCACCTGCTTAGGGCCGCACGGCCCCTTGCTCGTTGCATGCGGTACCCAATATTGGGTGTGCACGGCGTCTCGTTTTGCTACCCGGTGCGTATACGCACGGTAGATAGTTCGGTTAGGACCTCAACTGTTGGTAACACGAAAGGAAAACCCATGATTCAGCAGAACCTTACCCGCCGCTCGTTTCTGACCCTCGCCGGCCTCGGCATCGCCGGCACCGCGCTTGCCGGCTGCTCCGGCGGCGGTGGCGCCACCACGGAGACCACCGAGGATGGCAAGACCGTCATCCTCTTCTGGAACTCCATGGACGGCAGCCGCGGCGACGCCCTTCAGAAGGTCGTCGACGGTTTCAACGCGCAGTCCGATGAGTTCGAGGTACGCTCCGAGTACCAGGGCAGCTACGACGAGTCCACCGGTAGTTTCTTCAACATGGCAAACGGCTCGGGCGCACCGGCAATCGTGCAGATCGGCGAGCAGAACCTCCAGGCGATGATCGACTCCGGGCTTGTTGCCAATGTCTCCGAGCTCATTTCCGCCCAGAGCTTCGATGATTCCGACCTTCTCGAGCAGGCCGTGAACTTCTACACCTACGACGGTGCGATGTACGCCATGCCGTTCAACTGCTCCTGCCCGGTCGTCTACTACAACCAGGACGTCCTTAACGCCGCCGGCGTGACCGAGCTGCCGACTACGTTCGAGGGCCTCACCGCTGCGGCAGAGGCCATTGCCGCGTCGAGCGACGTCACGTCCGTCGGCCTCTACGCGTACGGCTATGCCCTCGACCAGATGGTTACCAACATGGGCGGCTACGTGGTCAACAACGAGAACGGCCGCAAGGAGCGCTGCACCGAGGTTGCCTATCGCGATCAGATGGCGGTGATCTTCAACTGGGTCAAGTCGCTAAACGACGCCGGGCAGTTCACGCCGTTTAGCTCGGGTGACGACGCCATTAGCGGCTTCTCGCAGCAGCAGTGCGCCATCTACATCGACACCTCCGCTTCAGCGCGCCAGATCATCGACGCCTGCTCGTTCAATGTGAGTATCGGCTTTTTGCCGGTCGAGGAAGGGGCCGAGGCCATGGGCATCTACGCGGGCGGCGGTGCCCTCTGCATCGCCGACGGCCTCTCCGAGGACGTTGCGCGCGGCGTGATGGAGTTCTGCGCCTACGCGACCTCCCCGGATGTCCAGGCCACCTGGGCGGGCGACACCGGCTACTTCCCGATCTCTAACGGCGCCTACGAGACCGAGACCCTCTCGGCGGTGTATGGCGAGTACCCGCAGCTTCAGGTTTCCGCCGAGCAGTTGCGCAGCTCTAAGGTGAATAACATCACCGCGGGCCCGCTTTGCTCGCAGCTTCCGCAGCTGCGCACCGACCTCCAGACGGCGCTGCAGTCCGTCTTCAACGGCGGCGATGTGGACGAGGCGCTCGACACCGCGGTGCAGTCCACCAACACCGCCATCGAGAGCGCCAACCAGGGTGTGGCTTAGTCTGCCAGTTCGCGCGCATTAGAGGGCCCTTTGCGGGGCCGGTCTTATGACCGGCCCTTTTTCTTTGGGCGGTAGTCGAAGCCGAATCCCTGCGTGTGCCCAGTCGAGCCGCGCGTTTTGAGACCCTTCTGACGCCGTACTTCATACCATGCAAAAACCGAAGTAATGCACCCGGCGCCGCGAAAAGCGCCGAATCGCGCATTACCGGGTTCATTACTTCGATTTTCGCCTGAAGCACCTGCGCGGGCTCATTACTTCGGTTTTCGCCAGACGCGCCCGCCCGGGTTCAACACTTCGCTTCTCCTGGGATGCAACTGCGCAGGACTGGGGTGCGATCCCGGGACCACTGTTTCGAATCTAGCCGAACCGAATCTATCGGATGCTGCTCGGCGTCCTGTCGTGCGGCTTGGCGTCCTGTCGTGCGGTTCGGCGCTCTGCTGCACACCCCGATGACTCAGCGCGCGATGCGGTGGATGAATAGGCCGCTGCGTAGTTTGGGTTCGAACCAGGTCGACTTGGGCGGCATCAGAAGGCCGGCGTCCGCCACGGCGAGGAGCTGGCCGATCGTCGTGGCGCACATCGAGAACGCAACGCCGTCTGCGCCCGCGCGGCGCTCGAGCTCGGCGGTGCCGCGGATGCCGCCGACGAAGGAGATGCGGGCGTCTTCGCGCGGGTCGCTGATGCCGAGGATAGGGTCGAGCACGCGGTCCTGCAGGACCGACACGTCCAGGGACTCAACCGGCCCCGCCTGCGCAACGGCAGAGGCGAGCTCGGGCGTGTACGAGAGACGGTACCAGGATCCCGCCGTAAAGAGCCCCATCACGCCGACCTCGGCGGATTCGAGCGGCTCGGCTACCGGCTCGACGTCAAAGCCCGCCTTGCGGATACGGGCGAGGAGCTCGTCTGCACTCAGGCCGGCGCGGTCGGAGACGACGCGGTTGTAGGGGAGGATCGTGAGCTCGCTTGCGGGGAAGAGGACGGCCAGGAAGTAGTTGAAGGGCTCCTTGCCGGTGTAGGTGCCCGCCTCCTGCGCGGCGGCGCGCATCTCGTGCGCCACGCGCATGGCCGAGGCGGTGCGGTGGTGGCCGTCGGCGATGTAGGCGCAGGGTACGCGGGCGAACATCTCGCGTATGGCCTCAACGCTCTCGGGTCGGCGCACTTCCCAGACACGCTGGTGCACGCCCTCCTCATCGGTAAAGTCGTACAGCGCCTGGCCGGTCTTTACCTGCGCGAGGATGAACGAGAGCACCGGCTCGTCGCGGTAGGTGAGAAAGATGGGGCCGGTCTGGCAGCCAAGCGCGCGGATATGTTCGATACGGTCGCGCTCCTTCTCGGCGCGCGTGTTCTCGTGCTTCTTGATGATGCCGTTGTCATACTCGTCGACCGAGCAGATGGCGACGACGCCCGTCTGCGTGCAGCCGTTTTGCGTGAGCTCGTAGAGGTAGTAGCTCATCGACGGATCCGCCTGGTAGATGCCTTCGTTGATGCGCTCGTGCAAAAGCTCGGCGCCGCGGGCGTAGACCTCGGGCGCGTACATGTCCTGCTCAGGAGCGAACTGCGTTTCGGGTCGGTCGATGGCAAGAAACGACAACGGGTGGTTGGCCACGTAGGCGGCAGCCTCGGCGCGGTCGAAGACGTCGTAGGGGAGCGCGGCCACCTCGGCTGCCCGCTCGGGCACCGGTCGGATGCAGGGGAACGGCAAAACCTTCATGGTGATCCTTTCAGCATGGTGGAGCCGGTGCAGGGGCGCACCGGCCCATGTACGCCTATTGTACCGTCCGCGCAGGTGGCGCCGGCGGTCTTGTGTCCCTTGCCGCAATCCCTTACGCGGCGATGACCCACCCCTGCCTGTCGCTTTGCGCGCGGAGCAGCTACTTGCGCGGCGCCTTACGCGGCGCCCTACTTGATTACGCGAACGCGGTAGACGGCGGGAATCTTCTTCAGGGCGTCGATGGTCGATTGGTCGAGGTGCTCGTCGGTATCGAACATGGTGTAGGCGTTCTCGCCGGCGCTCTCGTTGACCATGCGCTGCACGTTGGCGTTGTCCTTGGCGAGCACGGCGGTGATCTGGCCGATCATGTTGGGCACGTTGGCGTGCAGGCAGGCGACGCGACTTGCGGCGCGCGCCTTGCCCATCGAGCAGGCGGGGTAGTTGACCGAGTGGGCGATGTTGCCGTTCTCGAGGTAGTCCTTGAGCTCGGAGATGGCCATGTCGGCGCAGAGCGCCTCCGCCTCGCCGGTGCCGGCGCCCGAGTGCGTGGTGATAAAGGTGTTGGGCATGAGCACCGTCTTGGGCGTGGCAAAGTCGGTGGCAAACCACGCGAGCCCGCCCTTGTGGAGCGCGGTGTCCACAGCATCCTCGTCGATGATGGTCTCGCGCGCAAAGTTGATGAGGATGGCCCCGGGGGCGAGGAGCGCGAGTTGCTCGGCACCGATCATGCCGATGGTGTCGGCCTTGGAGGGTACGTGCAGTGTTAGATAGTCGCACCCGCGGCAGAGGTCCTCCAGGGTTCCCACGCGCTGTACGTCGCGCGAGAGCTCCCAAGCGTGTTCGACGGAGATGAACGGGTCGTAGCCATAGACATCCATGCCGAGGTTGACGCAGGCGTTGGCAACCTTGGAGCCCACGTTGCCAAGGCCGATGACGCCCACGCGCTTACCGGCGAGCTCGCGGCCGACGAAGGCCTTCTTGGCCTTCTCGGCATCGGCCATGATGTCCGGGTCGCAGGCGTGGTCACGTACCCACTGCATCGACTGGACGATGCCGCGGCTGGAGAGGATCATCATGCAGAGGACCATCTCCTTGACGGCGTTGGCGTTGGCGCCCGGCGAGTTGAACACCACCACGCCGCGCCGGGCGTATTCCTCGATGGGGATGTTGTTGACGCCGGCGCCGCAGCGCGCGATGGCGCGGATGCCGGCGGGCAGGTCGTAGCCGTGCAGGTCGGTCGAGCGCATGAGGATGGCGTCGGCGTCGGCGGCGTCCTCCACAAAGTCGTAGCCCTCGCCGAACTCGACGTCGCCGTCTTTGGTGATGTCGTCAATCGTCTTGATGTGGCGCATGGATATCTCCTATCGATGGTCGTTCTCGAAGTCGCGCATGTAGGCGGCGAGCGCCTCCACGGCTTCGAGGGTGACGGCGTTATAGATGCTCGCGCGCATGCCGCCCGTGGAGCGGTGGGCGCGCACACCCTCGATGCCGCGCTCGCGTGCGCCCGCGATGAACGCCTCGTCGAGCTCGGTCGTGGCGCAGCGGAAGGTCACGTTGGCGATGGAGCGGGACGCGGGCTCGGCGTGGGCGTGGAAGATGTGGCTCTTGTCGAGCAGATCGTAGAGGATGGCCGCCTTCCTGCGGTTGCGCGCCTCGAGCGCCGCAAGGCCTCCCTCAGCCTCCGCCCAGCGGAAAACCTTGCCCGAGAGGTAGATGCCAAAGGTGTTGGGCGTGTTCATCATCGAGTGCGCATCCGCCTGGCGCCGGTAGCTCATGTAAGAGGGACAGTACGCCTTGGCGGGGCCGTCGCCCACAAGGTCGTCGCGCACGATGACGACGGCCACGCCCGCAACGCCGCCGTTCTTCTGCGCGCCGGCGTAGATGAGCCCGTAGCGGCTCACGTCGATGGGCTCCATGAGAAAGCAGCTCGACACGTCGGCAACAAGCGGCGTCTCGTCGGTATCGGGCAGTTCGTGGAACTGCGTGCCGTAGATCGTGTTGTTCTGGCAGATGTAGACGTAGTCGAGTTCCGTCTCGCGGCAGCGCTCAGCAACCGGAGCGAGGTCGGGGATGCGGTCGTGGTTAGTTGCCTCGCTTGTGGCGAGCACCTCGATCTCACCGTACTTCTCGGCCTCCTCCTTGGCGAGGCGCGAGAAGAGCCCCGTCACCAGATACCCCGCGCGCCCGCGGCGCATGAGGTTCATGGGGATGCCGGCAAACTGGAGGGTCGCCCCGCCCTGGAGAAAGAGCACCCGGTAGTTGCTAGGGATAGCCATGAGGCGGCGAAGCGTTGCCTCGGCATCCTCGATGATGTCGGTGTAGGCGGCGGATCGATGGCTCATCTCCAACACCGACATGCCCACGCCGCGGTAGTCGAGAAGCTCGTCTTGAACCTCGGTGAGGATGTTCTCGGGAAGTGCCGAGGGGCCGGCGGAGAAGTTGTAAACGCGCGCCATATCGGATGCTCCTTGAATCGTTCTGCGCTGCCCCGCGGGGGCGGGCGCCTAAAGTCAAACGCTGTGGGTCGTACCTTAGCATAGTAGACGGCGCGCATGCGCAGGTGCCGTGTAATTCCGACCGAAGCGGTCAGATTAACGCGGCGGAAACGCAACCCCCATCAAGAGCGCGAGCGACGCGGCGCGGGCGCCTATATAATGGAGGGGATGGGAAGGAGGCCCCATGGCGATCTTTGTTACCTCTGATGCGCACGGGCACGTACGTGCACTCGACCACGCGCTCGAGCTCGCGTCGCCCTCGGCAGACGACGCCATCTATGTGCTGGGCGATATGACCGACCGCGGGCCGGACCCCATGGGCGTGGTCAAACTGGTGAGGGGCCTTCCCAACGCGCACGTCCTCATGGGCAACCACGAGCGCATGCTGCTCGACGTCCTCAACGAGACGGGGGACTTCGACAGCTTCACCTGGTCGCTGAACGGCGGCCTCACTACGGCGACGGGTCTTGATAGCCTGCCGCATGAGGAGTTCATCGACACGCTGGATTGGATTGGCTCTTTGCCGCTGTTCGACATCGTCCATACCGACGAGCGCACCTGGATTCTCGTGCATGCCGGAATTGATGCGCTGGAGGCGCGCGCCTATCTGGCGACCGCGGGGGTGGACGTGTCGGGCGGCGCCGGCGCCGCAGCCGCCCCGGAGGAGGTCCTGCGCGCGATGATGGAGCAGCAGGACCCCGAGACGCTTCTGTGGACGAGGGCCGAGTTTTGGGGCGAGCCCACCGGGCTTGTTGGAGCCGATGGGAGCGGTCCTGTGGTGGTGGCGGGGCATACGCCGTCCATCTACATCGCGCACTATGCGGACCTGCCCGATTCAGATGGCGTTACCGCCGAGGGCCTGGGGTGCATCGTGCATGTGGGCGCCTGCGAGGCGACAGGCGGTGTGGCCGACCGCATCGATATCGATTGCTCCGCCGCGGCGGGTGCCGGCCAAGGCCGTGTGGGCATCATGCGTCTTGACGACGGCGAGATGTTTTACGCAACCATCAAGAGCGGCGAGTAGCGCGCACGGGCGCGTTCGCCCGATGTACGGGTTGTCGACAGCGCACTCAGCATTCGGGCGTGCGTCTTCACTCGCGCGTTGTCGCCCGCGCGCTTAGCGGTCGAGAAACGGGTTGCGGTCCCGTGCGATGGCGTGCTGGATGCGGATGTACTCGAGCACGAGGAGCACGAGCAGAAGCACCATGGTGCCAAGATAGCTCGCCACGGCTCCGGTGAGGCCGATGATGTTCACAAGCACGAGCGACAGCGCGAGCGAGGCCGCCGTTGCGATGAGATAGAGCTTCATCACGCCCTCCTGCCGGCGCAGGATGGTGATAACCGCGTAGAGAAAGTCGATGGCTGCCGTCACGCCTCCGGCGATGACCATAAGGGTCGCGAGTACGGCAAAGCGCCCAAAGTCCACGCCGTAGAGCACGCTCATGACGGGAAGACCCAGCCCCTGCATGAAGAGGGCCATGACGATCGTGATGAGGGCGATCACGCCCATCACCGCGGCGACGATGAGGTTGAAGCGACGCCGCCGGCGAGGGCTCGCCCAGATGCTCGTCAGGCGCAGGAGCTGCGGTTTGTAGAGCGCGCCTACGGTAAGGAGGATTCCCTGCGCGGGGAAGTAGAGGGCGTTGAAGTAAAGCTGGTTCTCGTAGGCGAGGGCACCCTCCATCACGAACTTGGGGATGCTCTCGATGAGGTTGAAGAGGAAGAGCGCGCAGAACAGCGGAAAGCACTGGCGGAAGAGAAGCGTGACCTCGTCGGTGTGCGGCGGCCGCGACTTCTCGGTTTCGAGCAGGGCGAGCGGGGCGGTGAGGAGCGCGAAGCTCGCGACCGCGACGATGGCCATCACGACCGAGGCCACGCCAAGGTTGCGGGTGACAAAGAGGGCGAGCGCAAAGGCACCCACCGTGGCGGCGGAGCGGACGGTTTGCGAGATACCGGCGAGGTAGAGCTTGTCGGCCTGCTGGAGCCTGCCCTCGTAGACATCGGCCACGCCGTCGATGAGCTTGTAGATGAACACGCCGAGGCAGATGGTTGCCATGTAACCGTCGTAGCCGCGAAGAGAGACGTAGGCAACACCCGCCACACCCGCGAGAATCGCGACCAGCCAGCGATGAATCTGGTAGGAGGAGAAGGCGCACGCCTCGTCGAGGTCAGAGACCTGGAAGTTTCGCACACCGTAGTAGGTCGCAATCATAAGGAGGGTGCCCACGATGAAGGCCATCGAGAACATGCCCGCCTCCTCGACGCCGGCGAGCTGCGTGGCCACCACGGTGAGGAAGGGGAACGTGAGACCCCAGACCGAGGTGCCCACGGTGTTCCAGACGTAGTCGCGCCGGGTGCTGTGCGACTCGTAGAGTTCCTCCTGCTCGCTGAGCGATCCCTGGTAGACGGACTCAAGCAGACGCGTCCACCATTGGTTGGCAAGACGGGCGAGATAGGGTGCCTCGTCGCGGCGCCGCGGACGCGCCGACGCGCTCGCGGTCGCACGGCGGCCGGTATCGAGGGAGCGGTGCCCGCGCTCCCGGGAGGGCGCGTCGCCCGCGATGCGCTTACGGATGTTGGACAAAGGATTCAAGGCTGCACTGCTCCTTGGATGAGGTTTCGCAATATCGCGTCATTATACCCGGGGGAGAGGCCATGCCTCTCGTGAGCCGACCGGGTCCATTGGGTTTCACCCTGACCTTTACAGCCCCGACTCAGATACCTGCCGGCCAGCGGCAAGCGGCAAGGTCGACCTTGCCCGCGGGCGTGAAGCGGACACCTTCCTCCTCAAGAAGGCCTCGCTGAACGTCGATGCCGCCGAAGGCAAAGCCCTCGCAGAGGCTTCCGTCTGCGAAGACGACGCGATGGCAGGGGACGATGCCCGGCCGCGGGTTGGCATGCAGGGCGAAGCCCACGTAGCGTGCGCGGCGCGGCTCCCCGATGAGGCGCGCAATCTGCCCGTAGGTGGCGACCATGCCGCGGGGGATCTGCTCCACCATCGTATACACGCGCTCGAAAAACCCTTCGCGATCCATATGCTCCACCTCATACGCGTCAATCGTGCCAACCGTCATCTTGATTGTACCGATTGAGCTGGCGATGGTACCGATGAGGCGCCTGGTTGCACAACCTGCGGGAGTATCTGCCGGCTTAGTCGCAGCGGGCCCCAGGGTGTCATTGTGCGGTATCCTTCTGATGTCTTTTGCCTTTTCTTGTCTGGGAGCTTGTATGGATGTCCTGTCCTTTGTCCTTGCGCTCGCGCCGATTCTTTGGCTTGTGGCCGTTCTGCTCGTGCTCAAGTGGCCGGCTTGGCGCGCGGCCACCGGGTCGCTTGTCATAGCGTGCCTTTTGGCGGCGACATGGTGGGGCCTTCCTGTCGACAACGTCGCCACGGCGGCTCTCGAAGGCTTTCTCATGGCGCTCTGGCCTATCGTCGTGGTCATCATCGCGGCGGTTTTCACCTACAACCTGTGCGTACGTACGGGCGCCATGGACACCATCTCGCGCATGATCACCTCCATCTCAAGCGACCGGCGCATCCTCGCGCTGCTCGTTGCCTGGTGCTTCGGCGGCTTTATGGAGGGGATGGCGGGCTTTGGCACCGCGGTGGCAATACCTGCGGGTATGCTCGCCGCGCTCGGGTACGCGCCCCTTCCCGCTGTGCTCATGTGCCTTCTCGCCAACGGCGTGCCCACGCCCTACGGCTCCATCGGCATCCCCACGGTCTCGCTCGCCGACCTGGTGGGGCTCGATGCTTCCGAGCTCGCGTTCACGCAGATGATCCAGCTCGCTCCCTTCTTTATCGTCGCGCCGTTTCTTATCGTTGCGGTTGCAGGCAAGGGCACGGGGTCCGATGCGGGCACCCCGTCGCTTGCCGCGCACTTCCGCGGCGTTTCGCTCGTGGCGCTCGCAGCCGGTGTGTCCTTCACCGTGCCGGCGCTCCTTGTGGCCGCGTTCGTCGGACCGGAGCTCACCGTCGTGGTGGGTAGCATCTGCTCGCTCGGTGTGACCGCCGCTCTCGCGCGCCGAGCGGAGAAGTCGGGCGCGCTCGATGAGGCGTATCGCATGCAGCTTGCCGCGCCAAAGACCGAGGCGGCATCGGGCGAGGCGAGAGGGGAGGCCGAGCTCACGCTGACAGCAGCGCTGCGCGCCTGGTCGTGCTTCATTTTGATCTTCGTGCTTCTGCTTAGCACTTCCAAGCTCGTTGCGCCCGTGAACGCCGCCCTCGCCCCGCTCTCCTCAACGGTCACCGTCTACAACGGGGCGGACCCGGGCACGCTCTCCTTTAGCTGGGTCAACACGCCGGGCGTGCTGATTTTTATCGCCGCCCTCATCGGCGGCCGTATCCAGGGCGCGACCCTGCGCGTTATGGCGGAGGTCCTTGCGGCGACGGTTCGGCAGATGATGCCGACGGTGGCTACCATGCTTTCGGTTCTTGGTTGCGCAAAGGTCATGGGGTATGCCGGTATGATCTCGGACATCTCGGCGTTTTGCATTGCCGTTGCCGGCGGCCTCTATCCGGTGCTCGCGCCGTGGATCGGCATGGTGGGTACCTTCGTCACGGGTTCGGGCACAAGCTCGGGTATGCTGTTTGGCCAGGTACAGGCCGAGGCAGCGGCTGCTCTTGGCATGAACGAGGTCTGGACGGTCGCGCTCAATTCGCTCGGTGTGGCCGCGGGTAAGATGCTCTCGCCCCAAACGCTCGCCATCGGGCTTGCCGCCGTGCGCGTACGTGGTAAGGACGCCGAGCTTCTGGGTGCGGTGCTGCCCTTTGCTCTCGGGTTCCTTGTGGTCATGTCCGCTATCGCCATGGCGGGTGCCTACCTGATGCCGTAAAAGGTAAACTAAGGCTAACTTATGGAGAGGATGTGAATCGCCCCTGACCCCTTCCGCATGGTTGAGAGTTTGCTAAAGTTAACTCAACGACAGGGCAGGTACCAGGCGATGAAATAACCTTCCTTGTCCAGTTGATATCGCATCCCTCCCCTCTGTGCGATCAACGGTGCATCCGGAGAAGCCCGCTGCCATCGAGGCGGCGGGCTTCTCCGCAGTTGTACGGAGGTCTCGGGGGGCGCAGAGGCTCATTGCAAGAATGAATGGGGACTTTTTCGTAGATTATCAGATATACGCCGAGTAGCGGATGATGTCGCGATGATAAAACTGCAGGTAGCACGCTTGCAAGAATTTTGCTTACAGGAGCCGGGCTTGAAAAAGTACGAAAAAGTCTTCCCATAAGAAAAACCCTCCGGCTTCAACCCGAAGCCGGAGGGAAAAAGGCGGTGTTTGACTGTTGGTCGTTAGTTAAGGTAACCGGAGTAGACCCAGCCCTGGGTGCCGTTGTAGTCGATGAGCACCCAGCCGTCGGCGGACTGGTCGAGCGGGCTCACCTGCGTGCCCTTGGCGAGCACGCCGATACGGCGGCCGCTGTTGCGCGGCTCGGCGCGCACGTTCAGGGGGGGCGGTGGTGGTGAGCTTGTTCATGGTGCTCGAGGTGCCGCCGGCGATCTCGTCGTTCATAACGTTCTTGCCCGCGGTATCACCCGGATCGTTGGACTCGCCGTTCATGACATTCTTACCGGCGGTGTCGTTGGGGTCCTCGTAGCCGCCCTTGGTGAAGGAGAGGTACTCGCCGTAGCAGTAGCCGGTCTGGCCCTTGTACTCGACGCGGA
>CAUGVQ010000029.1 GCA_959602875.1 uncultured Collinsella sp. | reverse complement strand
TCCGCGATCCCGATCGAGTGCGTCCGCGCAACATGGATTACCGTGACCTGTTGACGTTCCGCGACAAATAGGCGCTTCGCTTGGGGCGTACCGGGGCGCACCCCGGCGTGAATCTTGGGCCGCGCCGGGGTGCTGGTGTGCGCCGGTAGGTATCGGGCGCCCAAAGCCCGTGCCGCGCACCTCGTGCCCCTTACGCTCGCGCGCCCCTTCTCCACGTTTGCCGGGCAGCGGTCCAACGGTGCGCGTTCCGTCTGCCGCAAACGTTAGAATCGGGTCCAACGGCCCCATTCCAGCAACCGAAGGAGCACTCATGGAGCTACCCAGCAAGCGACCGGACGACATGGCCCGCATCACCACGCCCGAGCTCGCCCAAGCGTTCATCGACGAGCAGGTCGAGGCCCTGCGCGCCCAGATCGGCGACAAGAACGTGCTGCTCGCGCTCTCGGGCGGTGTGGATTCGAGCGTTGTGGCGGCGCTGCTCATCCGCGCGGTGGGGCGTCAGCTCATCTGCGTGCACGTGAACCACGGCCTCATGCGCAAGGGCGAGTCCGAGCAGGTCATCGACGTGTTCCGCAACCAGATGGACGCGAATCTCGTCTACGTGGACGCGACCGACCGCTTCCTCGACCTGTTGGCGGGTGTTGCTGAGCCGGAGCGCAAGCGCAAGATCATCGGCGCCGAGTTCATCCGCGTGTTTGAGGAGGAGGCCCGCAAGGTCGCAGGCGACGTCTCATTCCTCGCACAGGGCACTATCTATCCGGACATTGTGGAGTCCGACGGCGTGAAGGCCCATCATAACGTGGGCGGCCTGCCCGACGACCTGCAGTTCGAGCTGGTCGAACCCGTACGCCTGCTCTACAAGGACGAGGTGCGCACGGTTGGGCGCGAGCTAGGGCTCCCCGAGTCCATGGTCGAGCGTCAGCCGTTCCCCGGCCCCGGTCTGGGCGTGCGCTGCCTCGGTGCCATCACGCGCGATCGCTTGGAGGCGTTGCGCGCGGCCGACAAGATCCTGCGCGACGAGTTTGCCGAGGCGGGACTCGCCGGCAAGGTCTGGCAGTACTTCGTGGTCGTGCCCGACATGCGCGCCACCGGCGTGCGCGACGGCAAGCGCGCCTACGACTGGCCTGCCATCATCCGCGCCGTCAACACGGTGGACGCCATGACCGCCACGGTGCCCGAGCTCGACTGGGCGCTCCTCAAGAAGATCACCGATCGCATCCTCGCGGAGGTGCCGGGTATCTGCCGCGTGGCCTACGATCTCACGCCCAAGCCCATCGGCACCATCGAGTGGGAATAGCGAACATTTGTTTGTAATCGCAATATAATAGCAGTTAGATGGGACTACAGATATGCTGTAACCCCATTTTGTTCTGAGGCGAATGATAGCAATGAGCGCTCTTTCCAATGCATTCAAGATGCCAACACCGGTAAAGATAACCGGCCGGACGTCGAGTATCACGAACTCATTTGTGAACGGGATTATCCCTGCAATCATGCCGGGTGACGAGGAAATCGCCCTTGCGCTCGAGGTGCTTGGCATGGACGCCTCGGATGTGCGCTGCGCCTACTGCGGCGACCCCGCGACGGAGTGGGACCATCTCAACGCCATCGTACGGGGCAAGCGACCAACGGGCTACATCACGGAGATTCACAACCTTGTCCCCGCATGTGGGAAGTGCAATCAGTCTAAGGGGAACAAGCCCTGGAGGAAGTGGATGTTCGGGCCGTCGCCGCTGTCGCCCGCGTCGCGGGGCGTGGGAGATGTCGGGGAGAGAGCCGAAAGGATAGACGAGTATGAGCGGAGATTTCCTCCGATGCAGATTGACTTCGAGTCCATGGTCGATGGGGGTCTCTGGGAAGCGTATTGGGATGCGCATAGGAGGCTAGTCGAGCAGATGGCGCGGTGCGAGGAGCTTGCGGCCGCCGTCCGGGCAGGGGTTTCCGCTCAAGTCGCGTTGCTGTCTGACAGGCGGATCGATTCTGGACATTAATCTGGACAGCGATGCAGACATGACCAGAAGAATGTCCAGAATAGGCCGGGGCTCACCTTCTTCTTACTGAGAAAACAATGCCGCATACGGCGAAATTGCTCAATAGAAACCACGGGAGAGCCAAGGCGAGGCACGTATGGGGATATTGGGAGGGGCGAAGGCGCGGCCGCTGGTTCTCCGGCGGGGAGGCGCGACCGAACGGTTGTTTCAGGCGAGCTTCGCCGGTACCGCTCTGAGCGGGGGCGGCCGAGCCCGAAAGAAGCCGGAAAAGCATCGCGGCCCTTGCGGGGAAAGCGGGGCCCGTGACAGGCTGCGCGCACGAGGAATAACCGGCATCCGCCGGCCTCGGCTCGTCGCTATTGGGTTGTCGCCTTGGTTTTGTCCGATGGGCTCAGCACTCGGCTGAGAAAGGGGGAGCCGGGCCCTGCTCTGACCACTCGGACTTACTCTTACCCGAGCTAGCCGCTTCATGTGGCGGCATGTCATGCGTCTGAGCTGCTGTTTTCATGCAGCGGGTAGCCGGGTTGCTGCTGGGCTACTCGGAACTACTCGGACTTACTCGGAACTACTCGGACTTACTCGAACCCAGTAAAACGGCTTGTCGAAATGATTGCCGAGGTGTTTACCTGCGCTTTTATCAGATTACGGCGCAAGATGGGCCAATCGTCGCCCTTACCTACTCGGAACTACTCGGACTTACTCTTACCCGCTCGGCCCCGCAGGCCCGGGAATCTCGCCGGGCCTGAGGGGCCGTCTTATCAGTCTTAACGGGAGCGGGGGAAGGAGTAGTACTGGGACGGGTCCTTGGGGCCGGAGCCGTGCCATGAGAGGACGCCTTTGCCGACGAGGCCCCTCAGGGTCGACCTGGCGAACTTGGGGCTCCTCCCGAGGCGCTCGGACAGCTGCTTGACGGTGACCTTGCCCCTCGCATACACGATCTGGACCGCTGACAGCTCGGGCTCGGTGAGGGCCCTGTACGCGTCCTCGCCGACGATGCCGGAGACGGTGTCGCTCTGCCTGAGGACGCGCGACGTTATGCTGTTCTCGAGCGTGAGCAGCACCGAGGAGTCGTTCGGCTCCGAGAAGACGGGGTCGTTGAGGAAGAAGCTGGCCATCTCGTCGTAGATCCTCTGCACCCCCTCGTTGAGCTCCCTCACCCAGCCGAACTCGACGAGGGTGCGGGCGATGATGGGGTTGCGCGACCAGCGGGTGTGGCGCATGTTCTCGAGGGTGACGATGTTGGGGAGCTTTCCGGGGCTGAGGATCTCGAGGCGGTCGTCGTACATCATGACGCGGATGTAGTCGCCAGAGTAGGCGTAGTTCCTGTGCGTGACCGCGTTGACGAGACCCTCGAACCACGCGAACTCCGGGTACTCGGGGATGATCTTGAACTTCCCGTTGTCCCCCAGGAACTGGAACTCCCGGAGCTGGCTGGAGATCATCTGCTTGGCACCCTCGATCACCTTGGGGAGGGGCCCGTCGAAGGTCCTGTCCTTCACGATGTTCAGGCGCCGACCGGTCTCCATCCTGCTGCCGTCGAAGCGCATGACCCTCACGCGGGCGCACGGGATGAACTGCGTGGGGTTCCTTGCGAACAGGAGAACCCCCGCGTTGGTGAGGTGCCCGTCGACGAGCATCCCCCTGCTTCTGAGTATCTGCTCGTAGGGGGCGTCGGTCCCGAGCTCCTCCCGGTAGCGGTCCATCACCTCGCGGTCGATGTCGTCGATGCCGGACCTGTCTGCCAACTCGTCCTCGAAGCGCCTCTGGTTCTTGTCGTACTCGAGGGCGCGAACCTGCTCGCGGTCCAGCCGGACGCTCTCGTCCTTCTGCCTGAGGAAGACCTCGCCGTCGCGCTTTCTCGCGATGACCCGGTCGGTTGAGGCCTGGACGTCGAGGACGAGGATGCGATCGTTCTCCCCACTCGAGTTGGTGACGTGGACCTCCTCGGCCCTGACGGCGGGGACGGGGTCGCAGCACGTGATGGGGGCCTGGAGGAAGTCCTCGATGTCGTGGGCGCCCCTGCGCCTGAAGCCGGTGATCTCGCCGTCGTCCTCGATGCCGATGACGAGCTTGCCGCCGGATGCGTTCGCAAAGGCGCTGATGTGCCTGGAGATGTCGTTAGCGGCCTTCCGGGCGCTCTTGCGGTCGAAGTACTGGTTCTCCTTCTCCGAGGAGAACCGTTTCGGATCATTTTGTTCGATGGGGTGCTGCATCGGGCCCTCCTGTCCTTGGGCGATATTTTATCGTACGGTTGCGGCAGGCTGACCGATGAGGTTCGCCCCTCACCTCCGCGACATGCCGAAGATGAGGGCGTCCTCCCGCTCGACGTCCGAGGGCTCCTCCTCTCCGCGCATGGCGGCGAACTCCCGCGCGAGGAAGTCGACCGTCCAGGCGAGCCCCTCGTCGACCTCGTCGGCGGACCGGATGCGTCTGAGCTCCCGGTACACGCGCGCCATCTCGTCGCGGAGCATCTTGTAGACGCGTGTCCTCTGCCAACTGTGCGTCAATTATGGTATGAGCTGCCCTATTGAGAAAAAATGCCGCATACGGCAAAAATGCTCAATAGAAGCCAATTGGGAACACTGGCGTAACGTGAGAACATGACCTCTCGGAAGGGAGGCCATTTCATGTATATAGAACACGAAATAGAGCCAACGATTGGCAGCATGCTCAAACAAGGCAAAGTGGTGCTGGTGACAGGCGCTCGCCAAGTCGGCAAGACGGCGGCCCTCGGGGAACATCTGGGTGAGTCGTCCGGCTACATCTCGATGGAAAACCCTCGCGACTATCTGCCCGCAAAGCAAGATGACGCGCTGTTCTTCGAATCGAGGGACCTCCCGCGGGCATCGACGAGGTCCGGCCACGCCGCTCGCGCTCTTCGCTCTGGGAACCGCCGTCTCCTCGTGGCGCGACCTGAGCTCGTAGGTCGTGTCCGGGAAGAGCCGTACAGCCCATGCACGAACCCGTTGCTCATATAATGCGTAGCGAGCGTAGACAACCTGTTTGCACATAATGGGGTGGCACCGCCATCCGCTTGCATCTTCTCAATACGCCGAAAGAGGCCGCCATGGACTACCTAACCACGTTACATGAAGTTATTATGAAAAGGCTTATTGCGGTTGAAGGACCGCTTGAATTTGGAAACGGCGGAAGCGGCACGCGGAAGCTTTACTACCTCAAGCACCTGGAAGACAACCTGGTCGTCCCGATGTCCGGAAGCGTCCGCGCCATGTACGAGCGCGGAGGCGGAAGCGAGCTCGACGGGAAGATGTGCTCCATCCGGTCTAGCTCGGCCATGACGTTCAACCTGCTTGGAAACGGTCCCGTGAGGATCTCTTCGGGAAAGCATGCTGGAAGCTATGAGCTCGCCTATGAGTACCAGCTGCCGACGTTGCGAAACAACCCGCATCCGGCGAACCTCGACGCGTATCTGAAAGGCGAAGGCGAGGACGTCTACTGCGAGATGAAGATGCTCGAGTGGCTCGGGACTCCCCGTCACACCCTTCGCTCAAATTATCTCGAAACGATTCACTACCTCGTTCCTCGCGAAGATGCCGAGCGTTTCGTAGCGATGTTCCAGAAACTCGCATGTATCTGCGTCGTGGGAAGAGGGCGTAAGCATGAACGCCTCTCAGATGGAAGGTATGACAGCCTGCAGATGACGAAGCACCTGCTCGCGATCTACGGAAAGCTCGTGAACGACGCCGCGTACCGACCAGGAAGGGTGACGCTGCTGAACTGCGTCTGGGAGTTCACCAACCCCAGTGTCCTGGGAGGCTACATGGAGAAATACCTGAAGATGGAAACGGAAGAGCATAAGGGCTTCGATAGCTTCGCGAAGCTTGCCGAAGAATATGTCGCCCCGCTGTTCGAGGAGCGAGGCGCGTCGCTCTCGATTGAATACATGACCGCCGCTGAGCTGATGGAAGCCGTCGAATACGAGCCTTGCCACCGCGCGAAGCTGGAGCGCTACATCGTCTAGCGAGGCTGTCATGCGTATGCAAGCGCGCTACCGCAGAGCGCTGCCCATTAGTGCGGCGAAGCGATCGCCGTCACGCTTTGCGAGGTAGAAGCGGAAACCCCGCAGTACGCCCTGGCCTTCGCCGTAAACGACTTCCTTGTTGAGATCCACGCGAACTATCGTGGGCTTGAGGAAGGTATTCCGTTTTCGACGATGGCGCAGCTTGCGATATCCGTGGCAAGCTCGACCGTCCACAGCCCCACGGTATTGTTGGCGATGAGGCGCCGGTTCGTGAGGTAGAGCTTGGATGTATGCCCGCCGAGGAACGCGTCGGTCTCCGTACCGAAGCAGGCGAGGCGCGCCGCGAAGACGACCCTCTCCCCAGCGGCGAGTGCAGGGTCAAGGTCGGAACGAACTTCAGGAAGACTATTGAGGAGTTCCATACCCTCGGTACAGAGGGGTCTGCGCGCACGACGATCACGCTGGCGCCGACAGGGGCAGGGTGGGCATCGCTTCGCGGCTTCATATCACCCCCTCGCCTCCGCGACATGTCGAAGGTGAGGGCGTCCTTACGCTCGACGTCCGAGGGCTCCTCCTCGCCGCGTACGGCGGAGAACTCCCTCGCGAGGAAGTCGATGGTCCAGGCGAGTCACCGTCGATTTCGCCCGAGGAACGCGCCGGGCGCATGTTACACTGAACCCGCTTGATTTGCCCCGGTGAACACCGGTGTATCAAGTTTGGAGGCGATGCACATGGACCACGATTTCTACGAGTGGGCGTCCGACGCTCCGCTGCGCGCGCCCGACGGTTTTTCAGAGGCGGCGACTGCGGCTGGAGTTGCCGCTTCGGTTGCGGAGCGAAATGAGATGATGGCATTCGCGCTCCGCACCTTCAGCCGTGGCCATGGCCAACTGCTCGACCGCATTGTCTCCGGCTATGAAAAGGCAAAGAAGCTGCAGCTTCGTGGCATGATCGCTTATGCGGCGGTTGCCGTGGCGGCCCTCGTGATCATGCTGGTGCTTCCGCTTTCTATGGATGTGGAACTTAGGGTTATCCTGTGGCTCTCGATCGCCGGGCTGCTTTTCATCCCGTTTATTCCCCTATGGATTCTGCTCTGCAATCATGTTTTTGCGCCCGATTGGAATACCTACGCGACGTGGTATCGCCGTCGGGATCGCAAAGGGCTTGGCTTCGAGGACCTTTATCGCGCCATGGGTGTGCCGCGCCCGTAGGGTAGGGAAGAAATCGCATCTGCTGCCAGGCTTTTTGGGATGAAGAGCCCCTTGCCTGTAGGCGGGGATTGTAGGCAGCGAGTGCTAGCCAACAGCTTCCGATGCCTCTGCTTCTTCAAGAATGACGAGTGCGGCACGGTACGTCACGCGCCGCCGCTCCAGTGCGTCTGCGGGCGGCTGCGCCCCACCCATGTAGCGTGTCTCGTCCATGTTGTGCCGAAGGTCTGCCCGTTTGACCGCGCGAGCGACGGGATCGGCCGCGAGGGAGCGCACATAGTCGAGGTAGGGTACGCCCGGCTGGTGCGTGAGCAGGCGGAGCGCCTCAATCACCTCCGCGGGAAACTCCCGAGCTAGGTCGCTCAGGGTGACGTCGGTGTCCTCTGCGACATCGTGCAGGAGCGCGACGCACGCGGTAACCTCGTCCTCCATTTGTTCGGCGACGTGGTAGGGGTGGAAGACGTAAGGTGTGCCGCACTTGTCCACTTGGCCGGCATGCGCATCGTAGGAGATGCGTAGGGCGCGGTTTGTGAGTGGCGTGTAGATCATGGTGGTGCCCCCCGTTGCTGTCTGGCGCTCTGGACATCTGTCCACAGTTTTGCCCAGTTGTAGCTCGTGTTAGGGCCCTGCGCATGCGCACCCTGGCCCGTATGGTGCAGCGGGATGCGGTCGGTCCCGATGACTTGGCTTGACACCCTCCGTGTTGTGATGCAAGCACTAATGGGGGCTTTCTATGCGAGCTCACTCTTCTGCATATGTCTGTTTGAAAACTAGGGCGGTTCCGCTTGCGCAGCACCGCCCTCACAAAACTCCGAAGAGTTTTTACATCTCTTTAGATTCTGCCTGTATCGGCGTCCAGATGTCAACGAGCTTCCAAAGGAAGTCGAAAACATAGTTCCTCATGGGGTCATTCCCGTCTATTGTGAGGGCATGTTTCCCAAACGTCTTGGGACGATTCTCGACTTCATGCACGTCTACGACGAAGATATGGCAAACTTTGGCGACAAGATTGAGTGGCTGCCCCAGCCCGACGCCCGGCTCACGAGCGAGCCCACCGTGCGGTGAAGGTATCTTTTTGAGACGGTCAGGTGCGTTATGCGTTCGGTTGCTGTAGGGCGCCAGCCGCGGTATGTTCTTGCGTTCGCACGTGTAGGATGGTGTGCGCCGTCGCGATTGAAGGAGTCGATACATGCTGTTGTCGCTGGCGCCCATGGAGGGGCTTACGGGTCATGTGTTCCGCAGGGTGCACGCGGAGCATTTTGGCGCGCTCGATCGATACTACACGCCGTTTCTGACGCCGCCGCACCCGGGCAGTTCGTTTGGCAAGCGCGCCGCGGCTGAGCTAGACCCTGCCAACAACCGGGGGCTGACCGTGGTGCCGCAGCTGCTGACCAAGGATGCCGACCAGTTTGTGTGGGCTGCCGAGGTGCTGGCCGAGATGGGCTACACCGAGGTCAACCTCAACGCAGGCTGCCCTTCGGGGACGGTCGTTGCCAAGGGGAGGGGCGCGGGGCTTCTGCGCGATGTGGAGGCGCTCGACGCGTTCCTGCAAGATGTATGCGCGCGCTCGCCCCTTGCGGTATCGGTTAAAACGAGAATCGGTGTGGTGGATGACGGGGAGTTCGAGAAGATCCTCGCAATGTATTGCCGCCACCCCTTGGCGGAGCTCATCGTGCATCCGCGCGTCCAAAAAGACCGCTATGATGGCGTCCCTCGGCGGAGCATATACGCCGAGGCGCTCGCCGCAGCCCCGTTTCCGGTGGCGTACAACGGTGACATCTTTGGGGTGGACGATAGAGATGTGCTCCTCGCGGCCTATCCCCAGACGCGCCACGTGATGCTCGGCCGCGGCGTGCTCGCCAATCCCGCTTTGGCGCGCGTGCTGCGCAGCGGGGCGGCGCTCTCGCGCGAAGAGCTCGAGCGTTTCCATGACGATCTCTTCGACGCCTATCTCGCAGAAATAGGCGGCAACGCGGTCTTTCGCATGAAGGAGTGGTGGTTCTACGCCCAGCACGCCTTTGCCAACCCGCTTGCGGTGCACCGTCGAGTGCGCAAGGTGCGCAAGGTTGCAGAATACCGCGCGGCGGTCGAGGGCATTTTTGCATCCGAGGCATTTGCCGCGGTCGCCCGGTTTGATACCAAGTAGCACGGGGGAACGATGGCATAATCCTATAGGAGCCGATGGGTTGCCGGGCAAGAAAGGTACGCCGTGAACATCCAGATCTTCGGTACCAAGAAGAGTTTCGATACCAAAAAGGCGCAGCGCTACTTCAAAGAGCGCCGGATTCCGTTCCAGTTCATCAACCTCGCCGAGAAGCCCATGAGCAAAGGCGAACTCGAGAGCGTGATGCGCGCGGTGGGTGGCATCGACGCGCTGGTGAATCCCAAGGCGCGCGACGAAGAGGCGGCGGCGCTCGTGATGCACCTCGCCGAGGTGCAGCGCTTTGATGCGTTGCTCGAAAACCAGCAGGTGCTGCGTGAGCCCATCGTGCGCAACGGTCGCAAGGCCACTGTGGGCTACGAGCCCGATGTTTGGAAGAGCTGGGAGTAGCCTTTAGGCGAACGATCCGGCGGTTACATGCGCGCAACGAGCAGGGGCTCGTCGTTGCTCACCGCGCAGGTGAGGAACTGGTAGCCGTTATAGAGCGTCGACGTGCGCATCGCGTTGACTTCAAAGGGCGGCTCGTTCTCTGCGTCCTCTGCGGCGGGGTTGTTCTTGATGGTGTAGAGAGAAGGCTCAAGGGCACTGGGGGTGATGCCCATCTGCGTGAGCCCCGTCTCCGGGCCCGCGTTGTCATAGGCAACCTTTACCGAGAACCAACCCTTGTCCCGAATATGCTCAGGTAGTGAGGCGAAGAAGCCCGACGATACCTCGAGCTCGTAGGTCTCAAACGTCTCGGGGCGGTACGAACGATGTTTTCGCTCCTCGAGGCTACCGTTTGCCTTGAGTTCATCAAAGGTGAACGGCGCCTCGACCGGGGTGAGTGTGACGTCTCCCTCGCGCAGACGCACCCCGTCTTCATGAGAGGTGATGTAGATGCCCTTGCCGAGGGAGATCCAGTCGACAATGAGCCAGTTGCCGGTAGGGCTCTCATGATCGTACGGGCTCAGCTCGCCGAGTAGACCACTCTCGCCGTTTTCCTCGATGGCACGTCCGCGCCAGCCCGATTGAAAGACTTTCACGCTCGTCTCGGGCTCTCCGTCGGTGAGTGGAAGGAGGGACCGGCATGCCTCGTCGATAGGGTCGACCCAGCCGGGTTTTTCTGGCGCGCCGGTGGGAAAGCCCTCCTCATATGCGGCATCGGCGCCTGCTACTTCAAACTCGATAAGGGGAAACCCTAGGCTTATACGAGAAGCCTCCTCTTCGAAGAAGCGCTCGTCACCTGAGTAACGGGTGTAGAAGAACGATCCGGATTCCTCTTCGGCGTCTTCGTTTCTGTGCCAGGTTTCGGTCGAAATGCAATCGTCGAGAAAGCCGGTATCTGAAGGGGAAAAGCCATTGATGAGGACGAGGGAGACGGTGTAGCCGGCATCTTCGAGCCGCGTCTTTCCTAGGTCGAGGGCTTCGCGGTATCTCCACTCGTAGGCGGAGACAATCTCGTCTTGCTGGTGGTTATCGCCAACGACACCTTCCTCAAAATCAACGAGTACCGTGGTGCCATCTGACATGGTGCAAAACGCCTGACCGTGCGAGCGGTAGCCAAAGAGCTGGTAGGAGCGGTCTTCCCAAAGATCGGTAACCGTAGCGTTTGAGTCGTACTTCTGCGCGTAATACTGCTCCGCTTGTCTGATGACGGCTCCCTCATCAAATTCGCCGAGATTGGTGCAGCCGGTGAGCGCAGGCAGCGAGGCAACGCAAAGGATCGCGCCGAGGACGAGCGAGAGAAGGAAGGGTAGGGCCGCGGCGGGCCGGCGCGACGCGACGCGTGCGTGCGTGTGCGCGAGGGCGATGATGCGAGACATGGGCACCTCCCTGTCGCCGGTTACCTGCCACGTATTGTCGCTAAATGCGCGGCGCCGTTCAACCGGACCAATCGCTTTTGCGCCTGAAGTACGGTGTGAAAGGGCGCTGAGTAGGATACCTATGCGGTGAAGCGGGCGCGCAGCTCCGCCCGCGCCTCGCCGTCTACGCCGAGTGCCTCAGCGAGATAACCCTCGAGCGACCCGTAAGCCGCATCGATCGCGTCGAGCGCGGTGCGGAGATAGCGCATGCTGACGCCGCCTACGTCAAACGGGCTTTTGGCATCGCTTCTGGCCTCGAGCAAGGCATTGGTGGCAAGGTAGTCTTTCTCGACTAGGTGCCAAGGCACGCCGAGTGCCGTCTCCACGAGCACCGATGCCATGCCGCAGCGGTCCTTACCGGCCGAGCAATGCCAAAGCGCCGCGCCCTCGTCGAGCGAGAGCAGTGCTTGGAAGAGGCCTCGGTAAGCGGCGATACCATCCTCGCCGAGTACGATATGCGGGTACAAGCCGAGGAAAAAGGACGAGATATCGCCCGTTCCCGTCAAGAGGTCATGGGATAGCTCGGCGAGCTTATAAAGCGTCTCACTATCGTGCGCATCTGGCATCTGAAAAACGGGCAGGCGCACGAGGCTGGCATTAGGTAGCGCCTCGATGGGGTCGGGCCAGCGGTCTGCCTCTACGTCGGTGCGCAGGTCTATGACGAGTCGTACGTCATAGACCTCTCCCAGGCGGGTGAGGTCGGCATCCGTTGCGGGCGCGAGCATGTCGGAGCGCAACAGGAGCCGCGGCAGAATATGGCGCTCACCAGCGGGAAGACCGCCGAGGTCGCGCGTGTTGCGAAGTCCTTCGAAGTCGATCGCCCCGTACGTGTTCCGGTACGGCTCGGTTGCCTCGACAGGAGAGCCCGTCGTCGCTTCGGTGTTCATCGCAAGCGTTCCTTTCGCCCGTTGCGTGCGTAGTGCTGCTTTTTCGTATGCCCAGATGCGAGGTTGCGCATACGAATGTTGTGAGGAGTGCACGATTTGGATGAGTCTTGCTCCTGTCCGCACGGGCGGGTATTCTAGTTCGGCTTTACGAATCAACGGCCGCGCGGCGTGCCCCGCGGTATCGGTATGACGGGAGCCCGTCTATGGACATCATCGCTGCACTTGCCGCCGAGCTTTCGCTCAAACCCACCGCCGTTGAGGCGGCGGTCGCCCTTATCGATGAGGGGGCAACCATCCCCTTTATCGCCCGCTACCGTAAAGAGGCCACGGGCGGCATGGACGACGTGGCGCTCCGCACGCTTGACGAGCGGCTCACCTACCTGCGCAACCTTGAGCAGCGAAAAGACGACGTCATCACACTCATCGGCGCACAGGGCAAGCTCACGTCCGAGCTCGAGGCAGAGATTCGCGCTGCCACCCAGCTTCAGCGCGTGGAGGACCTCTACAAGCCCTTCCGCAAGAAGCGTCAGACGCGCGCGCAGAAGGCGCGCGCGGCGGGGCTCGAGCCGCTTGCCAACATGATTATCATGCAGGTGAAGACCAAGGGGACGGCGCTCGACGAGGCGGAGAGCTTTATGACGCCCGAGGCGGCCGAGGCCGGTTACGACACGCCCGAGAAGGTGCTCGCCGGCGCTTCCGACATTGTGGCGGAGACCGTGGCGGAGGATGCCGAGAACGTTGCCGACATGCGCTCCTTTACGGAGAACACAGCGGATATTGTGTCCGTTGCTGCGGATGCGGACGAGAAGACGCCCTACGAGCCCTATTACGACTACGCCGAGCCGGCGCGCAAGATCCCCAATCACCGCGTGCTTGCCATCGACCGCGGCGAGCGCGAGGAGAAGCTCCGCGTGCGGGTGCGTGTGGACGGCGAGGCTGCCGTGGCGCGCTTGGGCGCGCGTTGGCCCCGCCGCCAGGGCGTGTTTGCGCCCGTGCTCGACGCCGCCATCGCCGACGGTTACAAGCGGCTTATGGCGCCCTCGCTTGAGCGCGAGCTCCGCGCGCGCCTTACGGTGCGCGCCCAGATGGATGCCATCCGCGTGTTTGCCAAGAACCTCGAGAGCCTGCTCTCTGCTCGTCCCGTGCGCGGTGCCCGCGTGATTGCGCTCGATCCGGGTTATCGCACGGGCTGCAAGGTCGCTGTGCTCGATGAGACGGGCAAACTCCTCGACCACGGTGTGGTGTACCCAACCCCTCCCCGTCGCGACGAGGCGGGCACCAAGCGTGAGCTCGCACGTCTCACTAAGAAGTACGCGATCAACACCATCGTCATTGGCAACGGGACGGCGAGCCGCGAGACGGAGGCCGTGGTATCGGACTTTATTGCCGAGTCTGCGCCCGAGCTTCGCTACACCATCGTTAACGAGGCCGGGGCCTCGGTCTACTCGGCAAGTGAGCTTGCGAGTGAGGAGTACCCCGAGCTCGACGTCACCACGCGCGGCGCCATGAGCCTGGGGCGTCGTTTGCAGGACCCGCTCGCGGAGCTCGTGAAGATTCCTCCCCAGTCCATCGGCGTGGGCCAGTACCAGCACGACCTCGACCAGGCGGAGCTCTCCCGTGCGCTCGGTAACGTGGTGGAGGACGTGGTGAACCGCGTGGGTGTGGATGTCAACACGGCGAGTGCGAGCTTGCTCGGCTACGTTTCGGGCATCACGCCGGCTGTCGCCAAGAACATCGTCGCCTACCGTGAGGAGCACGGACGCTTCCGCAACCGCCGGGAGTTCCTCAAGGTGCCCAAGCTCGGGTCCAAGGCCTTTGAGAACGCGGCGGGCTTTTTGCGCATCACCGGCGGCGACAACCCGCTCGACGCCACGAGCGTCCACCCCGAGAGCTACGAGGTCGCGCGTGCCGTGCTTAAGCGCGCGGGTGTGACGGCCGATGAGCTTGCCCGAGGAGGCGTTGCCGACATCAACCAGCGCGTGGGCAGCGTCGCCACGCTTGCCGGTGAGCTCGACTGCGGCATCCTTACGCTTATCGACATTGTCTCCGAGTTCGAGAAGCCGGGACGCGACCCGCGCGATGATGCGCCCGAGGTGGTCTTTAGCCGCGCGGCGCTCACCATCGACGACCTCGAGGTGGGCATGGAGCTCACCGGAACCGTGCGCAACGTGGTGGACTTTGGCGCCTTTGTGGACGTGGGCGTGCACCAGGACGGGCTCGTGCATATCTCCAAGCTGTCGCGCCGCTTTGTCAAACATCCGAGCGACGTGGTTGCGGTGGGCGACACGGTCAAGGTCTGGGTTGAGAAGGTCGATTGCGGCCGCGGCAAGATCTCGCTCACCATGGTGCCGGGCAAGTAATCCGATCGGCAGCGTCCCCTGCTGCCGGGCAGGGGTGGGCGTCAGTCGTCCTCGAGCTTGTTGATACGCCGGTCAAAGGTGAGGATGCCGTTGGACTCGTCCTCCACATCGCTTACCTGGGTGTAGACAAAGCCGGCGAGGCCCCGCTCCCACAACGCCGCCGCCTGGTCGAGCGAGCCCGTCACGGCGTCACGCCAGGCGTCGAGCGAGGGGAAGTCGCCGTAGCCGTAGGTTGCCGTTGAGAAACGGTGCTCGGCTATGGGCTGTGCCCACCCGCCGAATTCGGAGAGCATGAAAGCACGGTAGCCGCGCTCGCGCACATAGCCTGCCAGGCTCGCCCGGTCGCGGTCTGCCGTGAGCGGGCGGAAGTAGTTGTGGTGCGAGAGGAAGTCGCCGCAGCGCTGGTCGTACCAGCCGCTCACGGCGTCGATGGGGTGCGTGGGGTCGATGGTATGGACGAGCTCCGCCGCCGCGCGCGCGTCGAACTGGCCGTACGCCTCGTTAAAGAGTGACCAGGCGATGATGGAGGGATGCCCCTTGAGCTGGCGGACCATGTCGGCGCAGGTTGCCGTCCACTCCAGCTGGTAGCGCGTGTCGTCCGCGGCGAGCGCGATGCGGTGGTGGGGGATGTCGTCGCGGTAGCGTCCCCACGTCGCTTTAAAGACGGTGGGCTTGCGGCTTGTGTGCCAGAGGCTGTAAGCGCCGCCGCCCGAGACGGCATCTTGCCAGACGAGCATGCCGAGGCGGTCGCAGTGGTAGTACCAGCGTGCGCTCTCGATCTTGAGGTGTTTGCGCATCATGTTAAAGCCCGCGCGCTTCATGGCAACGATATCGTTGACGAGTGCTTCGTCAGACGGGGCGGTCATGAGGCTCTCTGCCCAGTAGCCCTGGTCGAGCACGCCTCTGAGCAGGATGGGTTTGCCGTTCAGGTGGACACGGGGCACGCCCGCCTCGTCACGGGCCACCTCTACGGTGCGAAATGCGGTATAGCTGCGCACGCGGTCGGCGTCGGCGCTTGAACTCGGTGCGGTGAGCGCGACGTCGACGCGATAGCGATACGGGTCCTCGGGCGACCATAGGTGCGGCGCGTCGAGGGCTATGGTCGCACGCAGGCGCCGCCGGGTCGCCAAGGGCTCCGCGACGGTGCCGAACCCCTCCGTAGAGGGGGCTGCCGCCAGCGCAGCGCGTTGCTCAAAGGGAAGGAGCACATGCGCGGCGAGGCTCCCGTCCTGGGCGATGACCTCAACATCGAGGTTCAGCGCTGCGTCTGCAGCGAGCTCGGCGCCGGTGCGTGCTTCCGCCTCGATGGCGAGGTTGCCCTGCGCATCGCCCACGAGGGCAAGCGAGGTGAGATAGGTCTTAGGCGCCACCTCGTACCAGACGCTTTGCCAGATGCCGCTCTGGGCGGTATACCAAATGCCCCCGGGGGTGAGGCGTTGCTTGCCTCTTGGCTGCACGCCCGCGTCCGAGGGGTCGTAGACGCAGACCGTAATCGACGCATGACCCCCGGCGCCCCAGGCAAGGTAGGGGGTGATATCGATGTCGATAGGCAGGTAGCCGCCGGCATGCGTGGCGGCAAGATGCCCGTTTACGTGCACCGCGCAGACCCAGTCGACCGCTTCAAAGTGGAGGATGAGCCGTTCGTGCTCGCCGAGCGCCGGCACGGGTGCGGCCACGCGGTACCAAAGGAGTTCGTCTGGCTGCAGGCGTCGCTCAACACCGGAGAGAACCGTCTCGGGGGAGAAGGGCACCCGGATGCGCCCCTGCCAAGTGCGCGGGGGCTCGGCTGCGGCGACCATCTCGAGTGCCTCGTCGATGTTGAGGGCGCCCCCGCGTGCGTTCCCACAGGGCACGATGGCGTAGTCCCACATGCCGTTTAGCATCGTGTAGTGTTCGCGTATCATCGTCGGCCGCGGGTGCTCGGGCAGAATCTGGGCGGCGTCCCCCGCGAGCAGGATCGCATCGCCCCAGGGTGTGAAGAGAGAGCGCGTCTCGGTACGCTCGGGCACCTTGGCGCTGTCGAGCGCGCGCTTGATATCCAGCATGGAAACCGACCCCTTTTCCGCAGATGGTGCTTGTTTGGCATCCTACCCAGCACGCCCGGTGCGCTATCAGCACGCAGCCATCTTGGCACCTGCATGCCCCTGCGTTTGCTGATTCGCAAGCCTTATGTAAGCCCTGCTTCAGTCTTCGCGGGCAGGGGGCGGGTAAGAGGGGAGTATCTACTATCCAGGCGCTCGGAAGCCCTTTGGGTGCGACGGGCGAGAAAGGGGCGTGCCCTATGTGCACAGGCATCCGCTTTACCGATGCGGCGGGAAAGATGTTCTTTGGCCGCAATCTCGATTGGACGCAGGGCTATGGCGAGCGCGTGGTGGTGACGCCTTCCGCGGCAAAGGTCCCCGGGGCGTTCAGTCGCTCGGCAGATCTCGAATGGGGCCATGCCGTCATTGGCATGGGCATTGTGGTGGACGACGTGCCGCTTTATTTTGACTGCGGCAACGACGCGGGCCTTGCCGTCGCGGGCCTCAACTTCCCTCAGAGCGCGCGCTACGCCAAGGCGCCCGTGGTGGGACGCACCAACGTAGCTGCCTACGAGTTCCCGTTCTGGATCGCCCGCAACTTTGCGACCATCGACGAGGTGCGCGATGCGCTCGCCGATGTAACCGTGGTGGCAAAGCCCGTGAACGAGGCGCTGCCGGTGGCAAAGCTCCACTGGCTTATTGCCGATGCAACGGGCAGCCTTGCGGTCGAGTGCCTGGACGACGGGCTGCGCGTATGGGAAAACGACGTCGACACGCTTACCAACGAGCCCGATTTTGGCTGGCAGCGCGAGAACCTGCGCAACTACCTCACGCTCAGCGTGGATGACCCCAAGGCAACCGCGTGGGGAGAGGCAACGCTCGCTCCCTTTGGCACAGGTGTGGGCATGCACGGGATCCCCGGTGACTACAGCGGCCCCTCGCGCTTCATCAAGGCGGCCTTTGTGAACAACCACTATCCGGTCGAGGCCGATGAGGCGGCAAACGTCGTGCGCCTTTTCCGCACGCTCGGTTCGGTCGCAGTGCCCATGGGCGCCGCCCGCACCGCCCAGGGCGCATGGGAAAAGACGCTTTACACGAGCTGCTTCTCGGCAAATACCCTCACCTACTACCATGCGACCTACGAGAACCCGCGTATCGCGGCCTACCCGCTTTCTTCGTGCAACCTGAACTCCAAGGAACTGCAGATTCTCTCTGCGGCATAGCGCCATGCGGCCGGCGGGTACGGTGCCCGCCGGCCGACCGTTTCCCTCAACAAAAGGATCGATATGTCTTCCACTCCGGTCACGGCTGCGCCGGATCGCACTTCCGCGCGGCACAAATTCATGGTTTTACCGGTCATTGTTCTTATCTTGGCGCAGATGGGCACCACGGGCGATAACGGGGCGTTGTCGCTCGCCACCTCGGCGCTCACGCGTGAGCTCGGCGCCACAACCTCAGACATTCAGCTCGCCAACATGATCTATCCGCTCGTAGGCGGCGCCTTTATGATCGCTGGCGGCCTTATGGGCACCATCCTCGGCTGGAAGCGCTCATTTCGCATCGGTGCTGTGCTTTGCGCGGCGGGCGAGGTTGCGCTTGCCGTCGCGCCCAACATGTTCGTGTTCATTTGGGTCGGGCGCGTGCTTGTGGGACTCGGCGCGAGCTTTCTCATCCCGTCGGTGCTCGGTCTCATCCCGGTCATGTATACCGGACGCGATCGCATGGTCGCCTTTGGGTGCATCGGCGCGGCATCGGGCCTCTCGGCGGTACTGCCCCTCATTTTGGGCGTGGTCATGGAGGTTGCGGGCATGCACGTGACCTTCCTCACGCTTGCGGCGTACTTTGTGGCGGTGGTGGCGGCGTCGCTCGCCTTGCCGGCAATTGCCGAGGCGGACGAGAAGCTCCGCTTCGACGGCATAGGCGTCACGCTCGCCGCGCTCGGCCTGTTCCTCTTCCTCATCGGCCTTTCGAGCGTGTCGAGCTGGGGTCTTGTGCGCCCGCTCGACGGGTGCCCCTTCACGCTCTTTGGCATCTCGCCGGCGCTTCCCATGGTTGCCGCCGGCATTGTGGTGCCCGCGCTTCTCATCAAGGTCGAGGGCACCGTAGAGGAGAAAAACGGCATCGCACTGCTCCCGCGGTCGTTCCTCACCACGCCGCAGGTGCTCGCAGGGCTTATCGCCAACGCAATCACGTTTTTCTTCATGGGTGCGCAATCCATCCTGATGGCGCCCTATCTCCAGCTTGTTGCCGGCTGGACGCCCGTTGACGTGGGAACCATCTCCATCGCAACCGGCGTCCCCACCTTTGCGCTTGCCCTTGGCATCCCCAAGCTCATGCCCAACGCCCATCCGCGGCGCGTCATCCAGACGGGGTATCTCGCCATGGCGCTCGCCCTCGGTATCATGGCGCTGTCGGTCACGGTCGACGGGTGCAGCCGTGTGGGTGTCTACCTGGGCGCTTTTATGGCCGGCGTGGGCGCGGGCACGGTGTCCTCGCATGCGAGCAATGTGGTTGCGCTGGCGCTGCCCGAGCGCGACGCGGCGCAGTCCGGCGGTATTCAGAGCACGATGCGCAATGTGGGTCAAGCCATTGGCGTGGCGCTGCTCGGGGCGGTGCTCCTCTTTGGTATCACGAGCTCGGTGCGCGTTCGTGCTGCCGCGGACCCGGCTATCTCGTCTTCCGTTGCGGAGCGTCTCTCCACCGTGAACATCAACTTGGGTAGCGACGCGGACTTTGAGCGGCAGATAGCAGACATCCCCATGACCGATGCCGAGCGGAGCGAGCTCGTGCGCATCCAGGCACAGGCGCGCTTTGAGTCGACGCGCATCGCCTATGCGGTAGGTGCCGCCGTGGTGCTGCTCGGCCTAGCGTCGACGCCCGCCATCAAGGTGGCAGAGAAGCAGAAAGGCTGAGGGATTCGAGCGGACTGCTCGGCATGACGCGCCGCCCGCCCCTCGGCACCCCTCACATCGATGCCCGTCGCAGGTGCGGCGGGCATCTTCTGCATCTATGGCTGATATACTGAACCTGTCAGATAAACCCCCTTGCCTAGGAGGAGCCATGGACCCCAATAAGCGTCCCGACGACATGGTCCGCATCACCACCCCCGAGCTCGCGCAGGCGTTCATCGCCGAGCAGGTCGAGGCCTGCCGCGCGCAGATCGGCGACAAGAAGGTGTTGCTCGCGCTTTCGGGCGGCGTCGATTCGAGCGTCGTCGCGGCGCTTCTCATCCGCGCTGTGGGCAAGCAGCTCATCTGCGTGCACGTGAATCACGGCCTCATGCGCAAGGGTGAGTCCGAGCAGGTCATCGACGTCTTCAAGAACCAGATGGACGCGAACCTCGTCTACGTCGACGCGACCGACCGCTTCCTCAACCTGCTTGAGGGCGTGGCGGAGCCCGAGCGTAAGCGCAAGATCATCGGCGCCGAGTTCATTCGCGTGTTCGAGGAGGAGGCCCGCA
>CAUGVQ010000028.1 GCA_959602875.1 uncultured Collinsella sp. | reverse complement strand
CACACGCACGCGACGTGGTGCCTCATGTTTCAATCCACGCACCCGTGAAGGGTGCGACGGAGTCCGCGGATCGTACCGCGCGACCAAGGCTTACGTTTCAATCCACGCACCCGTGAAGGGTGCGACCTGCTTCGCGCTCAAGGTGGAGGGCGACTGCATGTTTCAATCCACGCACCCGTGAAGGGTGCGACCTCGTCGGGCGGAAGTGAGTCGCGGATCTGCATAGTTTCAATCCACGCACCCGTGAAGGGTGCGACTCGTAGCCCTCGATCCTGTCGAGCAGCTGGCTCAGGTTTCAATCCACGCACCCGTGAAGGGTGCGACGGAGCGCATGTGCTTCGAGCACGTGTGTAAGCAGTTTCAATCCACGCACCCGTGAAGGGTGCGACAAGCAACGCGCCCTCGCGGGTGCGCTGCCGTCAAGTTTCAATCCACGCACCCGTGAAGGGTGCGACCGGTCACCGTCAACAACGTCGGTGTCGTCGTCAAGTTTCAATCCACGCACCCGTGAAGGGTGCGACCGCTATTCGACGCCGACAACGACATCATGTACGTGTTTCAATCCACGCACCCGTGAAGGGTGCGACCGCCGCCGCTCGCATCATCACTCTTCGAGCAGTCGTTTCAATCCACGCACCCGTGAAGGGTGCGACAGCCAAAGTATACACTCCATTGCATCCCTGATATCTCTATATTCATTTTTCAAAGAGCGCTGGTGCTTGCACCGTTTATCTATCCACATCTGATAGGTCTTTTCTGCGCGAACCACACGACACTTAATCAGAGCTTACAGTTCGCGCAACAGGCTTTGTCGATCTATATGATTAGAAGCCCCTCTGGATCATAGCCAGGATTCGCACCAAAATGCTCCACTCTCGACTTCCACTTTTTGCCCAAGTTATAGAATCTCAGACTGTCTTTCGACCTATCGATTATTCCAATCAAGTCGGCCTTCAACCGCTCGTATTGTGCAGGTTCAAGCAGACACTCAAAAACAGAGTATTGAACTCGCTGCCCGTGCTCGCAGCACAGCTTTGCGACGCGCCGCAGTCGGCGAGCACCGTCAGCATCACCGCCGGCCACATCATAGGTAACCAATACGTACACCTCTTACCTCCACAAACAAGCAGGATAATCGTTCAAGTCGCCACGAAGGTACCGTGCAAGAAGCTGAGCCTGCACAAACGGCAGCAATCCATACGGAATCCGCTCCCGCAAAAAAGGATGCGTCACATTCTCCTGCTTCTTTTTTTGCCACGCGGAAAGAGCCCGCTTGATCGAGTGCTCCCTGAAAAAGACCGCCCCTCCCGCTTCAAAACGAAAATCCTCTCGATCGAGCTGCCCACGATTAAACAGCGTAAGAACGAATCGGTCGACATAAAAGGCGCGCAGCTCCTCAATCACGTCGAGCGCCAAACTCTCTCGACCAGGGCGGCACGCATGCAAGAATCCCATCTGCGGATCAAGGCCAACCGACTCGCATGCAGACGTGATGTCACGACTCAGCATGGTGTAGAAAAAAGAAAGGGTCGCATTGACTGGGTCCTTGGGCGGTCTTCGCGATCTGCCGCAGAATAGGTCAGACACATCATCGGCACGCAATAGAGACGGAAATGCGGAAAAATAAGCGTGCGCAGCATCCCCTTCAACTCCGCGAATACCGTCAAGCGTCGACGCTTTGGTAACCGCAGCCTTGCTGCGTTGCAAGTATTCGACAACCGGTCGAATACTTTCCGAAATGTCTGGATAATCTCTCGCATAGTGCTGAAGCACGATACGCGCATTATGTATCTTTGCCATTACAAAACGACGTGATAGCCGTAGACAAGCATCGGCGTCGGCTGCCATCCTATACTGCTCTCGTCGCAGAAGCACGTTTCCCGTCGTTTCTCCCTCTACGCGAGCCTTGAATCTCCCTCGTTCATCAAGAATCGTCACGCTTACGCCACGCTCAGCACAGGCGGCTAGAAGCGCCATGCTACATCCCACATGCCCGAACAACACGATGCTTTCCAGGACATGAAACGGCACGCTCATGCTAGGCGCACCATCAACTGCCACACAAATGGCATCATCTTTCTTTCTCAGCCGAGCATCGGGATTCGTGACATACAACGTATTTTGCAGTCGTTTCATTTATCAACCTCCAATGCTCGCTCGTGCTCAGCCCAATATGCATGCACATCCCGCTGCGCGAAAGGAACGCAATCGTCTACCAGCGAGCATCGTTTACATCGCGCGTTTGTCGGCGGTGGCGGGGTTACACCTTTTGAAAAGAGCCTGTGCATCCTTTGCGCGAGCAACACCACCCGCTCCCTCAGCTCTTCGGTTATACGCACTGTTTCACGCCGGCGCGTTTCCCCGTAAAAGAGGGCGCCCGCATCAATGCAGGCGCCCGCCATCTCTTCAAGGCTCATTGCCTGTGCCGTCAACTGGAGACGATCCCAGTCTTCTTGCTTTGGTTTGCCGACCTTATACTCGACCGGCATAATGATTTCACCGGTCTGAGCATCATACTCAACGATGTCGGCAATACCATATAAACCGAGCTGAAAACTCACGACACGCATGCTCCGATCAGAGCGCACTCCCTTCGCACAGGTGTATCCTTCGGTATCGACCCGACGATGGAACAGCTCGCCACGAACCGTATCCGCACTCTCAGACCAAATCTGCTCAACGTGAATCAATGCCCATTGGCGTTCGCAATACGCAATGTGTTGGAGACCGGAGAGCGGCAGCAACTCATCTTCGGTATACATATGTCAGCGCATCAGGCCGAAGGAGGAATGTATTCGAACATCTTCACGCTCACCCCTTGGGGCACCGCCTCCTCATCAACGGTAATGGCGTAATCGTCAAAGGAACGAGCCTCGCCTTCGCTCCCCTGCGCACGAGCGACGGTCACCGTCTTGAACAAACGGTCAGCAGGAGCATTCCCCAATTTGCTGTCATGCTTAAAGAGCACCAATAGGCGCGATGTCATGAGGCCGCGCGCGGCGCTGCGATCGCTCTCAAACATGTTCATGAGTGCTTCGAGTAAGAGGTCGAGGTCCGCTTGGCAAAATCCCGTTCGCTCCGCAAGCGAAGCAGATACAAACCCCTCGATGCGATACAGACCATAAGGAATGTACTGCTTGCGGCCCATAGTCTTGTTGTCTTTATCTTCCTTGGCCTCCGTTGCGGCCATACGGGTGATGCTCATCTCGAGCGGTAATACCGGCTCCACGGACTCTCCGAAGCACAGCTGCACCGGTCCACGAACCTGACCGCAATTCACGCCGGTAGTCATAACGGCTCCAAACGTGCGAATATCGTAAAAGTTGTCGCACATAAACTGCGTGACCCGACGTTGATCCTCGACTTTTTTCGGCAGCTTCTTCGCTGTGGGCTTGAGGTCGTAGTGGACATACGCTTTATTGTTGCGCTCGTTTAGGACGGCACCTTCCTGCACATAGATCTTGTAGCCGAGCTCCCCCTCGGAAACATCAGGATCATTGATGTCTGCGCCTTTGACAAGATCGACATAGTTGCGAATCTTGCGCTTGATACAGACGTCCGAAATAATGCCCCGGCTGGTCACCGGATCAATTCGCGGCAAATTGCCCGCATCGGGGTCACCGTTGGGGTTGCCGTTTTTCACGTCGCAGAAAAACACAAAGTCGTACCGGTTTTTGATGGGCTCTGCCATGGTTATTCCTCCTCAGTTGACACGGTGTTATCGGCAGCGTCATCGACACCGCGCGCTTTCCATAGATGTCCGAGCTCTTGATGGAAGGCGATATAGAACTCCGCCTGTTCGTCTGCGTCCAGCGTCTTGGGGAGCACGGGGCTCACGGAAGAAAGGTGCGAAACTATCTCGTTCATCTCCCGATCGAATTTGATGGCAAGCCCCTTGTTTTTCTTTCGAAGCGCACTTATATGCACCTCATATCCCCGCAAAAGTGTCGAAAAAACGCGTGCAGGGGTTGTTGCCGCCGCCCCGATGTACTTATCGCGGATAGAAGCGTTCACCTCGCCTAGCGCCGCAAGCTGTGTCCGTTCGAGTACCGCGAAAAGCCTCCCCAGCAGATAGCCCGAACTCTGATTCTCGGGATTCATCTCCATGTCAATCCTCTCCCTCTCTGTCACCGCAACCCCCTTCATTCTTCGCTTGCGAACCAGGCAGCCCTTGAGAAGCGAAGCTCTTTGCCCAAGATCCCACGGGTTCTTCGTAGCCTGATCAGCCCTCATGCGCATCAAGACGAGCTTCTGCAATGCCTCTGGAAATGCCGAGCCCGCTACTAACGCATAAAAACACTGGGAGATTACTGTCGACGGGACGTTTTCTTGTTTCCCCTGCGGGGCGAGCTGCCGCAGCAAGCTGCCGAGTGCCGTTGTCGTAACTCCGCTTATCTCAATATCCTCTAGATACTGTGCGTAGTTGCGCATGAGGCCACCAAAGGTGCTCTGGTAAAAGAAGCGTGCCGATAACCGGGCGGCATTAGGCGAAATACCGAGGACGCAAAACCTCGCATTGAAGTCGAATGCGCCGTCTCGTTTCTTGCCCATGCGCATCGACAGGAGGGTTTGCTGCACCTGCTGGTTGGTCTGATCGTCCTCGGCGGGCAGTGCACCGCCAAACAGCTGGAAAACGGCCGACTCCTCACGTGGCGCGGGGCGATCTGCCCAAAACACAACAAATGTGTTTCCAAAGCGAATGCGTCGCTCGCGATTTCCCAACACCTCTCTCAACGCTGTTCCAGCAGCAAATGCTGCTTCCGCGGAAAGAGAAGCGTTGTAGGTTTTCTTCATCCCATAGGATTCGCAGGCATCGAAGTTGAAGGACACAAGCGACGCGCCCGAAGACTGCGCACCCGGGAGACCAGCAATCTGGGGGAACAACCGTGCACGTGGCGCCATCTTGCCCGTCACGGAACAATAGCCCGACGGAGCATCAACATCGGGGGCGCCGTACGCGTTCCACGCCTCCCTGACTGGTGACGCATCGTGCACACGATGACTTGCGCCAAGCATGCGAAACACCATGAATCCGCCAGTGGAGATGGCCTCAATAACAGCGTCGCCAAGATGCGCCAGGTGATCATCACGTCCAAAAAACCTCAGTAACGCGCGCGCCTCAGCGTCATCGCACGTTGCCAGCACGGCGTTGTGCAAGTCGCGCGACGCGGCAAAGCACTCGACGCCGCGCCTTTCATCCAAGCCAAATAGGTACTTCGCATTATCGCAGCAGAAATATGGCTTGACTCCCGACGACCTCGTCTCGTGTTCGGGAACCTTCAACACGCGATACCTAACAGGCCCGTCCGTCTCCCCCGAGGCAAGAGGAAGAACCTCTCGTACGGAGCCCTCTTGGTCGATGATTATCTCCCACGCAACCTTCTCGCTGCTCCAGCCCATCACTGGCACGTCGCAATCAGGATCCTCGAGCATACGATTGTAAAGCGAGCAAAGCTCCCTAACGATCATCCGACCACCCCCTCGCGCGCCGAGGCAACATCGATGATGCCACCTCGCATGACGGCACGATAGAACATCGGCTGCGGGTGCTCCGAATCAGAGAAATCTAGGTCATAGAGCATAAACCCCAAATCCCTCTCAGGGTCATCCTCGTAGAACGAGCGGGGAGATTCATCTCCCTCAATCAGCTTGACTACAGCGGGAAACTCCCTGCAACCCAATACCGGTTGCACGAAACACTGCCCCCGCCGCAGTCTGCGAAGCGCAATGTTGTAATGTTTCTCCGGCGTGTCGTCGCTGCCGGCACGGTCCGTCATTTCGAAGTGGGCCTCAATCGTATATGCGACGTCCTTAAGGTATGTGGTCGCACGCTGCTGGCGACTTTGCGCCGCATCAATGAAGACCTCATCGCCCCGCATGAAAGCTGCCCTCGCGTTTTGATAGCTCAGCTTGCTCTCAAGCTCATTGCGCCGAAAAGTGTCGAACATGATTTCATTGAGAACTATGATCCGATCGATACGCCATCGAATCGCCGGCTTCCAATACACAGCTTCGAGTATGCCACGCGCCGCAGAAGGCGTAATGACGTCATAGCTCACACGTTCCGCTTTCATCTCGGGGCGCGTGAAACACGCACGGGGCCCCGATATGGTAACTCGGATTCCATAGCCCATACTTCCTCCTTCCTCCCTGTCTCGATGCGCCAACCCTTTAGAAGATAAGCTCCTTCTGCTCCTCCTCCCCGGGCTCCAACAACCCAACCTCGTCGCTGTAAAACGCACTGCACGCGGATGCTACGCGCAGCACGCTGATGGGCTCAAAGGACTTCGCATCAATCGCTCCGCCCCGGACAAGAGCATCGTATACGTCCGTGCGGACAGAGATACTGCTACGCTGCAACGTTGCAGCCATTGAGGCAGGTGCACCCCCTGCCTCTACGCATCGCGCCAGGCGATTAAGTAGCGCCAAGCCTGCTTCACCCCAGGGAACAAATACGGTTTTTGCCGTATCGTCGATGATCTTGTAACGCTGGGCAACCGTTTCAAGTCGCAGCGTCTTATATTCACTATGCACAAGCTGCACGTTTGTTAGCTCACGGTATATCTCGCGCTCGTCGAGCAGCTCGGGCTCAAAGCCGTAACGCTCCGAGAAGAAGGGTTTTATCAGGCTCTCGTCGATAACGCCACCGCGGTCTTCGATAAGCATGCGAGCAATGCCTTTCATGCGTTCGAGCCAAGTGCGGGCGAGGGGCGCCGTCTTCCTTTCATCCGACCCACCAACTCGCACGGGGTCATTCTCAAGCTCAAAGACCTTGACGACGCCCTCGGATCTCCGCCCCTCGCGGTTGCATCTTCCCGCAGCTTGAAATAGAGAATCGAGACCCGCAAGCTCGCGGTATACGCAAGGAAAATCAACATCCACGCCCGCCTCGATAAGCTGCGTTGACACCACGACGCAACGATTATCATTGCTTAAGCGCGCTCGAATCTCCTCCAGCAACTTCGAACGGTGCAAAGGCGTCATGTTCGCACTGAGATGGAATATACCTTGGGTGGGCGCAGCATTGTCGAGCTCAGAGTCTTCCAACAAACGACACCTTACCGCCTCATATAGGCCACGCGCCTTTGCCTTAGTTCCCACGACACAAAGAACCTGGTGTTTCGCAGCCAGATCATCTGCGAGCTCTTCCTCCGTTACGCCACGCACGTACTCGAACCGCGTACGCCGCCCAAACACCTCGTCGAACCCCTCACGGTGCTGGACGATCTCCTGCGGCCGCGAGCAGAACGGCCACCGGTTTTCTAGCGCGGGCTGAGTCGCCGTGCACAGCACAACGCTGGCGCCATAATCAACAACAAGCCCTTCGAGCATGGCGAGCGTTGCCGTCAAAAGTCCATCGGGCAGCGTCTGGGCTTCATCAAGCACTATGACGCTATTGGCGATGTTGTGCAGCTTTCGGCACGCTCCCGGTTTATTTGAGTAGAGCGATTCGAGCAGCTGAACGTTTGTGGTAACGACAATGGGCGCATCCCAATTTTGAATCGCCAAGCGATACTGCCTGCTCCGCTCATCTCCCAACTGTTCAAAATCGAAATTGGAATGATGCTCGAGAACGTTTGCATCGCCAAATATGTTTCGGAAGACCTCGGCGGTCTGGCTGGTAATCGAAGTGAATGGAGATGCGTAGATGATTCGCGAGCAACCATGTCTGAGGGCATGTGGTATCGCAAACCCCATAACCGACAGCGTCTTCCCCCCTCCTGTAGGGGTCGACAGCGTAAAGATCCCTCTACTACGCAAAGACGCCGCTCGACAATCGCGTAGAATCGAAGCGCGAGCACGGTTGACAGGCGTGTCCGGCGCCAGTGCCATGAGACGCTCCATATGTGCATCCAGCAATCTCGAGAGCGTCTCAACCGTGTCAAATGAACGTGCGCGACGAATACCCGCCGTCTCCGGCGTCATAAACTGCTCGGTATCGAGATAATCCGCGTCGACAAGGCATGAATACAACATGCGACAAAGTACGGAAAGTGAGAAGACGACTTGCTTCTCAGCGGAACGCTGGTCGCATCCCCGCTCTCGCGCCGCCGCAAGACGACCAACCAAATTTAGCGGCTCTAGGTCGTCGTATTTCGGGAGTTCCAGCCCCATCCCCGTCAGCTCTTGTAATAGCTGAGAAAGAGAAGGCCCCCGGACGCAACGTTTGTCCAAGCGCTCCGTCAGTGGTGTACGTTCACCCGCCTCTTGCACGATACCGTTGGGCACGCCGCCGTGATGGCCCGCGAGGGCATAGGCGAGCAGCATGCTCTCGATACCACCACCGGTACCATAGCGCTCGCACGCCAACGCCGCTCCCGCCGTTGCATGGTCGACCGGCTCTGAGCTTCCTCTTAAACGTTTCTGGAACTGCAAGGTCGCTTTTCCAATATCATGAAGCAAGCCGAGTGCATAGCCCCAACGCCCGTATCCAAACGAAGCGGCAAACGCCTCTGCCTGAACTGCAACGTTTCGCAGGTGGCACTCAAGAGGTTGCCAAGTTTCAGGATCACTTGACTCTGTTGTATGCGCGTACCATCTCTGCATGCCGACCGCCCTTCTCACGCGGTTGCCTACCTACATGTTACGCGTTATTCCATACTTATATTCATTAGACGGGTAGAAGTCGGTGAACGGTAGTTGTGACCGTTCACCGACCCATGCTGGGCGATCATCACCCGGCTAATGTTTCAACCCACGCGCATAAGGCGCGACACATCTATCGTAACAGCGGATACAGCCTGCCCGGCGCAAGAAAACACTCGAGCAGCACTAAATTGTCCGCAATGTGATTATTGTTGGGCTAGACTCTTCAGATACGAGCGCATGCGGCGCGCCTTCGCGCACGCCTCGATAAGCGACGGCAAGTTTCGGCCCTTGACCAGCAGGTGCTTGAGCGCCCGCAGCTCATCCGCCTCATCATCCTCCGCCATAATCGCCACCGCACGGCGGGCGTTGCGCGCAACATACGCCTCGTACCGCTCACGCGTCTCACGAGGAAGGTCAACCGGATACGCCAAGCGGTTAATCGCCGTCTTGAGCTTCGCACGCTGATTGGGCAAGCGGTCGAACATCGCGTCCAGCCGAGGGAACGCGAAACTCGCACCGCGGCCCCATGAGGAGACGAGCACCGAGGCGATCCCCTGGTAGCGCTCTAAGACCGTTCCCGGATACCGCGCGTGCACCGATTCGTTTTTCATCTGGCCGAGCGGCAGGTAAACCCGGTACCGCACCTCTCCGGAAGCGGCGGAGCGCACGATCACCTCGAAGTCCGCCAGATACGCATTGGCGATGCAGAAGGGCGCGCACTCCATCGGCTTTATCCCTATCCACCCGAGAGGCGCATTGGGTATTCCACCCGAGACATCTATGATGTCCTCCGCCGGATAGGCCTCTGGCGACACGGAATCAAAGACCGTCACACGCTTGGCCCCGTAAAATGCCCCCGGCCCGACGTATGCAACCGATGAAGGTAAAACGACGTTCTCCGCAAGCACTCCCTCAAACGCGCGGGGACCGATGTAGCGCAGCGAGTCAGGCAACTTGATGCGCTTGCACCTCAACTCGCGAGGAGCGAAGGCGACCGGCTCATGCTCGCAGGCGCCGCCGGCGCAAAGCCACTTGGGAACATCCGAGCCCCAGTTAGCCATGGCAAGGCGGTCTGCACCAAACGCCCGCTCGGAGATGGCGACCACGCCATTGGGAACATCAATCTCAAACCCGCCGCGACAGGGTCTGACATAGCAGGAACCGTCGATCACGCGCTTTGGCGAGAGGGAGACCCCGTAGCGCCGGAATACGTCGAGCAGCCCCTCATCGCCGGCATCGACAACTGCGGAGACATCGGCCTCCGTGCCATAACCCTCCGCAAGAAACGCCTCGATGAGCTCGGCGTCGAGCGTGTCGCAGATGCCCCACATACCCGGTGCGGCAAAGTCCAGGCTCTCCGTACGGCAACAGCTCGCCTCCGCCGTGCCGGCGGGCACGTTATATACCTCCGTACGAGCGCTTCGCCCGTCCCAAAGAACGTAGCAGCTCTGCGAGGAGACCTGGTCCTCGATGGGCACCAAGTGCTTGCGGAGGGCGGAGCGAGAGACGCTGCTGCCCAGCGGAAGATGTCTACGGGCAGCCTCCATGAGCTCGGCGCGGTACGCATCGGGCAGGCGCCCGGGCAGACCGCGGCGGTCCTCGGCGCGCACGGCTTGCGCGCGCCTTGTGGGAGAGACGCTCTCCAAGGCCCGCTTCAAGCTCCGCTCGCTCACCCAGGAGCCATACGTGCGAACGGTATATAAGTTCGGCGCTTCGATGCAGTCCACGGGCAGCCCTCCCCTCGTCGAACTACTCCATCATTCTAAGCGGCACGCCCTTGGATCATGAGCGCCGTTTTCCGCGAGCCAACCGATTATCTCGACTGCTCACACAACTCGTTGTAGGCATACATAGAAAAGATCGAAGCTGCCACAGAAGCACGATCGCCTTCACGGGCGGTGTGCACAAGATCATCTTCCGTGCGGAAGTTCCGCGCAAAGCTAGGCGAGAATGGCAAGCACCGCGCCCCTGCCGCAGCTGCGTGCTACCATGGCGTCTGCATCTATCCGCAATAAGAAAGGATCCATCTATGGAGCGTCCCTGCGCCTGGAAGTCCTACAACGGCACCGAGCTCGCCCAGCTCGAGGAGCTCTGCGGCAACTACCGCACCTTCATCTCCGAGAACAAGACCGAGCGCGAGTGCGTGCGCACTAGCGTCGCCATGGCCCGCGAGGCAGGCTACATCTCACTCGACGAGGCGGCGGCACTCGGCCGTGAGCTCAAGGCTGGCGACAAGGTCTACGCCACCTGCCACAACAAGACCCTCATGCTCGTGAACCTTGGCACCGAGCCTATGGAGAGCGGCATGAACATTCTGGGCGCGCACATTGACAGCCCGCGCCTCGACCTTAAACAGAACCCGCTCTACGAGGCCGGCGACATGGCCTATCTGGACACCCATTACTACGGCGGCGTGAAGGCCTACCACTGGGTCGCCACCCCGCTCGCGCTGCACGGCGTCATTTGCAAGAAGAACGGCACCACCGTTGAGGTGTGCGTGGGCGAGGACGCGAACGACCCGGTCTTTTGCGTCTCTGACCTGCTCATCCACCTGGCGAGCGACCAGCTGAAGAAGCCCGCTGCCGAGGCCGTTGACCATGAGAACCTCGACGTCATCGTGGGCGGCCGACCCGTGGTGATTGACGAGCAGAAGGACGACGAGGCCAAGGAGCCCGTCAAGCAGTACCTGCTCGACATCCTGAAGGAGAAGTACGATATCGACGAGGAGGATTTCCTCTCCGCCGAGATCGAGGTCGTGCCCGCCGGCGCCGCGCGTGAGATGGGCTTTGACCGCTCGATGATCCTGGGCTATGGCCAGGACGACCGCGTGTGCGCCTACACCTCGCTCGCCGCTCAGCTCGACGTGACCGAGGTCGAGCGCACGAGCGTGTGCCTGCTCGTCGACAAGGAGGAGATCGGTTCGGTGGGCGCCTCTGGCATGACGAGCCGCTTCTTTGAGAACACCGTGGCCGAGATCATGGCGCTCGCCGGCGAGGGCAGCGCGCTGGCGCTCCGCCGTGCGCTCGCGAACTCGCGCATGCTCAGCTCCGACGTGTCCGCCGGCTTTGATCAGCTTTACGCCGACCGCTTTGAGAAGAAGAACGCCGCCATCATGGGGCACGGCCTCTGCTTCAACAAGTACACGGGATCCCGCGGCAAGGGCGGCTCCAACGATGCCGACGCCGAGTACATGGCGCTCGTGCGCGACATCATGGACGAGGCGGGCGTTGACTTCCAGACCTGCGAGCTCGGCCGCATCGGCGCGGGCGGCGGTGGCACCATCGCCTACATCCTCGCCGAGTACGGCATGGACGTGATCGACTCCGGCGTGGCGGTGCTTAGCATGCACTCGCTCTGGGAGGTCACCAACAAAGCCGACGTCTACGAGGCGTACAAGGGCTACAAGGCGTTCATCGGCCGCGCATAGGCCCAGACGACCACGTAGCTGAGGGCCCCGCCCCCTTTCAACGCGCGCAGCGCTTCGCGAATGCGCGCTTATGCAAGGGGGCGGGGCCTTTGCGCTATAGGGGCGGCGGAACAAATCGGACGCAAGGCCTACGGCAGATTAAGCGTGTCCTCTGCAAGATAGTCCGCCAAGCGCTTGCGCGCGCAGGGGCGAGAAGCCGCGGACGCCTGACACGAGCCGCGATCGCTATCGCTGACAAGGACGATATCCCCGTGGTCGAGAGCATGCGAAAGACTCCCAAAAGATGCCAGATACGCCAGAAGCCTTTGGTCGTCAACAAGAGAGCCAGCCGGATCGCGCCATATCCTCATACCAAACATCCTTCAAGCCCACAACCAGATAACAGTTTCACCAGCATGCCTAGAACCTAGCTTGCTCAATTAAACGCAATGTATAAAGAGAGTACCATTATGAAGACTCCTTCTGCCCGCCCGAAAGGACTTCTATGCTCGAGGTCATCATCTCCCCCGCCAAGCAGATGCGCGTGGCGCGCGACGCCTTTGCCCCACGGGGGATCCCGCCGTATCCGCGGGAGACGGAGCGGCTGTGGCGGGCGCTTTGCGACATCGAGCGCACTCAGGGGCCGGAGGGGCTGCAGGCGCTCTGGGGTGTGAACGAGAAGCTCCTTGCTGAGAACATCGGGCGCCTGCACGACTTTGCACCCGTGGCAGACGTGGACGCGCTCGACGCTGCCGCTGTGACAAGACGCGTGAGCGCCGCCACTTTCTCCTACGTGGGCATCCAGTACCGCAGCATGGCGCCCGAGGTTATGGACGAGGACGCGCTCGCCTGGCTGGCGGAGCACCTCTGGATACTCTCAGGCCTCTATGGCTGCGTGCGGCCCTTTGATGCGGTGGCGCCCTACCGGCTCGAGATGGGGGCGAAGCTCGCTGTCGACGGGGCACGCGACCTCTACGCGTTCTGGGGCGACAAACTGGCACACGCGATTGAGGGTGGTAACCGGAGTGACGGCAGGGCCGCAGGCGCCGGCGATGCCGAAGGACGTTGCGCAGCAGCCGCGACAGACGACGGCGTCGTCACGGTGGTGAATCTGGCGAGCGTGGAGTACGCGCGCGCCGTTCTCCCCCACCTCTCGCCCAGCGTACAGGTGGTCACCTGTACCTTTGGCGAGGCTTTGCGCGATGGCAAACCGGTGCAGCGCGCGACGGCGTCCAAGATCGCCCGCGGCTCCATGGTCCGGTGGATGGCGGAGCACGGCGTTACAGACGCCCGCGGGCTCGAGCGCTTTGATGTTGGCTATTGCTTGGCGCCGGAACTCTCGGACGCTGTCACTTGCCCGCGCACGCCTGCCGCGCATACGGCCCTCGTCTTCATGCGCACAGAGTAGGTCGCGCACAGCGAGGCGAGGAGGCGCATCCGGCGCCCGCTACACCCCGAGCAGCACTGACACGAGCGGGATCGTCACCACCGAGAACACCACCGTAAGGAAGGTCACCTGCATCATGGGCTTGATGTCGCGCCCGGCGCGCAGGCAGTAGAGCGCGCCCACGGTGGCGACGGGCATGGCGCCGTCGAGCACGACCACCGCGCGCACAAAGTCCGTGAGCGGAAAGAGGCTCACCGCGATCATGCAAGCAACGGGCACCACGATAAGGCGCCCCGCCGCGGCGATATAGGAACGCGGCTCTTTAAGCATCTCGAGCGGGCGATAAAGCGCCATGGACGAGCCGGTGATGAGGAGCGCTAGCGGGGTCGCCATCTGACCCACGATCCCCAGGGCACTCCCGAGCACACCCAGGTGGTTCACACCGGCGAGCGCGAGCAGAAGTACCGCCACGCTCGCGGCGAGCGTGGGGCTCTTGAGCGAGGCGAGCGTGGTGCGCAGGCGATCGCGCGGGGTGGAGGCGGCATCGGGCTCGGCAAAGAAGAGCGGTCCCACGGCAAAGAGGATCACGTTGGCGGGAATGAGGGCGATGGCAGCGTACAGGAGCGCCTGCTCGCCCAGGATTGCCGAGAGCACCGGCAGGCCAATGAAGCCGCAGTTGCCAAAGGCGATGGCAAAGCGGTACGAGGCGCGGGCGTCCTCGGTACCGCCGAGCAGAAATGCCATAACGAGCGCCACCGCGATCGACACCGCATAGGTGAGCGCGCAGGCGAGCATAAGCAGCACGAGCGTATCGGGGTCGGGCAGGTTCTCGGCACCGTCGATGGACGCGAGAATGGAGCAGGGCAGCGCCACGTTTAGGGTGAGCGCCGAGAGGCTGCTATCGAGCTCTTTGGTGAGGATGCCGAGCTTGTTGAGCGCCCAGCCGAGCAGGATGGGAAGCGACACCGCGAGCATCTGCGATGCGACGAACGCAAAGTCCATAGGCTGCCTCCCTCCCCTCGGCAAATGGAAAGACGCGTCCGCGAAAAGACGCGGCGCGCAAGTAACAAAACAAGCCGGCAGCGCTCCTGTATGGCGCGATGGCGCGGCTTGTACTATCGTAGCATGGCACACCCTCGCCGCGCGGCTGCTCAGCGCCCGCGCGGCGTCTCATATTGAAGGAGAGACCATGATCGATTGGCTCATCGGCCGCTTTGTGCCCGGCGCCGAGAACACCCAGGACCCCGCCGTCCGCACCCGCTTTGGTCAGTTTGCGGGCACCGTGGGCATCATCTGCAACGTCGCCCTTTGCCTCGCCAAGGGCGCGGTGGGCCTCATCTCGGGTTCGGTCTCCATCGTCGCCGACGCGGTGAACAACCTCTCCGACGCCTCGTCCAACATCATCAGCCTGCTCGGCTTCAAACTGGCGAGCCGCCCCGCCGACCCCGAGCACCCCTACGGACACGGCCGCTACGAGTACCTCTCGGGCCTCATCGTGGCGGCGCTCGTACTCGCCATTGGCTTTGAGCTCATCAAGTCCTCAATCGAGAAGATCCTCTCGCCCACCCCGGTCGAGTTCTCGGCCGCGCTCGTGGTCGTGCTCGTCCTCTCGATTGTCGTGAAGCTCTGGATGGCCGTCTTTAACGCGCGCATTGGACGCCGCATTGACTCCGAGACGCTCGAAGCGACCGCCGTGGACTCGCGCAACGACGTCATCTCGACGGGCGCGGTGCTCGCCTCCGCCATCATCGCGCACCTGACCGGGCTCGACCTCGACGGCTGGGTGGGTACCGCGGTGGGCCTCTTCATCCTGTGGAGCGGTATCGGCCTTGTGCGCGAGACGGTGAACCCGCTCCTTGGGCAGGCGCCCTCCGCCGAGCTCGTCGAGCACATCCGCAAGAAGATCATGAGCTACCCCGGGGTGCTCGGCACCCACGACCTCATGGTGCACGACTACGGCCCGGGTCGGCAGTTTGCGAGCGCGCACGTGGAGATGGCCGCCGAGGCGGACCCCATGGAGAGCCACGACCTTATCGATAACATCGAGCAGGACTTTAAGACCGAGGACCGCATGATCGTGACTTTGCACTACGACCCCATCGTCACCGACGACCCTGAGGTGAACGACATGCGCAACTGGATCAACCAGGCCGTGAAGATCATCGACCCGCGCCTCTCGATCCACGACCTCAGAACCGTCCCCGGCCCCACGCACACCAACGTGATCTTCGATTGCGCGCGGCCGCACGACCTTGCCCTCACCGAGAGCCAGCTCAAGCGCCGCATCGACAGCATCGTGCGCGACCACTACCCGAGCTGCCGCTGCGTCATCACCGTCGACGAGAGCTACGTGAGCTCGGAGCAGTAGCGGCCCGCGCTAAGAGCCCCCGTCGGCGGCAAGAACGCGGTAACGGGCACGACAAAGCGACGAGATATGAAGAAGGGTGCGCCCCGGACCGACTCCGGAGCGCACCCTTTGCGTTGCGCGGATATGTTGCTAAGCGCGTGAGCGGCTCTTAGCCGAAGTAGCGCTGGAGCAGACCGGCGAAGGCCTTGCCGTGGCGGGCCTCGTCACGAGCCATCTCGTGCACGGTGTCGTGGATGGCATCGAGGTTGGCGGCCTTAGCGCGCTTGGCGAGGTCGAACTTGCCAGCGGTGGCGCCGTTCTCGGCCTCGACGCGCATCTCGAGGTTCTTCTTGGTGGAGTCGGTCACGACCTCGCCGAGGAGCTCGGCGAACTTAGCGGCGTGCTCGGCCTCCTCATAAGCGGCCTTCTCCCAGTAGAGGCCGATCTCGGGGTAGCCCTCGCGATGGGCCACGCGGGCCATAGCGAGGTACATGCCGACCTCGGAGCACTCGCCCTCGAAGTTGGCGCGCAGGTCAGCCACGATGTCCTCGGGGACCTCGGGGAGCGAGCCGACGCCCACGACGTGCTCGGCAGCCCAGGTCATCTCGCCACCCATCTTGGTGAAACGGTCGCCGGAGACGCCGCACTGGGGGCACTTGAAATCGGCGGGAAGCTCCTCGCCGTCGAACTCCTCAACATAACCGCAGACAGGGCAAACGAACTTCATGGTGTTCTCCTTTTCGTTGCAGGTACCAGACGGTTTTAGCCTCGCCCGGATGGGTCCTCTCGAGGCGTGTCGCTAGCTTAACACATCGTCAGCTGCGTCTGAGCGAGAAATTGATACTATTTTTATAACCATTATTGGATAGACAGAACGCAAACGCAAAAGGGCCCCGGAGGACCCTTGGGTTTGCGTGGTGCCTGAGGAGAGACTCGAACTCTCACGATGTCGCCATCGGTGGATTTTGAGTCCACTGCGTCTGCCAATTCCGCCACTCAGGCTTTTCGCCGGACTATCGTACCACAATACGCCGGCGCCGCCGCTTTAAACCTCGCGCATCTCGACGAGCTCCACGGCGCGGTGCATCTCGCGCACGTCGAGGCCGCGACCGTCCACGCTCGCCTCTCCCATCTGGTTGTCATAGGGGTCCCAGCGCACACCGTCCGCCGGTGGGTCGAACTCCGCCTGGAAGGCGCGGTTGGCGATCATGCGCCACGGGTCAAGGTTGCCAAAATGATGGCGCCGGCGCTCCTCGTCGCCCGCGCGGCGCGCCGCGGGGCCCAAGGAGCCGTCCGCCCAGAGCCAGCCCGTCTCGGGCGTGTAGAAGCGCGCCCAGTCGTGCGGGCCCACGTGGTCGCAAGCAACGTAGAGGCCGCTCTCCCAGCGCGCGGGCACGCCGGCAATCCGGCAGAGCGTGATAAAGGTGAGGGCAAAGATGCCGCAGTCGGCCCGCTGCGATTTGACGCAGGAATCGGCAATGGCGTCGAGCTGCGCGTAAGCGGGCTGGTAGCGATAGTCGATGTGACGGGTCACATAGTCGTAGATGGCGCGTGCCCGGTCAAGCGGGCGGTCGATGCCCTCCACGAGCGACGCGGCGAGCGCCCGCAGGTAGGGCGTGAACGCGATGTGCGGGCGGAGCTCGGCGAGGTCCTCGGGCACAGGCGCGGGATCGCTGCCGATGCGCTCCGTCTGCTGCGCGTCGCCCGCCCACGCATCCACGTACGGCGCACGGGCACGGTAGCGGTAGGTTACCGTAAACGAGCGGAGGGTATCGGACTCCCAGAAGGCCGTGCGTGCCGGCGCGGTCGCGGGCGCGATGCGCACGCCGGGCGTGGCGTCGAGAACCTCGATGTCACCCTGCAGCGCGCAGGCGGCGGGAAGCGGCAACCAGGCGCGAACGGTCTCACCCGGCAGCGTCGCGGGCACCTCGAGCGAGGCGCGAAGCGTTATCTCGCACTCGGCAGCACCCTCTGCACGCATGGCAGCGAGCATGCGGTCGCGCGTGGCGGTGTCGAGCGGCGTCTCGGGTGCCAGACCGGGCACCTCAGCCGGGTAGACGCGCAGCGAATCGAGGAAGTTCCCGAGCACGCAGAGCTCGCCGTCCACGTAGCGCCAGTCGATGCGGCCGCGGGCGATAAGGTCGTCAAAGGCCTGCTCGGTAAAGTCGGGCCACTCGCGGCGGATCTGGGCGATGGCCGCGGCGCGCGGCACGCAGAAATCCTCGGCAAGGCGGCCCATACGGTGGCGCTCGGCGCGCAGGCACGCCGCCAGCTCGCGCTCGCAGCCCGCCTCAAGCAGGCGCGTGCACGCATCGCGGGCCTCGGTAAGGTGCCCTGCCGCCTTTAGGCGCACAATCTCGGGCGAAAGCCCGATATCGAGATAGCGGAAATCGTCGTTGGACACCTCGTCGGTGCACCCCACCGGTCCCTCGCAGACAAGCTCGCCGGCCTCGGGATAAACCGTCTCAACAGCCACAGCAGCCTCTCCCCTCTCACTCATAAATCTTGCTCCCAGAAACACAGAAGGGCCCCGGAGGGCTTGCTTCGCGAACAGCCTCTTTTCTAGCCTATCGCAATCGGTCTCCTGAAACGCAGGAATCCCCCGAGAGATTCCCTAAGCGAACATTCCGCAGGCCAAAGGCCGAGGACGTTCGCGTGGGAACTCTCGGGGGATTCCACCAGGGGTTTCAGTCAGACCTTACGCCTTGTTGGTCGAGCCGAACTCCTCCATGAGGTCCTTGGTCTTCTCGACGATGGCGTCGCGACCGGGCTTGAGGAGCTTGCGCGGGTCAAAGCCCTTGCCCTCGAGGTCCTTGCCGGCCTCGACGTACTTGCGGGTGGCCGCGGCGAAGACGAGCTGGAGGTCGGTGTTGACGTTGATCTTGGAAACGCCAAGGGAGATGGCCTTCTGGATCTGGTCGACCGGGATGCCGGAGCCGCCGTGGAGAACGAGCGGCAGGTCGCCGACCTGCTCCTTGATCTCGCCGAGACGCTCGAAGGAAAGACCAGCCCAATCCTCGGGGTACACGCCGTGGATGTTGCCGATGCCGCAGGCGAGGAAGTCGACGCCCAGGTCGGCGATCTGCTTGCACTCGGCCGGATCGGCGAGCTCACCGTTGGAGGTCACGCCGTCCTCGGTGCCGCCGATGCCACCGACCTCAGCCTCGATGGAGAGGCCCTTGGAGTGGGCGAGCTCGACGAGCTCCTTGGTGCGGTCGAGGTTGAGCTGGAAGGTCTCCTCGTGGGAGCCGTCGTACATGATGGAGGTGAAGCCAGCCTCGATGGCCTTGAAGCAGTCCTCATACGAACCGTGATCGAGGTGAAGCGCCACGGGCACGGTCACGCCGGTAGCCTCGACGGCGGCCTTGACCATATCGGCGCAGACCTTGAAACCGCCCATCCACTTAGCGGCACCAGCGGTGCACTGGATGATCAGCGGGCTCTTGGCCTCCTCGGCGGCCTGGAGAAGAGCGAGGGTCCACTCCAGGTTGTTGGTGTTGAAGGCGCCGAGCGCGTACTTGCCGGCCTCAGCCTTCTTGAGCATCTCTGCTGCATTGACGAGCATATAAACCTCCCAAAACTAGGGTTGCCCAAAGACGCTATTAGTGTACCACGGCGCGGCGGCCTCTCGGCGGCAAGGCCGCCCATTCCGCGAGCGGCAATCTGCGCCCGCCGCGACGCCGGGTGGGCGCTACTCGGCCGAGAGATCCGCCCCGTTGGTGGCGATGACCTTCTGATACCACCAGAAGCTGTCCTTACGCAGGCGGTCGTAGGTGCCCTGGCACCGGTCGTTAGCATCCACATAGACTAAGCCGTAGCGCTTGGACATCTGGTTGGTGGAGTTGGACACCAAGTCGATTGGCGCCCACGAGGTGTATCCCATGAGCTCGACGCCGTCTTCCAGAATCGCCTTCTTGGCCTCGGCCAGATGCGCCGAGAGGTAGTCGATACGGTAGTCGTCGTGGATGCGGCCCTCGCCATCCGGCTCCTCGCGCACGCCGATGCCGTTCTCCACGATGAAAAGCGGCTTGCGGTAGCGGTCGTAGAGGTCGATGAGAGACACGCGCAGCCCCACCGGGTCGATCTGCCAGCCCCACTCAGACGAGGGAAGATACGGGTTCTTGACGCCCGTGGTGGTGTTTGCCTCGGTCACTTCGAGGCCCTCGGCATCACCCGCGGCGCAACTCGACATGTAGTAGCTAAACGACACGAAGTCGACCGGGTTCTCGCGCATCACTTGCTCATCGCCCGGCTCCTGGTGAATCTCGATCCCGCGGTTCTTATAGTCGTTCAACAGGTAGTGCGGGTAGGCGCCAAAGACCTGCACGTCACCGTAGCAGTACGTCTCGCGCATGCGCCGCTGCGCCGCGAGGATGTCATCGGGCTTGCAGGTATACGGGTAGAACGTCACCTTGGTGAGCATGCAGCCCACCTTGCTGCCGGGAATGATCTCGTGGCAGTCCCT
>CAUGVQ010000027.1 GCA_959602875.1 uncultured Collinsella sp. | reverse complement strand
CGCCGCCGTGACGGCCCATGCCGCCGTAGGTGTCGACGATGATCTTGCGGCCGGTAAGGCCGGTATCGCCCATGGGGCCGCCCACAACAAAGCGGCCGGTGGGGTTCACGTACACGACCGCGTCACGCCAAGCGATACCCACCTCGTCCATAACGGGTGCGATCACGTGCTCGAGCATATCGGCCTTGATCTGACCCATGTCCTCAATCTCGGGCGCATGCTGGGTGGAGATAACGATAGTCGTGACCTCGACGGGACGGTCGTCCTCATAGCGGACGGTCACCTGCGTCTTGCCGTCCGGGCGAAGGTAGCCGAGCGTGCCGTCGTGGCGGACCTGGGCGAGGCGTTCGGCAAGACGGCTCGAGAGATAGTGGGGCATGGGCATGTAGGCGGCCGTCTCGTTGGTGGCGTAACCAAACATCATGCCCTGGTCGCCCGCGCCCACCTGATCGAGCGGATCGGTCGTCTCCCCCGCCTGAACGGCAAAGCTCTCGTCGACACCCTGAGCGATGTCGGGGCTCTGCCCATGGATCATGTTGATGACGCCGCACGTGGTCCCGTCGAAGCCGTACTTCGCGCGGTCGTAGCCAATACGGCAGATAACGTCGCGCGCGATCTTCTGCACGTCGACGTAGGCCTGGGTGCGAATCTCGCCGGAGATGACGACCATACCGGTGGTAAGAAGCGTCTCACAAGCACAACGCACCGCCTCGAGGCGTGCCGGCACGCCGTCGGTATCGACATAGCCCTGCGCCTCGAGCTTGGCCTCCTTGTCGAGGATGGCGTCGAGCACGGCGTCAGAGATCTGGTCGGCGATCTTATCGGGGTGCCCCTCGGTAACCGACTCCGAGGTGAAAACGAACGAGCGCCCCTGGGTGGAACGAAGCGAGTCTGACATGGCAGTCCTTTCTGTCACAGGCAAGCGGCCGTTACCATTCCGCCTGCCCTCGATACGTGAAGAGCATGGTACCACCCCGCGCGGACGCGAGGTGGTACTCCAAACAAACAGGATATGCGCCGGTGCAACCTAAGCGCGGTGCGGCGGCGCGACGCGGACCCGGCGCGACCTGGCCGCAGCGTGTGCCCAACGCGACCTAGGCGCGATGCGGCTCCAGCGCGCGCAGCACGATGGCGTTCGCCTCGCGGCAGAGCTCATCGGTCGGCGCCTCGGCGAGCGTGCGGACGAGCGGCTCGGTGCCGGATGCGCGCACGAGCACGCGGCCGCAGCCGGCGAGGAACTCCTCCGCCTCCTTGGCCGCGGCAAGTACCGCCGGGTCGTTCATGGCAGCGTCCTTGTCCTTAACGCGCACGTTGATGAGCTCCTGCGGATAGAGCTTCACCGGGGCGCAGAGCTGCGAGAGCGTCTCACGCTCGGCACGGATGACCTCCATCATGCGCAGGCTCGTCATGATGCCGTCGCCCGTGCACTCGATGTCGCCGAAGATGATGTGGCCCGACTGCTCGCCGCCCAGGCTGTAGCCGTGCTCACGCATGCAGGCGTAGACGTTCTTATCGCCCACTGCGGTCGTCTCGTAAGAGAGGCTCGCCTCGTCAAACGCCTTGAAAAGGCCGTAGTTGCTCATGACGGTGGGCACCACGGTACCGGCGGAGAGGCGGCCGTGCTTGTTCAGGTACACACCGCAGACGTAGAGGATGAGGTCGCCGTCGACCACGTTGCCGCGCTCGTCCACCGCAAGGCAGCGGTCGGCGTCGCCGTCGTAGGCAAAGCCCACGTCGAGACCCTGCTCCACCACGTGACGGCGCAGGCGATCGATATGGGTGGAGCCGCAGTCGACGTTGATGTTGAGACCGTCGGGGCTGTTGTTGATAACGCGCACGTCCGCACCGAGGGCGTCGAACACGGGCTTGGCGACCGAGGAGGCGGCGCCGTTGGCACAGTCGAGACCGATCTTCATGCCCTGCAGCGAGAAGTTGGCGCTCGAGATCAAAAAGCCGATGTAGCGATTGCGGCCCTGCATGTAATCGATGGTGGAACCGATAGCATCGCCCGTGGCGAGCGGGACCTCATCGCACTCGCCGTCGATATAGGCCTCGATGAGCTCGAGGACGTCCTCGTCCATCTTGTAGCCCTCGCCGTTTACGAGCTTGATGCCGTTATCGGTATAGGGATTGTGCGAGGCCGAGATCATGATGCCGCAGTCAAAGCGACCGTCGACGGTCTCATAGGCAAGACCGGGCGTGGGGATGACGTGCAGCATGTACACGTCAGCGCCCGAGGCGACAAGGCCCGCGGTGAGGGCGCTCTCGAACATGTAGCTCGAGCGGCGCGTGTCCTTACCGAGCACGATACGGGCCTTCTTGCCCTGACGCGCTCCGTAGTACCAGCCCACATAGCGGCCGATCTTGAACGCGTGCTCCACGTTGAGACCGTTGTTGGCCTCACCGCGGAAACCGTCGGTGCCAAAGTACTTCATGGGAAGTCCTTCCTGTCATGCATGCAGACCGGGCATCGTAGCGCCCGGGCGATCAGCAGATAAGCCTTCCCTATTGTAGCCGTAGAGCGCGCCTCTCGCAGAACCCCATGGAGCGGACGAGCGAAACGCCCAGAGAAACCGCAAAGACCGCGGCGAGGTACGCGTCCGCCGTGAAGACGCCGAACGTTGTCGATGCGGCGAGCAAGCGCAGCGCCTCAGCCAGCACGTTCAGGGGCAAGACGTTGCCCAAAGCGCTGAACAGGCCCTCGGTAAAGAAGCTCGGCAAAACAAGGCCCGCGCAGAGAAGCTGAAACATGAGCGCGCCCACGAGCACTGCGACCGTCAAGCGCCCGGCGCAGAGCCGGACCGCTTGGACGAGCGCCGCGCACGCCGCAGACCCCAGCAGGGCACATGCCACGAAGGCGACCGCGGACGACCCCTGCAGCCCCGCGGCGATGGCGCCCACGACGCCGATGAGCAGACCCTGGGCAAGCGCGATAGCCAGATGCTGGGCAAGCTGCGACGCCACGGCGACGGCGCCCCTCCGCGCAAGGATTGCGCGCGGATCGAGCTCGGGCACGAGCAGAAGCGACGCCAACGCCCCCACCCAAACGGCGACCGCAACCGCCACGGGCACGATTGAGGCGACCTCGCTCACGCGATCGCGCTCCGACGTGCGGAAGCGCACCGGACTTGCCGCGACCTCGGCACGCTCGGCATGGTTGGCAGAGACATCGGCGAGAGCGTCGCCCGCCTCTTCGAGCGTGTCCGTAACACCGCCGGTGGCCTCGGCAATCTGTCGCGTACCCTCACCCAGCTGCTCCTGCACCGTCGCGAGCGAAGAGAACCCGCTGCCCAAGGAGCCGACACCTTGGTTGACGGCATCGAGCGCCTGCGCGAGCGCCATGTTGCCCGTCCCCAGGGTGGCGGTACCCTCCGCCATGGTGGAGAGGGCGTCTCCCAAAGCGGATGCGCCCTGCGAGAGCCCGCTCGCGCCCGCACCGATGGCGCCCTCGGACGAAAGCTGCCCGCCAATTGCCGTAACACCTTTGCCGAGTAGCGTGACCGAGCTCGCCAGACCGGGCACCTCGGTGCCATCCTCGAGGGTGGTCCCCGCAAGTGCCGCCTGCGCATAGAACACATCGGTTACCGCTTGGGATGCCTGCGTGGCGAGATTCGACACCGCACCGGTGAGGTCCTCCTCGACCCCGGCAAGGCTCTCCGCGGTCTCCTTCAGCGTGTTGAGGTCACCCTCGATACCAGCCTGCGCCTCGTCGAGGGCCGTCATGCCCTTCGACGCGGATGTGGCAGAGGTCGCAAGGCCGCTGGCCGTACCAGCCGCAGCGGTCACGCGCTGGGAGAGCGCCTCGCGCTCGTTGTCGAGAGCTGCCAGGTCGCTTTGAATGTTGGCAATCTTCTCACGGAGCGATTTGACCGCGTCCGCATCGATGGTCGCCGCGGGTTCACCGTCCGATGCGCCCTCCGTCTGAGCGGCGCCCTCTGCTGACGAATCATCCCCACTGCCAGCGGTGCCGCCCGTCGTTGCGCCGGAAAGCGCCGCATCAAGGTCATTCAGCAGTCCATCAAGCTTGACGGACAGCTCGTCATACCGCACGTCGAGCCGCGAGAGCTCTTGCTCAATTCCTTCAACCGATCCGTCCTCGTTGCCGGCAAGCTCTGTCGCGAGCGCGCCCGCACCAGATGCGACCTCATCGATCCCCGTGCGCATCGCATCGATGCCCCCAACGGCCTGCTCAGCGTGTTCCTTAAGCGAGGTACCTGTAGCCGTGGCGGTGGCAAGCGCGGCGGCCAGGGTCTCACCGTGCTCCTCGAGCACGCCCGTGACCTCGCCCATGGCAGCGAGCGAACCGGTAGCCGAGGTCAGCCTCGCGGAGACGTCCTCCAAACTCGCGCCGACGGTCTCGACTTGTTCGCCCATACCCACCGTCGTCGCAGAGACCGTGTCGAGGCCCTGGGCGAGCATGTCTGCACCGCTCGCGAGCGCACCCGCGCCCTGCGATCCGGCAGCCTCAAGCCCCGCGGCGATCGCCTCCGCGCCGGTGCCTGCGGCGGCCACGCCTTGCGAGATGGTCCCGATACCCTCAGCAAGTGCGCCCGTACCCGCCGCCGTCTGGCTAAGACCATCCGCGAGCTGGTCGTTTCCCTCCGCAACCGCATCAAGGGCGTCTACCATCATCGCAGAACCGTCTGCCGCCAGGGTGAGCTTTGACGACTGCCCGCGTACCTCGGACAAGACGGAGAGCATGTAGTTCTCGCCGAGGTCGCTCTTGAGGCGCGACTGGACCTGACGCAAGACGGCAGAGCCCGCCTCGGTCGCAAGCACGTTCTCGGACCCGGACGAGACAACCTCGATGGTCGCCTGCTTGGGATCGGTCCCATGGATGCTCGCCACATGCTCGGAATAATCAGCAGGAATCACGAGCGCGAGCGCATAGGTGCCGTCGTCGATGCCCCTATCGGAGGTTTCCTCGTCCACCACACTCCACGCCAGCTCCTCGGAGTCGTCGAGCGTGTCCACAAAGTCCTCGCCCGCCGCAACCATGCGTCCATCGGCGTCAGTCGCGCCCTCGTCGAGGTTCACCACCGCAACAGGAATGCGCGATGCGGAGGCGAGCGCCGGCGCGAGAGCGAGCGCAGCGATGGCGCACAGCAGCGCCGGCACAACAATCACGAGGCCAAGGGCTCTGCCCGCGCGTGCGTTGCGCGCAAGGGGCGTGAGCGCCCGTTTGATGGCATCAACCACGGAGGTCATAGTTCACCAGTTTCCCTATGTTCGGGCGCGGAGGAGCGCCCGTTCTCGCCGAGGAGCTCGGCGGTATCGATATCGAGGGCAAACGCCCTGTCTGCACGTTGGGCGAGGGGGGCATCCGTCGTCCCCACAAGAACCGCCGCACTCTCAGCGCCCGTGATGCGCGCCAGCAAGCGCACAAACGCGGCCGCATCGTCTGCGGAGAGGCCGCGCATGAACGCATCGGTTAAGTCAACGACCGCTGCGGCGGGGCGGCAAACAAAGGCGAGGGCCGCGCTCAGGCGCGCACACCGCGCCGGGTCGAGGGAGCCGACCAAACGGCCGATGTCGCCGGCGAGCTCGAAGCGACCAAGGTAGTCGACGACGCCCTCACCGCCCTCCTCAGCGGCGACCGCGGGCCTCCCCCAATAGGAGAACTCGCGTACGAGGGCATCCTCCACGGTCTCCGTCGGCACGGCGTCGCAAACGCCACCGACAACGCCGACGCCCACCGTGCCGCGGGGCAGGCGGGGGCGCAGGTGAAGCGGCCCTCGCGCGGGGCGTGCCGCGAGCTCGGTGCCCGCAACGAACAGCGACCCCTCGACAGGGGCGATCAGACCAGCCACGGCAAGGAGCGCATCGCGCACGGAAGTCACCTCGGCCGCCGCCAGCGCAACGACCTCGCCCGCACACGCATCAAACGTCGCGAACTCACAGGTGCGCACCGTCCCGCGGGCAACGCAGAGGTCCCGCGCCTCTACAACGAGCGCGCCATGTGTGCCAGCCGCCTCTGTCATGGAATCGCTCCTCCCCTGCTGCCTCACGGGTTCCGGTCGTGCGCGCATCCGGTCGCATACACGATCGCATGCGCGACGTTTCATCTCCCCTCGCTCGCGCCGCACGCGGTGAGATTGATACATGACCCCTAGCGTACCCGATACGCCTGCTCGCAGTCGCGAAACCGCCGCATCGGGCCAAAGTTGGGACAAATATCTGGACGGTCTGTGCGGGGCCCCTGACCGCGCTATAATTCATGTGCTTGAAAGCCCATCCGACCTTGCAGAAAGCGAGTTTCATCATGACCCAGCCCGTCCGCGTCCGCTTCGCCCCCTCGCCCACCGGCAAGCTTCACATCGGCGGCGCGCGCACCGCAATCTACAACTGGGCGTTCGCCCGCGCCAACGGCGGCACCTTCATCCTGCGCATCGACGACACTGACCCCAACCGCTCTACCGACGAGAACACGCAGATCATCCTGCGCGCCATGCGCTGGCTCGGACTTGACTGGGACGAGGGCCCCGAGGTAGGCGGCGACTTTGGCCCCTACGCGCAGACCGAGCGCCTCGGCATCTACCGCGAGGCCGCCGAGCGCCTGCTCGCCGAGGGCAAGGCGTACCCCTGCTTCTGCACCCCCGAGCAGCTTGAGGCCGACCGCGCCGCCGCACGCGAGCGCAAAGACCCGTTCCAGGGCTACCAGCGCCGCTGCCGCAACATCCCCGCGGATGAGGCGCGCGCTCGCATGGAGGCCGGCGAGCCCTACACCATCCGCATCAAGGTTCCCGAGGGCCGCGGAGACGTCGTGGTGAACGACGCTGTCCACGGCAAGGTGGCCTTTGACGCCAAGGAGCTCGACGACTTTGTGATCTTCCGCTCCGACGGCACGCCCACCTACAACTTCACCACCGTGGTCGACGACGCCCTCATGGGCATCACGCACGTCATCCGCGGCGACGACCACCTCTCCAACACCCCCCGCCAGATCATGGTCTACGAGGCGCTGGGTGCCCCCGTTCCCGTCTTTGCGCACCTCTCGATGATTCTCGGCGCCGACGGCAAGAAACTCTCCAAGCGCCATGGCGCCACGAGCGTCGAGGAGTACCGCGACGCCGGCTACCTCTCGGACGCCTTTGTGAACTACCTGGCCCTGCTCGGATGGTCGCTCGACGGCGAGACCACCATCATCCCGCGCGACGTGCTCGCCCGCGAGTTCTCGCTCGACCGCATCTCCAAGAACCCGGCGACCTTCGACCCCAAGAAGCTCGACTGGGTAAACGCCGAGTACATCAACCGCATGGATAATGCCACCTTTGTGGAGAAGATCCTGATTCCGCAGCTCGTGGAGGCGGGCCTCATCGACGCCGAGCCCGCCGTCACCCCCGACGCCGCGTGGTTCGACGCCCTCGCCGAGATCGTCCGCCCGCGCACCAAGATGCCCGCCGACGCCGCCACGGTGGCTGCGCCCATCTTTGCCACGGCCGAGACTCTCGCCTATGACGAGAAATCGGTTGCCAAGGGTCTTGCCAAGGAAGGTATGGCGTCGGTGCTCGACGCTGCCCGCGCCGCTCTCGAGACGCTCGACGACGCCGCTTGGACCGCCGAGGCGATCGACGGCGCGCTCGAGCCCCTGCCCGAGGCGCTCGACCTCAAGAAGCGCGTCGTCTTCCAGGCCGTGCGCGTTGCCGTCTGTGGCAACCTCGTGTCCCCGCCGCTTGGCGAGACCATGGCGCTCATCGGCCGCGAGGACTGCCTTGCGCGCATCGACCGCGCCCGCACGATGGCGCTGTAGCAGGTTGACCTGCTGCGGTATCCGATATCGCAGCAGGATGCGGCGCTTACACACTCCCACCGTTAGAGCCGTCCGCGAGGGCGGCTCTTTGTTTGTCCTGAAGATAGAATCGAGCCGCACTCCCCCGCCCGCATTCATCAAAACCGTGCTTACCAGCTCCTAGAGACTCCCTGGAGCTGGTAAGCACGGTTTTGGCAAAACGCTCCCGCTGAAGCAATGTTTACCAGCTCCAGCCGTCCGCGCACCTTCCGCTGGCCGCGCGACATAACAAAACGCGGGCGAATCCGCCGAAGGCCCCTCTGAGGCCCCTTTCTCAAAGAAACCAAGTTTAGGACGGTTTTCAAGCTTCATTTCGCGCATAAACTTGGTTTCTTTCTTACAGAGGGTCGAAAAAACCAAGTTTACAACCGTTGGACAAGGCTCTGACGGGCAACACAGGAATCGTGCGGGACAGGCGCCGCAGGGGCCGGGGCGGCTGGCGACTCTCTGCCGGCAGCCGTTACGGGAGACGGAGCGGCAGTCATGGTCGTACTGACAACCCCCTGCAAACAACACAAACTTACTTGCAGCCCTTGCAGGCAGCGCAGGCGGACGGCGCCGCGGCGATACCGCCCCGCGCTGTCTCGCGCAACGTCGCGGGCAGGGCTCGCCCGACCTCGTGCATGACATGGGCCATCTCATCAAAGGGAATAAGGGGCTCGATGCCCGAAAGCGCGAGCTGTGCGGAGGAAAACGCCGCCGCAACACCGATAGCGTTGCGCATCTGGCAGGGCACCTCCACAAGGCCGCCCACCGGGTCGCATACAAGGCCGAGCAGGTTTGCCAAGGCCAGAGACGAGGCGGCGAGCGCCTGCTCGGGCGTTCCGCCGAGCATCTGGGTGAGCGCGGCGGCGGCCATGGCGGCGGCGCTTCCCACCTCTGCCTGGCAGCCGCCCTCGGCACCCGCCACGCAGGCGTTGACGGTAAGGAGCATCCCTACGGCGGCGGCGGCGTACAGGGCATCCATCACCTGATGGTCGTCGAGCCCGCGATGCTCCGCGACGGCGAGAATGCAGCCCGGCACCACGCCCGCCGAGCCCGCCGTGGGCGCGGCGACGATGACACCCATGGAGGCCGAGCGCTCGAGCACGGCGAGCGCGTAGGCAACGGCGCGCGTCTGGACCTCGCCCATGAGCGCCGCCGTGAGGGCCGTCCCGGCATGGGCCACCTGCTGGGCCTCTCCGCCAATGAGCCCGCCGAGCGAGGGACGCGGATCCACGAGGGGCCCGCAGGTCTCCGCCCGCATGGCGCAAAGCACGCGCTCCATGGCGGCGACGGCCTCGCTCTCGCCCGCAAGCACCGCCTCGCGCACCGCCATAACGGCACCTATGTTCATGCCAAGCTCGCGACAGCGCGAGAGAAGCTCCGCGCCCGTGTCGAAGAACTCCTCGCCCCCGCACGCCATGCTCGCCGGTGCCGCGCCGGGAACGCGCACGTAGGTTGCGGTCACGATGTTGGGCCGGCTCCGGAGCTCGTCCAGAAGCGCCTCGTCCGGCAGCTCGTCGAGTTCAAAGACCGTGTAGGCGCGCCCACCGCGCTCGGTGCGGTAGGTGCGCATGAAGGCGATGTTGATGCCGCGCTCCGAGAGCAGCACCGTGAGCGCCGCGAGGACGCCCGGCGCGTCGCGGTGAGCGACAAAGAGCGTGTCGTACTCGCCCGAGATGTCGACCGCCACACCGTTGATGCGGCTCACGCGCACGCGGCCGCCGCCGAGACTCTCGCCACGCACCTGGCAGGTGCCGCCCGCCTCGTCTTGCATCTCGATGTCCACGGTGTTGGGATGGATCCGCTCGTCGTCGCCCGCGATGTCGAAGGCGACCTCGAGCCCCGCCGCGGAAGCAAGCGCGAAGGCGTCGCGGATGCGCTCGTCATCGGTTTCGAGCCCGAGGATGCCCGCCACGAGCGCGCGGTCGGTGCCGTGCCCGCGGTAGGTGTGGGCAAAACTGTTGAAGAGCGTGAAGCGCACGCGGACGATGGGCGCCTGCATAAGCGAGGCGGCGACGCGGGCGCAGCGCAGGGCGCCCGCGGTATGCGAGCTCGACGGGCCGACCATGATGGGGCCTAGAACCTCGAATGCGGACATGGTTGCCATAAGGGGCCTCTCTTCTCTTTGTTCTCGTCCCTCCCATTGTAGCGGGAGGCGCTCGGACGATGGCGCGGCTTGCCTGCCGGCTGACCCGCTGGAAGGTCCCCAGATCGGCCGCCGGCTGCTGCCGCCGAAAGGCCCGCCGGTCCTGCCCGCTTGGCCGCAGGTTGGTCCGTGTTGCATATTAGACGAAGCCGAGACCTTGCCCGCACGTACCGCTATAATTTTGACCGCGGCAGCAGCAGCAACCAATGGGCCGCTTCAAACCGAACAGGGGAAGGAAGGGTGCACGATGCCCGGCTCCGATATCGATAACCGTATTCCGCGCCTCGACGGGGAGAACACCCGCGCCAAGGAGACCACGCTCCTCAACACGCCGCAAGATGCAGACCGCACCGTTGCCGCACCGGCACACGCGCCCCGCCCCGTGGGTGCGAGCCCTGTCACTGCGGCGAGCGGCAACCACACGCACACAAATAATGCCCCCACCAAGCGCAAACGCGGACGGACAGCCCTTATTGTCCTGGGCGTCATTGTCGCGGTAGCCGGCCTTGTATACGCGGGCGGCGTGGCGGCGTTCACGTTTTTGTTCTATCCCAACCAAGAACTCGCCGGCATCGATGTGTCGCTCATGCAGGCAGACGCCGCCGCTCAGAAGCTCGACGGCCAAGTCGACGGCTACACGCTTACGCTCGAAGATCCTGACCTTGGATTTACCTGGACCTATGAGCCCGAGGGCGGCCGCAACATCTTCAACACCGCAGCCGCCGCGCGCGAGAAGCTCGCCCAGAACGAGCCTTGGATCTGGCCGGTAAAACTCTATGAGGCCGTGACGGAAAAGACCGTAACCTCTGACGAGGAAGCCCTCGACCTCAACGCAGAGCCCGACCTCTCGCTTTTGGGCGCTGCATTCAACCGCACCGACTTTGAGAACAGCCTTGGCACGGCCGTTGATAGCTTCAACGCCAACCGCTCCGGTCTCTTCAACGCGCAGAGCACGTGGGACGCCGACGCGGGAACGTTCCGCTATGAGAAGGCAGCTTCTGCCCGCAAGCTCAACCGCGACAACATCGTAAAGCTCGCGCTCGCGTCGCTCGCCGACCTCAAGGCCGACGCGTCGCTTACCGAGCTGGGCGAGGACCTGTACCTGCCGCTCGAGGGGAACCCCACCGAGGAGCAGATGAAGGCCGACTGCGACGCCGCAAACGCGTTTTTGGGGACGAACGTGACCTTCAAGCTTGGGGACTCGACGGCGGGCACTCTTGACGGAACGGTCATCGGCCCGTGGATCACCTTCGACACTAACACGGACCCCACCCTGAACACCGATGCGGTCGCCGCATGGGCCTCTGAGCTCGCCGGCCAGATGAACACCGTGGGCACCGAGCGTACCTACACCCGCCCCGACGGCAAGACCATCACCATCGGCGGCGGCACGTTCGGCTGGTCCGTTGACGAGGCAGCTCTCGTGCAGGCGGTGCAGGACGCCGTCGCCAACCATCAGACGGGCGACATCCAGGTTCCCACCTCGACGCAGGGCGACGTCTTCAACGGCGCCGGCCAGCCCGACTGGAAGAAGTACGTCGATGTCGACATCTCCGAGCAGTACGCCCGCCTCTACGACGAGAACGGCAACCTCATCTGGGAGACCGGCGTGGTGACCGGCAAGGACAACGGCGAGGACGACACCCCCACCGGCGTCTACATGGTTAACAACAAGGCGCGCAACATCAACCTTGTGAGCCAGGACAAGGATCCCGTGACAGGCGAGCCCGAGTACATCAGCCCGGTTGACTACTGGATTGCCTGGAAGGGAAGCTCCTGGGGCTTCCACGATGCGAGCTGGCAGCCCGCATGGGTCTTCAGCGACCCGAGCGCTTACCACACCATGGGAAGCCACGGTTGCATCAACACCCCCTACGACAAGGTCCAGCAGCTCTTCGACCTGCTTGAGGTCGGCGACTGCGTGATCGTCCACTACTAGGGGATCTCATGGGCGCGCGCATCCTATTGGTGGAGGACGATCCCGCCATCGTTTCCGCCCTGACCGAACTTCTGGAGGGCGAGGGCTATGCGGTCGACACCGCCGCCACGCAGACGGCGGCGCTTGCCCGCGCACTCCCCTCCGGCGCTGCGAGCGCGCGTCCGTACGCCCTCGTCCTGCTCGACGTCTCCCTTGCCGAAGGCAACGGCCTTGCCGTGTGCGGGGCCCTCAAGCAGGCAGTGCCCGAGCTGCCCGTCATGTTTCTCACCGCGTCGAGCGACGAGTTCACCACCGTTACCGGGCTCGAGCTCGGGGCGGACGACTACATCGCCAAGCCCTTCCGCCCGCGCGAGCTTCTAGCGCGCATCGCCAGCGTGCTCAGGCGCACGCAGCCGGCAAGCAGGCGCGCCATCACCTTGGGCCCCCTCACCATCGACCCGGACCGCGCGCACGTGGAGCGCGCCGGCGAGGAGATTGCCCTCTCCGCCCTCGAGTACCGGCTGCTTTTGCTCTTTGCCACGCATCCTGGCAAGCTCGTCACGCGCGACCAGATCCGCGATGCCCTCTGGGACGACGCGGGCACCTATATCGAGGAGAACACCCTCACGGTCTACATCAAGCGCCTGCGCGATAAGATCGAGGAAGACCCGGCGCACCCCGCCCTCATCACCACTGTGCGCGGCCTCGGGTACCGCGCCCTCGGCTAGGGGCGACGCATGCTGTCGCGAAACCGTCCCTTGAGGCGCGCCGTTATCGCTTGGCTCGCCCTTACAGCCGTCGTGGTGGCACTTGCGGCAACTCTCCTCGGACGGAACGGCGCCCTTGTCGCACTCGCCGCCTCGCTCGCGGCGGCCCTCCCCTTCCTCACCCATACCTACCTGTGCTACCGTGACCTCAAACGTCTCGCGGCGCGCTTGGACGCGGTCCTTCACGGGGAGCGTGAGCTCGCCTTCGAGCGCATGGGCGAGGGAGAGCTCGCCATCCTTGCCAGCGAGCTCGATAAGATGGTCCTGCGTCTCACCCTCACCGCTGACGACCTCGACCGCGAGCGCCAGCAGCTTGCCGACGCCCTCGCCGACATCTCCCACCAACTGAAGACGCCGCTCACCGCGCTCTCCCTCACCACCGAACTGGTGCGCAAGGACCTCGTCCGCCGCGGTGATTGCCCTGACGAAGTCGAGCGGCTCCGGCACATCGAACAGCTCGAGGTGCACGTGCAGGAACTCGTGGCGGTACTGCTGCGCCTGGCACGCCTTGACGCGGGCGCGCTCCAGTTCGCGCATGCCCCGGTTGCCGTGGCCGAGCTTGCCGAGCGTGCCGCCGCGCCCCTCGCCATCGCCTACGATCTTGCCGATGTGACGCTCGCCTACGATATCGAGGACGGCTGCTCCTTTACCGGCGACATCGCATGGACCGCCGAGGCGCTCGGCAACATCCTCAAGAACTGCCTCGAGGCAACGCCTGCCGGCGGCGCTGTCACGGTGCGTGCCCATGAGGACCTCATTGCCTGTCGCATCACCGTCGAGGACACCGGCCCCGGTATCGCCGAGGAGGACCTGCCGCACATCTTCGAGCGCTTCTACCGCGGGCGACGCCACAACGACAAAGCGCGAGCGCAAGAGGATCTGTCCGAAGATAATGGGCCCGAAGAGACCTCCAGTGCCGTCAACCCGGCGGGTGTGGGAATCGGGCTCTCGCTCGCCCGCGCGCTCATCTCCGCCCAAGGCGGGACCCTTACCGCAGAAAACGTGCGCAATACAGATGGTACCCCCGCGGGAGCGCGCTTCTCCATCACCTTCTTTAAGGACATCGCCGTCTGACGCACTGCTGCAAGGTGACAGAAGTGTCACGCGCCGGTCATCTGGCAGAAAGGGCACGTGTCCAGTATGGTAGGTGACCTATCCCCAACGCAGAGGGAGCATCCATGAACATCCTTAGCGTAGAGCACCTCACCAAGGTCTACGGATCGGGCGATACCGCCGTGACCGCACTTGACGACGTGTCGTTTTCGGTAGAGGCAGGCGAGTTCGTCGCCATCATCGGCAGCTCGGGCTCGGGCAAGTCCACGCTTTTACACCTCATGGGCGGCGTCGAGCGCCCGACCTCGGGCACGGTGCGCCTCCAAGGACAGGACGTCTTCGCCCGGACCGATGAGGAGCTCGCGGTGTTCCGCCGCCGCGAGGTCGGCCTCGTCTACCAGTTCTACAACCTCATCCCCGTGCTCGACGTGGTGGAAAACATGACGCTTCCCGTCCTTATGGACGGTCGCGAGGTCAACGAGAGCCGCCTCAAGATGCTCCTCGAAGCGCTTGGCCTCACCGGGCGCGAGCGGGCACTCCCCAACCAGCTTTCCGGCGGCCAGCAGCAGCGCGTCGCCATCGGCCGCGCGCTCATGAACGCGCCGGCGGTCGTACTCGCCGACGAGCCCACGGGAAACCTCGATTCCAAAAACTCCACCGAGATCATGCGCCTTTTGCGCGCATCCAACCGCCGCCTCAAGCAGACGCTCATCGTCATCACGCACGACGAGGACATCGCCCTCATGGCGGACCGCGTCATCGTGATCGAGGACGGACGGCTCGTGCGTGATGAGCGTCGCCGGGAGCCCGAGCGCACACCCCGCGCGGCCGCGCCCGCATCGGTTGCGGGCACCGGTTCCTTCTCTCCGCGCGGCGGCGCCGCCTACCGCCCCGCGCACGCCGCCGAGGGGGTGCGCTAGATGAGCATCTTCTCGCGCTTCACCCTAAAGTCGCTTTCGCGCAACCGTACGCGTACCGTCGTGTCGATCATGGGTGTGGCGCTCTCGGTTGCCCTCATCACCGCCGTGCTCACGAGCGTGGTCTCACTCTCTCGCATGCTCATCGAGCGCACCGCGGCGGACGAGGGCTGGTGGTACGGCGAGCTCGCCGACGTGACCCCCGAGAGCTTCGACGCGCTTATGGACGAGCCCGGCATCACCTCGTGGACGAGCATCTCGGAGCTCGGCGCCGTGTCCCTCGGCGATAAGAACAGCAGCCTCTTTGGCAGCTACCTCTATGCCAAGACCTGGCCCGCGGCGCAGGACACCGCCGAACCCCTTCTGGTGACGCCCGAACTCGTGGCGGGCCGCGCGCCCGAGGCGCCCGGCGAGATCGTGCTCCCCCACTACCTGCAAAATGTCGACCTCGCGCCGTGCGGGCTTACCGCGGAGGGTGGGACCATCGGCATCGGCAGCACCGTCACGCTCGACCTCGGTACACGCACCGTCCAAAACCTCGACGACGGCACGACCTACACGGCAACGTCCTACAACGGCAGCTATGTTGACGAGGCAACGCAGCGCGAGTCCTTTGCGGCGGATCTCGGTCAGATGACCGGCACCGTAGTGGGCTTCTACCGCAGCTACGGTTTCTCGTCCACCATCGCCCTCCAGGGCAACAGCGCCTACGTCTTTGACGACGGTAGCGCGCTTGAGCGCGTTATCGCAGACGATTCCGACGCGACCTGGGCATCGGTCCTGTTCCGCACCGAGGACCCGGCGGCAGCCGAGCAGATTGTCGACGCCGTCACAAACGAGAGCAAGGTGGCCGGTCGCTCGGTCCACACCTCCCTCATCCGCTGGATGGGCGCCACGCCGGACACCGCCATCTGGAACACCCTCTACCAGATCGCTGCGATTCTCGCAGCGGTGGTCGTCATCGCGGGCGTATCACTCGTCTACAACAGCTTTGCCATCTCGGTTGCGGAGCGCACGCGCCAGTTCGGCCTCCTCTCGAGCCTAGGCGCGAGCCGCCGGCAGCTGCGCCGCACCGTGCTCACCGAGGCGCTCCTCATCGGGGCGGCGGGCATCCCCGCAGGCCTCGCGCTCGGCCTTGTCGGCTGCTTTGTGGTCTTCGGTCTCCTGCGTGAGGGCCTCATCGCCTTCACCGGCAGCACTACGACCACCGTCGCGGTGAGCCCCGCCGCCCTCGCCGTCGCTGCCGCGCTCGGCATGGTCACGCTGCTTGTGAGCGCTTGGATCCCCGCCATCCGCGCGAGCCGTGTCTCCGCCGTCGATGCCATCCGCCAGACCCAGGACGTACGTTTGAGCCGCACCGCGCTGCGTGCCCAGCGCCGCACTACGCGACGCGCCGGCAAGCATGGCCAGACCTACCGCCGCTCGCTTGGCATCGCAGGGCGCGTCTTTGGTGTGCCTGGTTTTATCGCCCACAAGAACCTCTCCCGTAGCTCGTCCAAGGGCCGCGTCACGGTCGCCGCGCTCGCTGTCTCGGTCGCCCTCCTCATCACCTCCGGCTCCATCGCCGACGTGATGAGCTATGCGAGCGACACTGCCGTGAACACTATGGAGGGGCAGGACCTTGTGCTCTACATCGACGCCACGGGCGCCGGGGCGGACCAGACGCTCGCCCTCGCGGACGGCAAGGTCGACGGCGAGGGCATGCAGCGGGCGCTCGCGCGCTACTACGCGGACGCCTCCACCCTGGAAGATGCCCATCCAAACGGATACAACACAAGCTACGTTGCCGACATGATCGTGCCCGCCCGCATGCTCGACGATGACATCACGGGCCTCGATGGCAGCGCGAGTGTCCTTTCCGACGGCACCTGGTACGGAACCTCCTACATCTACTTTGTGGATGATGCAACGTGGCGCGCTTATGTGGACGAGCTCGGCCTCTCTGAGGACGCCTTCTGCGACACCGCGCACCCGCTCGCCATCGCCGTGAACTCCTACACCACCAACGACGGCGAGACCTACGCCTCTTGGAAACCGTTCAGAGACACTGGTACGGTCGAGTTCCTCGAGTTCGCTGACCTCGACGGGCGCTTTATCGCCACCATAGAAGACGGGCCCGACGGCACGCCCCAGGCTCTGTATTACGATGACCGCGGCGAGGCGCACTACCTCCCCTATGACGAGGCGGTCGCACGTGAGGACGCCGTCGAGGTGGGGGCACTCGCCGACCACGCACCGGCCTGCGTCGACCAGTCGGGAACCCTTCAGCTCATCCTGCCCGCCTCAGCCATCGCCCTTTCCGCCAACACCGGGTATGTGCGCGCGAACCTCTCCTTCGATACGGAAGGCGACGCCGCACGCGCTGCAGAGCTCGAGGACGAGCTCAAGGGCATCGCCAGCGACTATCCGGAGCTCGACTTCACCTACACGAACATCGCCGAGGGCAAGCTGCAGGCGCGCCTCATGGCGACCACGGTGAACACCTTCATCTACTGCTTTGCCATCATCACCGGGCTTATCGCCGTGACGAACGTCTTCAACACCCTTGCCAACGCGCTTATGCTCCGCCGCCGCGAGTTTGCCATGCTCAAGTCAGTCGGCATGGGCAACCGGGCCTTCCGCCGCATGATCGCCTACGAATGCGCGAGCTACGCGCTGCGGGGTTTTGCCATTGGCTTTGTGCTTGCGCTTCTTGCCTCCTACGGGTTCTACCAGGCCATGATGCTCTCGTACTCCACCTACGAGTTCCAGCTGCCCGTGGTGCAGATCGCCGTTTCCCTTGCGGTGGTACTCGCCGTGATCGTGGTGAGCGTGGTTTACGCCCTTAGGAAGAGCCAAAGCGAGAACATTGTGGAGGCACTGCGCGCCGATGCAATCTAGCCCATATGGGCGGCTATGAAGCCGTCGACGCTATCCCAGTAGAGCGCGGGGTCGGTCGAGGAAGCTTGGCCGTGCCCCGCGTTTTCGATCACGAGCTTCTCCTTTACCGCGCTGGCGCAGGCGTTGTAGTTCACATCGAGCATTGAGAAGGGCACGAACTCGTCGGCGTCGCCGTGGATGAAGAGCATGGGCACGCTTGCTTGGGCGAGCATGTCGGTAGCGCTCGCCTCGTCAAAGCCGTAGCCGGCGCGAATCTGACAGGCGAGGTCGGCGGCGTTGAGCAAAGGGAAACTCGGCAGACCGAAGACGTTGCCCAGCTGCAGCGAGAACTCGTCCCACACGCTCGAATAGCCGCAGTCCTCCACGATGAGGCGGACGTTGTCGGGAAGATCACGGCCGGAGGCCATCATGACCTCCGCCCCTCCCATGGAGACACCAAAGAGCATGATCTTGGCCTGCGGGTCGCGCTGGACGATGTCGCCCACCCATCCCACGAGGTCCGCACTGTCCTGCCAACCCATCTGGATGAGGCCGGCGTCCACGTTGCGTTCGTGCCCGCGTGCCGCCGGCATCACCACGGTCATACCCATCTGCCAAAAGTGATAGGCGTACTTGGCCATGTCCGCGGGCTTGCCCACGTACCCATGGCACACGACGGCGTAGGAGTGCTCCCCGACCGTCTCGCGCGGGTAGCAGAGCGTCTGGACCTCCGTCGATGCGCCTCCGTCTGCTGCGGCGGCGTCGGCGGGAATCTCCCAACCGAGAAGCTCGGTGCCGTCCTCGGCCGTGTGAGAGATGCTTTGCTTGCGCTCGTCGAACCATACCCGGGCCTCGGCGCTGTAGTCGGCATCCTTCGCGGGCGTGACGGTCTCGAGGCCGTCGACGTCGCCGCCGCGCATCATGCTGTTCATGGTGAAGCTCGCGTGCGGGTTCAGCGCGAAGTCGACAAGAAAGTTGCCCGCAAACGCCAAGGCGCCCACCAGGAGCACCGCTATCACAGCGCAGATGATAAGCGCGATCTTTACCCTCTTGTGCGACGTTTGTACCATACCGACTCTCCTGCCTGACAAAAATGTACCGCAGGACATGGTAAAGCATTGCCTGCACGGGCGGGGCGTCGTTACAGGTCCTCATGGATCACGTTGCAGAAAACGAGGGCCCGCCCAAAGGCGAACCCTCGCTTGCCGTTGCGCGTTGCTCGCACAGCATTGCGCATTTCTCGCGCGGTGTTACTCAGAAGAAGCGGCCTTGGGCGCCGGGCGCGGCTTCTTCTTGCGGCGGGGCGCTGCGGTGACGGTGATGCCCTCCGCCGTGCGGCGCACGCGTGGCTTGGAGGCGGCTTGAGAGCGCTTGGCCTTGGGGCGCGTTGCCTTCTTGGCGGGAGCCTCCGTTGCGCGCGACGTGTTTGCGCCCGTTGCGGTGGATGAGCCAGCCGTCGTCTGCGGCTCGGCGACAAGCGTCGCCTGCGCGCTGGCGTGATGGTGATGCTTATGCTGCTCGGGCGCATGCGCCACACGCGGTGCCTTGCCGTCCTTCTTGGCGGACACCGGCGCAAAGCGGCCGCTGAAGCGCGCCCAACGCTCGTGGATGGTTGCACGGTGGGCGCTCTTGAGGCCGAGCATGGGAGCGGCGATGATCGTGGGCGCGATGAAGGTGATGAGGCGCCAGAGCAGGTAGCCGGCCGTGGCAGCAGAGCCGTAGAAGTGGCCGAGGAAGAGCGCGAAGCCACCCTCGGCACCGCCCGTGCCGCCAGGCAGCGGCACCGCGGAGGAGAGCAGCTGCACGAAGGCGGAGGCGGCCATAACAGAGAAGAAGTCCACGTCGTGATGGCCAAACGAGAGCATGAGGAAGTACGGCACGAGGTAGAAGAACGCGAGCTGGATCATCGTGATGACCACGGTGAGGAGCATCGAGCTGCCGTGAGCCATCGAGATCTTGAACTTATCGGAGAACGCATGGACCTCGGTGTCGAGGAACTCGCGCCAGCCGTCGATCTTGCTCGTGGCAAGGCCGAGGCGCGCGAGGACCGAGAGCGCCCAGCGGCCCAGCCTGATGACCGTGTTGGGCATGAGGCAGATGGCAACGATCGCGAGCAGCAGCACCGCGTGGCCGCCGAAGCTGAACACGCACAAAAGCGTGATATCACCGTATTTCTCGGCAAAAAACGGCATCTTGGCGATGAGCAGAATCGCACCCCACGCCACGAGGCCAAACTGATAGACAAGGAAACGGGTGAACTGCGTAGCGCCCGCCTCGCCCACGTTCATACCGCACTTGGTGAGACGGTAAATCTGCGCCGGAGAGGAGCCGACCATCATGGGCGTGAGGTTACCGAAGAAGATGCCGCTCATCTCGACGGAGATGAGGTCACGGATGCCAACGGGCGAGTTGGGATCGAGCCAGACGGCGATGGCGTAGGCGGCCACGCCAAACAGCATGTAGAGCGCCATACAGATGCAGGCAACCACGAGCCAGGGGATCTGCACGTTTTGCATGGCGGCCCAAAACTCGGCAACCTGACCTGTCACCACGAGAAAGATGATGTAGCAGATGAGAACGAAACCGATGAAGATGGCGCCGCGGCGCGCGCCCTTGTGGTCGTCGCCGCCAGCGGGCGCCGCATCGACCGTGCCAACGGGCGGGTTGTGCTTGGAGGAATCCGACATGGCGCTCCCCTATAAGGCAATCGATGACTCGAGTGTTCCGACACGTGTAACACACCTAGTTTAGCGTACGTTCCGGCTCGTCTGACCCCCATTCGGCGGGCGGCTCAAAACTCCCAAAGCACGCATGAAAAAAGGCTCCCAAAGGAGCCTCGTAAAATCGTTGGTAGCCCGTACCAGATTCGAACTG